>CAXAFJ010000166.1:0-1729 GCA_963968025.1 uncultured Pseudomonadales bacterium | reverse complement strand
AGATAACCGCCATTAAGGGGACCAGCTTGCCCGCCACTTCAGCAATGCGCTTAATTCCGCCGAGCAAGACAATGCCCACCAGTACCGACATCACAATGCCGCTCACCAGAGTAGGTACATTGAAGTTGCTCTCTAGAACTTGGGATACCGCATTCGACTGCACTGTGTTGGCGAGACCGAAACCGGCCAAGGCACCAAAAAAGGCAAACAACATACCCAGCCACTTCCACTTAGCGCCGAGACCGTTCTTGATGTAGTACATGGGGCCGCCGACCTTCTTACCCTGTTCGTCGGTTTCACGGTAGTGAACCGCCAATACTGCCTCAGCATATTTGGTGGCGAGGCCGATAACCGCGGCACACCACATCCAGAACAGCGCTCCGGGTCCACCCAGTGCAATAGCTGTGGCGACACCAGCAATATTACCGGTGCCAACGGTAGATGAAAGCGCGGTCATCAGCGCGTTAAACGGGCTTATCTCCCCTTCTCCACTACCCTTGCGGCCTTTAAAAAGCTGCGCTAAGGCATAGGGAATCTTGGTGATACTGATGCCTTTCAGGCCAATCGATAAATAGATACCGGTTCCCAGCAACAGTGCCAGCATGCCCGGGCCCCAGATCACATCTCTCATGGCGTCAATTATTTGTTCAAACATATCAGTCCCTTCTTTTTAATATTATTCTTATTGTCGAGCTAACAATTAAGCCTGTTGTTACGTCAAACTAGTAGCCCAAACGATGTTGCTGGGCGAACAGTCCAAAAAGTCCGCCAGTGTGGAGAAAGACAATATCGTCGCCCGGCTCACTGGAGAATTTACCTTTTTTGATATCTTCCATCATGCCAAAGAATGCTTTGCCGGTATAAACCGGGTCGAGCAAAATGCCCTCGAGGGCGGCGACCTGTTTAATCGCGTCAAACACCTCGTCACCGGCTACGCCATAAGCTGGGCCCACATACTCGTCGCAGGTGTCCGCGAGCAGCCCTGAAATATCTGTCTGCGGACTGTATTGGCTCTGCCAACCCTCGAGATCAGCGCGCACCTTGCGGGTGAAGTAGGCGCTGTTATCACAGACCGCGTAAGCTTTTACTTTGGTATTGATCTGATGCAATTGACAACCCAGCATTAAACCCGCCTGAGTGCCGGCAGAACCGGTAGCGTGGACAATCGCCTGCGGTTCTATGCAATTGCGCTGAAAGTCCTGAGAGAGCTCCTCAGCGGCGGCTATATAGCCCCACATACCAGTGCCATTGCTGCCACCGGTGGGGATTGAATAGGCCTTGCTGCCAAGTCCCGCGTAGTGGTCTTGCCACTGGGAGAAGAGCCTGTCCAAGCCTTTATACTCTTCGAGGCTGTAGTGACTAATCGTGGCACCGGCCAAGTGGTCGAGCAGCAGATTGCCCACTGGCTTGGGTTCAATATCGGCGCGCAATAAAAGGTGAACCTTGAGCCCCAGCTGGGCCCCGAGAAGCGCCACCGAGCGACAGTGGTTGGACTGCACACCGCCTGAGGTGATCAGGGTGTCGCAGCCATTGGCTAGGGCTTCAGCCAGCAGAAATTCGAGCTTGCGGATTTTATTGCCTGAGGTTGCAGCACCGGTGAGATCATCGCGCTTAATCCAGATGCGCGGCCCGCCGAGATACTCAGACAGTCGCTCTAGAGGATAGAACGGCGTTGGTGTCTGGGCGAGATTGAGTCTCTCGGGATATTTAATCATTGGGCTAGTCTCTC
>CAXAFJ010000165.1:0-1879 GCA_963968025.1 uncultured Pseudomonadales bacterium | reverse complement strand
TTTAATGAGGTTTAATGAGGTTTAATGAGGTCTAATGAGGTCTAATTGTCTTTGCGGGTATCTCTGGCCCTATCTAGAGCAGGATGATCAGTGCTGATAGAGACAGACCCAAGATCAAGCCCAGTAGAAAACTAGGTAGAAAGTAGCCCGTTTTGAAAAAACCTAAGGCATCTCCGACTAATCCAACTAAAGAGCTTAGCGATCGAGACGGTTTAGCGGCTAGATCATCCGAGGGACCCTGAGCGGCAAAGGTCTTCTCAAGCCGGCTAATCTCATCATCAGCCCAAGGCTCGAGGCTTTTCAGTGCCGCTCGGGTTTTGTCTGTGGAAGAGATGTCAGACATCCATTAAGACAAATTCAGTTAAGGCTTTTTCGGCCTGTCCCTTAGCACAATCAAGATGGGTGATAATAACCGCTTCAGAGGCGTTCAGCTGCCGGGCAATCTCAGCAGTTGGCAGTTTTTTAAACTCGTGTAACAGATAGATATAACGCGTCTTTTCAGGCAGCTGAGCAATGCTCTCTTTTAAGGTCTCGCACTTGAGCTCATCGAGAAGCACACGGTAGGCAGAACTGTCCTGGATTAATAGACGCGCAGACTTTTCTTTGTGGCCATAGTACTGGCTGTCCATCTTGCGCTTACGCAGCACGTTAAGCGCCAGCCTAACGGCCATACTGAACAGGTAGTGACGCAAATCGCCAACATCCTGATTGTGCTTAATCCGCAGTAGTTTGAGATAGGCATCCTGAGCCAGCGCCTCGGCGCCCTCTTCATCACCCAGCTTGCGCACCAACAGGCGACGCAACTCATTGGAGGTATCTTTGTATAATTGATCGATTTCGGCTTGGCTAATACCAGCACCTGCGGCTGTCATATGCACAATAAGTCCCTCTATTTCGAGCCTATCACGATCCAACAGAATACCTTCATCTGTCGGCAGATCCATATGCTCTAAGTCTTGCTGTCTACGACTCACCTTGTCACCTATAAATCCGTTTTCTAACCTAAATCCTGAGGTTAGCATTTACCTAATAATCCTTATTATGGTTTGCCCCGGCTTCTCAACCGGCTAACGTTGTCACTGGGCATACTCTATAAGACTCCAAAAGCGCCTTAGTCCCCACCCTAGAAATGAATGTTTTATTGACCAACCTGGTTGCAACGGTGCTTACCGCGGATTAAGCAGGGCAATATCGGGTCTACGCTAAAGTTAGGCCAATGGCACAGCTTTGAATTCAAGAAGACAGAACTCGCCAACCAAGAAATAGGAGGTAGCGTTGCACAATCCAGACAATCAGCTCAGGCGCGCTCTCACTCTGCCCATGCTAATTCTCTACGGCCTTGGCACCACTATTGGCGGTGGTATCTATGCACTAGCGGGCAAGGTTGCCGCTCGAGCCGGTATGCTCGCGCCCCTGTCATTTGTCGCTGCCGCCCTGCTCTCCGCCTTTACAGCCTTGGCCTTCGCCGAACTCTCCAGCCGCTATCCCAAGAGCGCTGGCGAAGCGGTCTATGTGCAACAGGCCTTTAATAAAAAGAGCCTGACATTAGTTATTGGTATGCTTGTAGTACTCAATGGCTGTATCTCCGCCGCGGCTCTTGCAAATGGCTTTGTTGGCTATCTGCAGGTCTTTGTCGCTATCCCTGACTGGGTCGCGATTGTTGTGGTTACCCTGTTACTGGGGTTGCTGGCCATCTGGGGCATTGGCCAGTCAGTGATAACCGCTGCTGTGATCACCCTAGTGGAGATAGCCGGACTGATACTAATTGTCTGGGTCACGCGCAGTGACTTAGCGAGCTTTCCGGCACGGCTCGATGAATTTAATCCAGGACTGAACAGTACTCTGTGGCTGGGGATTCTCAGTGGATCCTTTCTCGCCT
>CAXAFJ010000164.1:0-1935 GCA_963968025.1 uncultured Pseudomonadales bacterium | reverse complement strand
AACATGAAAGGCATCGCCTTCGGTATCGTTATCTTGATTGCCATTGTCTTTGCGTTTTCTGGTATAGGTTCACTGTCTATGTCCGGTAGCGGGGCTGATACCGCGGTCACCGTCAACGGCGAAAAGGTAACTGAGTTGAGCGTACAGCGAGCCATTAATGGCGAGAAGCGACGCATCCTCAGCGAAAATGAAGGGCTCGATGCCGCCGTCTTAACCGACGAGCTAATTCGCCCGCAGGTATTAAACCAAATTATTGGCCGCAAACTGCTTACCCAGGCGGCAAAATCTGCTGGTATGGGCGTCTCATCCCGCACCACTAGCAAAGTACTTCTCGGCACGCCGTCTTTTCAATCTGACGATGGTCGTTTTGATCAAGACCTCTATCTCTACACAATCCGCAATCAGGGTTATACCAGCGGTACTTTCCTTGAAATGCTCAAAGGCGATATGTTGGTTGAGCAGTATGTCCGCGGTTTTATAGCCTCAGGCTTTACCACCGAGACCGAGGTGGACCTATTGGCTAGCATCACCGAACAGCAGCGCGATTATTATTACCTAACCGTGCCGCTGCAGGCCTCGGCTGATGCTGTTGACCTCAGTGATGAACAAATCGAAAATTACTACCAGGCTAACAAACAGCGCTATCAGGCGGCTGAGCAAGTTGTAATTGATTATATTGAGCTCAGTCCAGGGTTGTTTAGCGCAACTCAAACGGTTGCTGAAGGGCAGATTAAAGCGCGCTACGAAGAGCAGCTTGAGTCCCTCGAATCAACAACCTCACGTCAGGCTGCACATATCCTTCTGGCAGATCCCAGCGCTGCGACGTTAACTGAAATCAAGCAAAAATTAGCGGCTGGTGAGAGCTTTGAAGCCCTGGCTAAAGAGTACTCAGAGGACGTCGGTTCTGCTGATTTTGGCGGCGATCTCGGTTACACCTCCGGCGACACCTTTCCCGAGTCCTTTGAAGCGGCGCTAGAAGCGCTGCAGCTGGACGAAGTCTCCGCACCTGTATCGACGGATAGCGGAACACACCTCATCAAGCTGCTGGACATACAGGAGCAGAGCATTGATTTTGCGACTGAGCGCGGGCGCATTGAACAGGAGCTGATTACTGAGCTCACCGATGTCTGGTTAGTTGAGAAGTTGGCCAAGTTAAAAGAACTGAGCTACAACGCTGAGAGCCTAGCTGAGATTGCTGAAGACCTGCAGTTGACGGCTCAGGTCTCCGAGCCCTTCACACGAGCTGGCGCCAGTGGCGTCAGTGCCGACCCAGCAGTGGTCAAGGCGGCCTTTAGCGCTGAAGTGCTAGAAGACGGCTATGCCAGTGAAGTGCTTGAATTGGGCGATGATCGCTACGTCGTAGTGAAATTGAACAACGCTATTCCAGCCCGCCAGAAAGTCTTAGCTGAAGTGAAGGGGACTGTAATAGCAACTCTGAGTAATGAATTGGCTCGCGCCGATCTTGCTGCACGGGGTGCAGAATTGTTGGCCAATGTTGACTCCGGTGATCAGATTGAAACTGTTGCCAAAGCCGAGAACCTGGACTGGCAAGTTGTTCTGGATGCCAAACGCAGTACCGGTGGCATCAACGATGAGGTCAAACGTTTTGTCTTTCAGCTGCCAGCCACGGCTACTGAAGACCTGATTGAAAGCTTCTACACCCGCAGCGGTGACTTTGTTGTGGTGGCCTTAACCGATGTCGAGTCGGGCGACAGCAGCAAACTTAGCCGAGAGCAAAAAGCCAGTCTCAGTTATGCTGGCGTATCCTCTACCGGTGGTCGCGAGTTGCAGGCAGTCCAGACAAGCCTGCTGGACAGTGCTGATATAGAGCGGTAGAGCAGGGCAGAATTCGGTGTTGGAGAGCCTCAAGGTAGAGAGCACTGGGTTAGACAGCCTTGGATTAGACAGCCTTGAGCTAGAGTGCCTTGAGCTAGA
>CAXAFJ010000163.1:0-2401 GCA_963968025.1 uncultured Pseudomonadales bacterium | reverse complement strand
TCGAAGCGTTGTTGGTACTGGTACCTCTGATGATTTGACTGTTTATGGTAAAGTTTTTCAAAATCAGCACGCCTCGGCGGGAAGCTATACTGATACAGTCGATGTAACGGTGCTTTTCTAATGCTCGCGCGTGCAATGGCCAAAGCAGCTTTCGGCATCATTCTTTTGGTAATGGGAGCCAGTGTCGCAAGCGCCGCCTCTTTGGGGGTGAGCCCCGTGCGAGTGACGCTATCCGAGAGCCAGTCGATGGGCGCACTCACCGTGCGTAACGACGGCACTGAGCCGGCGTCGCTGCAAATGGAGATGCTGAGCTGGTCACAAGCGGAGGGCCAGGATGTTTTAACGCCCACTCGCGAGCTGCTGGCCAACCCGCCTATTTTTACCGTGCCAGCGGGTGGTTCGCAGTTGGTCCGGGTCGGACTTCGGCGAGCGCCGGATGGGCAGCGCGAGCTTACCTATCGCATTGTCCTCCAGGAATTGCCGCCCCCCCCCAATCCCGATTTTATGGGTACACGAATGTTGATGCGCATCAGCCTTCCAGTATTTGTTTTACCCAAGGTCGACGCTAAACCCGTGCTGCTGTGGCAGGCGACTCGCACCCCGCTAGGTGCCCTCAAGATTAGCCTGACCAACAACGGTAATGCCCATATCCAAATCGCCAACTTCAAGCTGTCGTTGCCCGGTAGCGCGCAACCTTGGGTGACCAAACAATCTGCTGAGTATGTGCTATCGGGTCAGAGTCGTGACTGGAACCTGCCAGCTAACTCGGAATATCCAGTCCCACCACCAGGGACTTCCTTACAGCTTTTTGCTCAGACGGATGCCGGTGACATTGAGGCCGAAGTCATGATTGCACCTTGATGTGCGCCAGGCAGGAATCGGTGCTCATAAGATTAATGCCTGCAAGTCCCTAAATGCAGGCTTACTCCTGCTTGGTTTGCTGGCACTAGTCCCGTCAGCGGCGCTGGCGGAAGACACGGCGCTTGCTGTAGACGAAGTATTTCTGGTGGTGGTTATCAACCAGCAAGAGCAGGGGGTCGCCTTTTTACTGCGCAGCGACGACCGTTTGTTCGCGGGGGCTCAAGATCTGCGGCGCTGGCGCTTGCACTTGCCTGACACTACCCCCCTTAACCGTGACGGCGAAGATTTTTATGCACTTGATACGCTGGCAGGCCTGTCATATGAATTTAATGAATCCAGTCAAACGCTAACGGTTCAAGCCCCCCCAAGCTTATTTGATGCCACGCGGCTAAAGGGGACGGTGACCGATTTCAGTGCGCCCACCCCGGCGTCGCCCGGCGGCTTTCTTAATTACGATGTGTCGGCCAATCATGCGCAAGGGCGAACATCGACCAGCGGGCTGCTGGAGCTGGGTGGTTTCGCTGGCTGGGGTACGGCCCAAACGCGTCTGTTGGCGCGGGACCTCAACGGAAAAGCGACCGCCGTCCGGCTGGATACCACCTGGACGCGAGATCAGCCGCTGGAAGTCGCCAGCCTGCGAGTTGGCGACGCGATCAGCGGCACAAGCAGTTGGGGAGGCGCAGTGCGCTTCGGTGGCGTGCAGTGGTCGACTAATTTTTCTACCCAGCCTGGCTTTATTGCTTTCCCGCTACCCGCGGTGTCTGGCGAAGCGGCGCTGCCCTCCACAGTGGACCTTTATGTTGATAGTGCCTTGCGCATGAGCCGCGAAGTGCCCAGCGGGCCGTTCAGCATCCAGGATCTGCCGGTTACGACTGGCCAAGGGGATGCACGTTTGGTGGTACGCGATATTTTAGGGCGCGAGCAGGTCATCACACAGCCCTTCTATGCCACCCCCCGCCTGCTGAAGCCGGGCCTGCAAGAGTATTCTTACGAGTTAGGTTTTGTGCGCAGGAATTTTGGCACCGACAGTAATAACTACGGCCGCCCCCTGGCGGTCGGTACGCACCGCTTGGGGATCACCGAGCAGTTCACCGGCGAGCTCCACGGTGAGCTTCTCGGCCACCAGCAGACTGTGGGGCTGGGCGGCGTGATGCTATGGCCGGTTGCCGGTGTGTTGTCCAGCTCCCTCGCCATGAGCCACAGTGATAAGGGAGTGGGCGGATTGCTGGAGCTTGGGTTTCAGCGTCAGGGCCGCTACGTTAGTTTCGGCGCCAACACACAGCTCGCCAGCCAGCGCTTCGCGAAGTTGGGGCTGGAGCCCGAAGCACTTGCGCCCCGGCAGATAAGCCAGATGTTTGTCAATCTGGCGACTACCGATTATGGCTCCTTCAGAGCGAACTACACGCAGCAGGCCTTCCGTGACCGGACTGGGAATAAGATACTGACCGCGGGTTATAGCAGGAAGGTAGGGCGTCAAGGCAACCTGACCGCGTCTGTGACTAGGCTTCTCAGTGGGGACGCAAAGACGACCTTCAACCTG
>CAXAFJ010000162.1:0-2424 GCA_963968025.1 uncultured Pseudomonadales bacterium | reverse complement strand
GCAGCCTATTATGCCGGCTTAAAGTGATCGGCGAAGCCGATCATCCTGAGAGAGCATAGCGAACCGAAGGATCTCCTGCCGACTGGCTGAGCGCAGTCGAAGGATCTCCTGAATAGAGAGCCTGAAGTCTGAGTCTCTGCCACTGTTGAGAGATCCCTCCACTACGGTCGGGATGACAGTGTTTTTTTGTCATCCTGAGAGAGCGTAGCGAACCGAAGGATCCCCTGCCGACTGGCTAAGATCCCTCCACTACGGTCGGGATGACAGCGTATTAGCGGCTCGGGGTGGCACCCAATTTTTTTGACCGCGAGCCACACCCAAGCCTGTCATCCTGAGCGCAGTCGAAGGATCTCCTGTGCAGAGAGCTTGAAGTCTGAGTCTCTGCCACTGTCGAGAGATCCCTCCACTACGGTCGGGATGACAGCATATTAGCGGCTCGGGATGACAGTGTTTTTTTAGGCTGAGGTCCTTTTTTCTGCACCCAAATAACCATCACCAACATCGTAAAAAACAGCCCGAAACATTAAAGACATCTTTGTTTGTTTTATTCAAAGCCTGTATAGTCACAACCCAATAAAAGAAGCCAACCGATGGCCAATCTACAGGAGCTCTCCACCAATGGTAGCAAAGTCCAGATGCATCATTATCGGCGCCAGCCACGCAGCGGCCCAGCTCGCCCCGACTTTGCGCCAGCAGGGATGGACCGGTTCCATCTCGATGATCTCCAATGAATACGCCCTGCCCTATCATCGTCCACCACTATCAAAAGACTATCTTGCAGGCACAAAAACCGCCGAACAAATCCTAATTCGCCCCGCGGCTGTCTACAGCAAATGTAATGTCGGCATCACCATGGGGGTCACCGCCTCAGCCATTGACCGCCCCAACAAACAGCTACTCCTCGAAGATGGCATGGCCCTGGATTACGACAAGCTGGTACTGACCACCGGTGCTCGAGTGCGCAAAATTGATATCCCCGGTGTAGCGTTAAAAGGCGTATTTTATTTGCGCGACCTCAACGATGCCCAGCAAATTAAAATGTTTACCGGCGCCAATAAGCGCGCAGTCATAATTGGCGGCGGTTATATCGGCCTAGAAACCGCCTCCGCGCTGCGCAAGCTCGGCATGCAAGTCACCGTCCTCGAGGCTATGCCGCGTATTTTACAGCGCGTCACCGCACCGGAAGTAGCAGCCTTCTATTCACGTATACACGCCGAAGAAGGTGTGGAGATTATCGCCGATGTGCAAGCCGTAGGTATTAGCGGCGACAAGCAGGTGGAATCAGTGCAGTGCCATGATGGTAGCGAATATGAAGCAGATATCGTGATCATCGGTGTCGGCGTAATACCCAATACAGAGTTAGCCGAACAGGCTGGCCTGAAAATCGACAACGGTACTGTCGTCGACGAATTTGCCCGCACCAGCGACGAAAATATTTTGGCCGCTGGTGACTGCACCTCTCATTACAATCCAATCTATCAACGCCATCTGCGTCTCGAGTCGGTGCAAAACGCACTCGACCAAGCCTCAGTGGCAGCCAACACCCTTTGCGGCAATCTCAAACCCTACTCAGCGCTACCCTGGTTCTGGTCTGATCAATATGATCTTAAACTACAGATCGCCGGACTCTCCCAAGGTTATACCGATGTCATTGTGCGCGGTGATATTGACGGCAGCCGAAGCTTTGCTGCCTTTTATATGCGTGAAGGTAAATTACTGGCGGTGGATGCAGTGAATCGACCGCAGGAATTTATGTTCGGCAAGAAGCTTATTATGCAGGGCAGTCAGCTTGATCCAGCTCAGCTTGCAGATGATAGTCTGTCTTTAAAAACACTATTAACCCGCTAAGAAAATCATTCATTTTAAATTACTTATTATTGGAGTTCAGTTATGCCCAGAGTCACTTATATTCAGGCTGATGGCCAGAGCCAGGAAGTCAACCTGGAAGACGGCAGCAGCCTGATGCAAGGTGCCGTTGACAATATGATCGACGGAATTGTCGCCGAGTGCGGCGGCTCATGTAGCTGCGCCACCTGCCACTGTTATATAGATGCGGACTGGATCGATAAAGTCGAACCTGCTGAAGAGATGGAAATTGATTTGCTCGACTGCGTCAGTGAGCCAAAAGAAAATAGTCGCCTGTCCTGTCAGGTAAAGGTCAGTGATAGCCACGACGGTCTTGTAGTGCATTTGCCAACAACGCAGTTTTAGTGATTCCAAACAGGCTGCCGGGATGACAGTGAGCGCCTCATCCCGAGCTGAGTAGAGGAATCTACCATCAGCATCTGCAATCTTTCAGCGAGGCCATACAGAGCCTTTGAGATCAATCAGGGCTCGCTTATGAGCCTGTTCTTTTCAGATTGAACGAGCGCCCTGTTTGAGCCATAGCGAGTTGCGCGAACGCTGAAAATAACAAACTCATGG
>CAXAFJ010000161.1:0-2461 GCA_963968025.1 uncultured Pseudomonadales bacterium | reverse complement strand
AACGCGTTACCTGGATCAAGGCCAACTTCCCCGATGTTCAGGTTATTGGCGGCAATGTCGCCACCGGTGCTGGCGCCAAAGCTCTGGCCGATGCCGGAGCCGATGGTGTCAAAGTCGGTATAGGTCCGGGTTCAATCTGTACCACACGAATCGTCACAGGTATTGGCGTACCGCAGATCACTGCCATAGCCGACGCTGTAGCAGCCCTCGCCGGCACCGGCGTTCCGGTGATTGCCGACGGCGGTATCCGCTATTCAGGCGATATGTCCAAGGCCGTTGTGGCCGGTGCCAGTGCGGTGATGATGGGTTCCATGTTGGCCGGTACTGAAGAAGCCCCGGGCGAAATCGAAATTTATCAGGGCCGCTCTTACAAATCCTATCGCGGTATGGGCTCCCTAGGTGCCATGGCCCGCAACCAAGGTTCCAGTGATCGCTACTTCCAAGATGTAAACGACGGTGCTGAGAAATTGGTTCCCGAAGGCATCGAAGGTCGCGTTCCCTATAAAGGTCCAGTGTCAGCGATTATCCATCAGATGATGGGTGGTCTGCGTTCGGCAATGGGTTACACCGGTTGCAGTACCATGGACCAGATGCGCACCGAACCTGAATTTGTTCGCGTGACTTCAGCGGGTACCAGCGAGAGCCATGTGCACGATGTGCAGATTACCAAAGAAGCGCCAAACTATCCGGCCGGTGGCCGATAAGAGTTTGTCGTTGCTGTGGGGTTAGAGTGCTGTAGTGTTAAAGTGCTGTAGTATTTTAGAAAAGGCTGCGTTCAATTAATGTCGCAGCCTTTCTTTTTTCTTAGAAGACGCTAAGGCGTTTTTTAAAATATTAATTATCGAAAGCTCTATTTTAGAGAGCTTATTTTAAAGAGACCATCAATGTCAGATCTACATTCGCAAAAGATTCTTATTCTCGATTTTGGTTCCCAGTACACCCAGCTGATTGCGCGTCGCGTGCGTGAAATTGGCGTGTTCTCAGAGATCCGTGCCTGGGATATCACCGAAGAAGAAATTCGCGAATTTAATCCCAACGGCATTATCCTCTCCGGCGGACCCGAATCTGTCACCGGTGGCGCCTCAGCACCCCGCGCATCGGACTGCGTGTTCACAATGGGCCTACCTGTGTTGGGTATCTGCTACGGCATGCAAACCATGGCCAGCCAGCTTGGCGGAAAAGTCGACACCTCCACTGTCCGTGAATTTGGCTATGCCCAGGTCAAGGTAGAAAACGAATCAGCCTTGCTGCAAGACATTAAAGACCATATCGGCAGCGACGGTGAATCACTTCTCGATGTGTGGATGAGCCACGGTGACAAAGTGGTTGCCATGCCCGAAGGCTTTAGCCTGATGGCCTCGACCCCATCTTGCCCCATCGCCGGCATGGTCAACGAAGAGAAAAAATTCTACGGCATTCAGTTCCACCCAGAAGT
Source organism: uncultured Pseudomonadales bacterium (assembly GCA_963968025.1). Taxonomy (GTDB): domain Bacteria; phylum Pseudomonadota; class Gammaproteobacteria; order Pseudomonadales; family Porticoccaceae; genus HTCC2207. The sequence continues at coordinate 1,026 of CAXAFJ010000161.1, read as the reverse complement.
GACTCACACCCTTCAGGGAGAGCGTATGTTCCAACACTTCGCGCTGCAGGTTTGTGGCTGTGAAGGACTCTGGACAGCCGCTGCGATTATTGAAGATCAGATTGCACGCGTAAAAGAACAGGTGGGTGACAGTCATGTGCTACTGGGCCTCTCCGGCGGCGTCGACTCCTCAGTAGTCGCCGCACTGCTGCACAAAGCCATCGGCGACCAGCTCACCTGTGTGTTTGTCGACAATGGCTTGCTGCGCAAAAATGAAGGCGACATGGTTATGGAGATGTTCGCTAAAAATATGGGCGTCAAAGTCATTCGTGCCAATGCCCAAGACAAGTTTTTAGACGGCCTGGCAGGGGTCAGTGATCCCGAGAAAAAACGCAAAGTCATAGGCAATACCTTTATCGATATTTTCGATGAAGAATCGCACAAAATAGACAATGTTAAATTCCTCGCCCAGGGCACCATCTACCCAGACGTGATTGAGTCCGCCGCCTCAAAAACCGGCAAAGCCCATGTGATTAAGTCTCACCACAATGTCGGCGGCCTGCCAGATCATATGGCCTTGAAGTTGGTTGAGCCACTGCGCGAATTGTTTAAAGATGAAGTGCGCAAGATTGGTGTCGAGCTGGGCCTACCCTACGATATGGTCTACCGTCATCCCTTCCCTGGTCCCGGCCTCGGTGTGCGTATCCTCGGTGAAGTGAAGCGCGAGTACTGCGCCATTCTCCGTGAAGCCGATGCGATCTTTATCGAAGAGTTACACAACTTTGGTTGGTACCAAAAAACCAGTCAAGCCTTTGCCGTATTTCTACCGGTTAAATCCGTCGGTGTAGTGGGGGATGCACGCCGTTATGAATGGGTAATTGCGCTGCGCGCCGTGGAGACCATCGACTTTATGACCGCGCGCTGGGCCCATCTCCCCTATGAATTATTGGAGAAAGTCTCCAATCGTATTATTAATGAAATCTCGGATGTGTCTCGGGTCGCCTATGATGTGTCGAGCAAACCGCCTGCCACTATTGAGTGGGAGTA
>CAXAFJ010000160.1:0-2552 GCA_963968025.1 uncultured Pseudomonadales bacterium | reverse complement strand
TAAGGAAACAGGCCAAATTAGCACTAGCCGTTTTGATGCTGTCGATGTTGTGATGAGTGCATTGACAAAGGAAGTTGTCCACTAGGGATGGTGCGAGTCAAAATGTAGTTAGATCATTGGTACCCCGTTAAAACCCGGACATGGCATTTGCCAAGTCTGGGTTTTTTTTGGCCGTCGAATTTCTTTTACTCCATAGCCTATAAGACATAGACTGCCTGCTTATTCAATGGATACTAAAACCTTTATGTCTCGAAAAGAAAAACCGACCGATCCCTATGCTAGCCGCGAAGCCTCCAAGTACCAAAAGCCTGTGCCGAGTCGAGAATTCGTACTCGACTATTTACGCGAAAGTGTTGGGCCGCTAACCCACGAGGAAATCTGTGAGGGTTTAGAGCTGGTTGATGATGAGCAGATCGAAGCTATGCGTCGGCGTCTTAGAGCGATGGAACGGGATGGTCAGGTTGCACGCAATCGAGCGGATGGTTACGGCACCCTGGACAAGTTAAATTTGGTCAAAGGCCGGGTTATAGGACATCCAGAAGGCTATGGTTTTGTCTCGCCTCTAGAGGCAGGTGAGCAGGATATCTATCTCTCTAGCCGTCAGATGCGCCGAGTCTTTGATGGCGATATTGTCTTAGTGCGAATTGCCGGGCGAGATCGCCGCGGTCGTCCGGAAGGAACATTGGTCGATATTGTCGAGCGCAAAACCACCGAGCTGGTGGGGCGTTACTTCTGTGAGAGTGGCATACATTTTGTGCGCCCAGACAATCCGCGCATCAGCCAGGACATACTGATCGCCACTGATCAGCTCAATGGTGCCGCCGCCGGGCAGATTGTCTTGGTTGCTATCACCGACGCACCGTCGCGCAATAGTCCCCCCAGTGGGCGCATTGCTGAAGTGTTGGGTGACCACTTGGATCCCGGCCTGGAGATCGAAGTCTCGATTCGCAATTACGGCATTCCTCACCAGTGGAACGATGCGGTTCAAGGAGAGACTGATGCCATACCGGATCATGTTACCGATAAAGAATTCCGTGTTGATCTGCGCTCTCTACCACTGGTCACTATCGACGGTGAAGATGCCCGTGACTTTGATGACGCGGTCTACTGTCAGCCCAAACCCCGCGGTGGCTGGAAATTAATTGTCGCCATCGCCGACGTGTCACATTATGTAAAGCCCGGCAGCGCCCTGGATATACAGGCTTTTGAACGGGGCAACTCGGTGTACTTCCCCAATCATGTGGTGCCAATGCTGCCAGAGAAACTATCCAATGGTCTCTGCTCACTAAATCCCCGGGAAGATCGACTCTGTATGGTCTGCGAGATGCAGATCAATAGCCAGGGCGATGTCACCAAATACCAGTTTTACGAAGCGGTTATGTATTCTCATGCGCGTATGACCTACACCCAGGTAGCGCAGATTATTGAAGAGCGGGGATCCGCAGAAGATGCCCATATCCGCGATCAGTTCGCCGCCATTCTGCCGCAGATCGATGCGCTTCATGATCTTTACAGCGTACTGCACAAGCGCCGTAGCGATCGTGGTGCGATTGATTTCGATACTCAGGAAACCCGCATCCTGTTTGATAGCCAGCGCAAGATAAGCCAGATTATTCCGGTTAAGCGCACCGAGGCTCATCGCTTAATTGAAGAGTGCATGCTGGCAGCTAATGTCTGCACCGCACAATTCCTTGAGAAATCCAAACTACCGGCGCTCTATCGCGTCCACGAAGGCCCCAGCGAAGACCGTCTGTCCTCGGTGCGGGACTTTCTCGGTGAACTGGGAATGGGCTTGGGTGGCGGCGACGATCCCCAGCCAGAGGACTACCAGCGCGTTTTACGCTCGACCAAGAATCGAGACGATGCCTCGGTTATTCAGTCAGTGCTGTTGCGCTCCATGAGCCAGGCGGTTTATCAGGCTGAAAATCTCGGTCATTTTGGACTCGCCTTTGAGGGCTACACCCATTTCACCTCACCAATTCGTCGCTACGCCGACCTGTTGGTGCATCGCGCCATCCGCAGCCTAATTCGGAGTAATAAAAAAGTCTCCGGTGTGGTCCGTGTTGAAGGCGCCAAGGAGATTGCCAAGGCTGATATCTATCCCTATGAACTGCCGCGTCTCGATGAGACTGGAGCACATCTCTCGGTCACCGAGCGCCGCGCCGATGAGGCGACCCGAGATGTAGTCAACTGGCTCAAGTGCGAATATTTAGTTGATCGTGTAGGCCAAGAGTTTCCCGGTGTGGTGACTGCTGTGACCGGCTTTGGCCTGTTTGTTATGCTCGACGAACTCTACGTCGAGGGGCTGGTTCACGTTACCGCCCTGCCGAAAGATTATTATACTCATGAAGCCTCTCAGCATCGCATGGTTGGCGAGCGCACCGGCCGTATATTCCGCTTGGGTGACAAGCTCACAGTGAAAGTGGTTCGGGTCAATCTCGACGAGCGCAAAATTGATTTTGAATTGGCCGGGGAGGAGAGTTCTAGCAATCATTCAGGGGCTAAAAGGCCGACCGGAAGGTCTTCTGGCAAGCCTGCTAGAAAGACTTCTG
>CAXAFJ010000159.1:0-2572 GCA_963968025.1 uncultured Pseudomonadales bacterium | reverse complement strand
TTTCTCTATTTGTCATAAACAGGATTATCCTCTACTCGCCATGAAATCATCTCTCACACCGGTCGTCATTATTGCCACTTCTCTGCTGTTGCCGGCTCTTGCCAGCAATGCAGTAGCTCAGGCCGCTCCTATAGTCGACCTCAGTTCTAGAGCCTCCAAGCCGGTGGTTCAGTCTGGGGCAGCGATGGGTGGCAGCTATAACCAATCGCAGATGATGCAGAATGAAGTGCGTGAACTGCGCGGTATGGTTGAGCAGCTCAGCTACGAGTTGCAGCGTGTAAAGCAGCGACAGATGGATGACTATCTCGACCTTGATCGTCGCCTGAGCGCAGTGCTATCCGGTACCACACCTGATGATTTTGCTGTCGATGCCGACAGTGACTTGCAGTTGGGGCCCAATGGTCAGCCAGCAACAGAGGTAGCCGGCGCGCTGATTGGCGGCGCACTATCTGAAGATGGACAGCCTCAAGAGCCGCTGCCCAATAACGGGATGACTGCACCAGCCATCAATACCGAAGAGATCGCGCAAAACTACGGGCAGGCCTCAAACCTATTACTCAAGCAGCGCGATATCAATGCTGCTGCCTTGGCCTTTAAACAGCATGTGGTGGATTACCCCAACAGCCCCTATATAGCTAATGCCTATTATTGGCTCGGCGAGATTTACCTACTTCAGGGCCAAGATGAAATGGCCCGCCAGGCATTTACTCTAGTGGTTGAACAACATTCCAATCATGGCAAGGCGATGGATGCGACCTTTAAGCTGGGTAAGATATACCACCAGCTGGGCGAGGTTGAACGCGCCCGAGACCTACTCGAGAAAGCCTCGAGAGGAACTGGCGGCGCTGCCAGTAAAGCTCAGGGCTATTTGAAAAATAATTTTTAGCCGCTCGCAATAGCCGATACAAACCCTCGCTCTAGTTAGCCAACCAGAAAAATAATCACATGTCTGAAACCGAACTTCGTATCACTGAGATATTCCATTCCCTGCAGGGCGAAACCAGCACCGTAGGCCTGCCCACCGTATTTGTGCGCCTCACCGGCTGCCCACTGCGCTGTGGCTACTGCGACACGGCCTATGCCTTCGAAGGCGGCAGCAAATGGACCCTCAGTGACATTCTCAGCACCGTAGCCGACTATGGCGCCCAATACGTCACCGTCACCGGTGGCGAGCCCCTAGCACAGCCTCAGTGTATAGAACTACTGAAGCAACTCTGCGACCTGGGGTACCGCGTATCCCTAGAAACCAGCGGCGCTATGCCAGTAGATGACGTAGATCCACGAGTCTTTAAAATTGTCGATCTAAAAACCCCGGGGTCCGGCGAAGTATCGAAAAACCTCTACAGCAATATCGAATATCTTTTGTCCCATGACGAAGTTAAGTTTGTGATCTGCGATCGCCAGGATTATGACTGGAGCTGCATGAAAATCGACGAACTAGGTTTGCAGGGCAGGGTAGCTGAAATACTCTTGTCACCCAGCCAAGGCGTCTTACCGCCAGCAGAACTCGCCAAATGGATGCTCCATGACAAGCTCAATCTGCGCATGCAGATCCAGACTCACAAATATATCTTCGGCGACCAACCTGGTCACTAGTGCCAAGTAAAAAGTATTTAATACAGGACAATCGAATAAGCATGGCAAAGAAAGCTGTAATTCTCGTATCCGGCGGACTGGATTCCACCACCGTAGTCGCAATGGCCAAAAGCCAAGGCTACGACTGCTACACCCTCAGTTTCGACTATGGTCAGCGCCATCGCTCTGAGTTGGTTGCCGCGCAAAAAATCTCCGAACTAATGACCGTCCACGCCCACAAAGTAGTGAAACTGGATCTCGGCAGTATTGGCGGCTCAGCCCTAACCGACAGCAGTATCGAAATACCCGAATCTGAAACCACCGGCATACCGGTCACCTATGTACCCGCCCGCAACACAGTGTTTCTCTCCATCGCCCTAGGCTGGGCCGAAGTGCTCGGCGCCAACGATATTTTTCTCGGTGTTAACGCCGTGGACTACTCCGGCTACCCAGACTGTCGCCCCGAGTATATAAAAGCCTTTGAAACCATGGCCAACTTAGCCACCAAAGCCGCAGTAGAAGGGCAGAAGTTAACCATTCATGCCCCACTTATCGACATGACCAAGGGGCAAATCGTCCAGTCTGGAATGGCTCTAGGGGTCGATTACAGCACCACAGTTTCCTGTTATCAGGCCAATTTAGAAGGCCAAGCCTGCGGCAAATGTGAAAGCTGCCGACTGCGCCGACAAGGCTTCGAACAGGCCGGAATAAAAGACCCCACGAGATATCAAAAAAACGCTTGAATTCTGGCAGCTGGTCAGTATGATACGCACCTCTTCAAAGGGCCGTTAGCTCAGCGGTAGAGCAGTTGGCTTTTAACCAATTGGTCGATGGTTCGAATCCATCACGGCCCACCAAAATCTAAAAACCTCCCATGTGGAGGTTTTTTGGTTTTTGGGCTGTGGTGGGTGAGAAGCATCGCGGTTCGACAAACTAGCCTTACAGGCGAGTTTGGACGCCAAAGGCGCCCCGAAGGGGTGAGCAACAGCCCAAACCC
>CAXAFJ010000158.1:0-2729 GCA_963968025.1 uncultured Pseudomonadales bacterium | reverse complement strand
CCTGTCATCCCGAGCAAAGTACCCTGTCATCCCGAGCGCAGTCGAGGGATCTCTTAGGTGTACTTCCTTATCCTCTGCAACTGTGCAGGAGATCCTTCGGTTCGCTGCGCTCTCTCAGGATGATTTAAGGGCCATTTATGGCCCTTAAATCAATAATCCTTATCCGGCCTCAGAGTGATACGGATGTCCTCACCAATCTGGCGCATATCTTTCACTGCCAACGCCAAATGAGCATCAATCGTCTGAATCGGCAACTCAAACATTGGCCGCGCATCGCTGCCAAATAGCTTGGGCGCCCAATAGCAGACCAACTCATCCAACAGCCCTTCAGCGACAAATCCACCAGCTAATCCAGCGCCAGCTTCAACCATCACGCTATTGCACTCGCGGCGGGCCAATTCGAGCAATAACTCATAGAGATCCACATGGCCATCGCGAGCCGGCAAAAATACAACTGCGGCACCAGCAGCTTCCAGAGCCAGCGCTTTTTCACGCTGCTCTGGGCCATCCGTTGTCGCAATAAGAGTGTCACCGGGCTGCGCAAACATTCGCGCCTCGGGGCTCATCTGTAATTTACTGTCGACCACCACGCGCAGAGGCTGGCGCAAGCTACCTTCAACGCCAATATCTTCATTAGTAATGCGCACAGTCAGCGAGGGATCATCTATCAGCTGAGTACCAATGCCGGTAATAATCGCGCAGTTGGCGGCGCGCAGGCGCTGTACATCTTTGCGCGATGCCGGTGTGGTGATCCACTGGCTCTGGCCACTGGCCATGGCGGTGCGACCGTCGAGACTAGCGGCAATCTTGATCACAACCCAGGGCAGTCCCTGTTCATGACGCTTGATAAAACCTTTATTTAATTCTCGCGCCTGGTCTTCATAGAGACCACAGGCGACTTCGATGCCAGCATCTTCGAGTAACTTAATACCCGCTCCGGCAACGTTGGGATTGGGATCTTCGCAGGCGATAACGGCGCGGCTAATATCTGCATCAATAAGTGCCTGAACACAGGGACCCGTCTTGCCTGTGTGACTGCAGGGCTCGAGAGTGACATAAGCAGTCGCGCCTTTCACATCTGAAACCGCATGAAGAGCAGCATTCAACGCTTCAACTTCTGCATGATTACCACCAGCAGGCCGGGTGAAACCTTCCCCGACAATCTCACCATCAACCACCAGTACACAGCCAACACTAGGATTCGGTGTCGTGGTGAAACGACCTTGGGCAGCCAGCTCCAGGGCGCGAGACATATATTCACGATCTGCCACAGAGTAGGCCATCAGTCTTCCGCCTCTGGCGGCTTTAAGGCATTTAATCGATTGAGCTCATCTTGAAATTCACTGAGATCCTGAAAGCTGCGATACACCGAGGCAAAACGCACATAGGCGACTTCATCGAGCTCACGCAATTTACCCATCACCGCTTCACCAATCATTCGCGATGGCACTTCACGCTCACCAGTGACCTGGAGAAAATGTCTTATCTGAGTTAGCGCAACTTCAATCTCTTCAATGGAAACTGGACGTTTTTCCAAGGCGCGCTGTAAACCGGCGCGCAGCTTGTTCTCGTCAAAAGGCTCGCGGGTGCCATCGGTCTTAATCACCCGCGGCATCACCAGCTCGGCCATCTCATAGGTCGTAAAACGCTCACTACAACTAAGGCATTCACGACGTCGACGAACCTGACCACCGTCAGCGACTAAGCGAGAATCGACAACTTTGGTGTCATCAGCTTTGCAAAAGGGACAATACATGGCTTTAGATCGAAAAAAAGGGGCGCCATTCTAACACAAGATAACGCTCCGAAAGCTATTGCGGGTTATCCATAGCCGCTATTCCCACATCCTTGCCAGAGTGGATGTAACTGACGCCTTGATCATCCATAACGCAGCGATGTCGGGGGCCAGGGACAACACCATCAGACGTCTCGTAACCAGCATCTCCCGGATATAGCAGCACCATGGTTTCGCCGTCTCGAGAAATTCTTGGGGTAATCCAGTAAGCGGCAAAATGGCGCAAGCTTTCCAGGGCCAAATCAGCACTGGCAAACTGGTCGAGCATCTTGATACTCAGGTAGGTCGGCGGCATCATTTTCAGTTCGCCAGCACGATGATGGGCGACTGCCTGAGCCGGGGTCAGCCATTGAAAATCATGAATTTCGCCATCATCGATCACCACGGCAGAATCTTCTTCGGCGACAACAGCGGCAAAAAACCAGGTGGCAAAGCGGCGCTTTTGATTAACTGGGGTCGTCCAGTGGGAAAAGTGTACCAGCTGCTCTGAATCTACTATAAGGCCACACTCTTCTGCAGACTCCCGCACCGCGGCAACCCGTGCCGCCTGTTCCTCATTTTTCAACCCACCGGGCACAGTATCGACCTGATCGACGGCACCGCCAGGAAACACCCAAGCACCGGCGGCAAAGGCTAATTTAGCATTGCGGCGCAACATCAATATCTGCATGCCCGCTTGAGTTTGGCGCATAATTAAAACCGTTGCGGCGTTGCGCACGGAAACTGCTGCTGTGTCGCTCAAGATAGAGCCTCTATTTTTTTATTATTAGCGTCCCAGTTAAAAACAAAAAAGCCCTGTAGTAAACAGGGCTTTTTCGATTCGCTTATTACAGGCTGATTATTACAAGCCGATAATCACAGACTACCCATAGACAGGGAAGCGTGAACAAACGTCCAACACCTTGGCTTTCACCTCAGCAATAACCTGCTCAGA
>CAXAFJ010000157.1:0-2823 GCA_963968025.1 uncultured Pseudomonadales bacterium | reverse complement strand
CTTGATCGCTGGGCACTTTCATCGTGATATGGTTGAAAATCATCTCCGACCAGCCGAGATAATCAAAAATTCGATAGCATGCTGCCAGTTGAATGCGCAGTTCTTGTTCTGTTTGTCCTGCCATTAGCTCACCCTCTTTACAAACTTGGTTAAGATTACGATCTGTGTGCCGTTGACACGGCCTTCTATATGCTCAGGGTTGCTCTGCACCAGTGAAATATTGCGCACTGCTGTTCCGCGCTTGCCGGTAAAGCTGGTTCCCTTAACATCCAGATCCTTTATTAGTGTCACGCTATCCCCAGCGCTGAGTACAGCGCCGTTACTGTCCTTATGAATCACTGCATCATCATCGGCGTCCGCTTCAGCCCCAGATTTTGCCCAGGCTAGAGTCTCGTCATCCAAATACATCATATCCAACAACTCCTGAGGCCAGCCCTCGGCACTGAGCCGGGTGAGCATGTGCCAAGCCATAACCTGAACCGCGGGCACCTGAGACCACATACTGTCGTTGAGACAGCGCCAGTGATTGACGTCGACCTTGTCTGGATTATTGATTTGATCGATGCAGGTATCACAGGCTAATAATGACTGTGACTCTTTAGTGCTACCGTCGCCATTGGGTGGCAGCTCAAAGGCCGACAAATTTTCACTGTTAGCACAGAGTTCGCAGGCTGAGCCGCTGCGGGCGTGAAGGTCGGTCATATCGGCGAGCTACTTGTATTGAGTTATTGCGCCACAGTATAGGCGGCTTTACGCCAGCGCAGCAATCAGGCTCTTTGCCGCTGCCCAACCGGACAATACTGCACCTTCAAAACGTGGTCCGGCAAAGGCATCGCCGGCCAGAGCCAGAGGCGGTAAATCGGTAGCTTCGCTGAGCAGCATGCAGGCTTCAGAGTCGACTACTGTTGGCTTGCTGTAGCGCCAGCCGTGAACCTGATACTCGGTGACTTGCGCATCGCCCAGATAGGGTGCCGCTGCATCAATTAATGTTTGCCCAACCTGCATTTTGTCTTCGTCATAATGTTCGGCACTAAAGGCGCTGCTACCATGAATGGTTACTGCTGGGATTTTTGAAACGCCTTTTTGCAGATTGTCGCTGATCCAGCCAATCGGGCCCTGATCAAAAGCCGTTGCGCCTGGTACTGGTATAGCCGTTGGGCCATCTAAAACCGCCATCACGGCAATACAGGCTTCGTAGTCAATGCGATCGAGACGCGCCTGCTTGTCGGCGGGAATTTGAATATTACCCGAGGCGAGCAGGTCGATGGTCTGTGGTACCGGAGACGTTATTAATAATGCCTTGGCACTAACGGTTTCGCCATTATCTAAAGCCGCTGACCAGTGCTGATGGTCCTGAGCAATGCTGTCGACTCTGGTGGTACGCATAACATTCATATCGGTTGCCAGATACTTCGCCACCGCGGTCATAGTAGGCACGCCGCGATATCGTGGATGGCCATTGGGATGTCCGGGATAACTGCTGTACCACTGTTCCGCAACACCGGCTTCGATCCACTCGGCGACACTCGCTTTAAAACGTGTATCTCGAGCAGTCATAAACTGCGCCCCGTGATCAAAGGTGGCGTCGCCGATACGCCGTCCCGCCAGACGACCGCCGAGACCGCGGCCCTTGTCTACCACCAGTACCTTGAGGCCAGCTTGGTGTAAGTCATTTGCCGCGCTGAGTCCGGCAAGGCCGGCGCCAACAATTAGAACATCGAATGTGGTTGGAGAGGTCATATTGTAGTGTCTTGTTAGTGAGTTTCTTGCTGGTGAGGTTCTTATTAGTTTCGGGCGTCGACTTTTTGTCGAGCCGCTTTGCATTTGACTGAGCAAAAGCGCACTTCATTCCAGCAGCGCTGCCACTTTTTACGCCATACAAAAGGCCGCTCACAGACCGGGCAGATCTTGCTGGGGAGGTCAGACTTTTTACGCATACTGGGCATGGGTGGATTATCGCAGGTTTGGTTGTTGGTTGGCCGATCTATAACTCTAGGCGGCTTCTAATTTACTACCCTGCAGAGTAATTCGATGCATCAGTCGCATCTGCCCCTGGTAGTCGTTATCAGCCTGATGCCAGGTGCAGCGATTATCCCAAAAGGTAATTGAACCCGGCAGCCAATTAAAGCTGCAGGTGAACTCGGGTTGCGCCACATGGGCATAGAGTTCGTCGAGCAGTTCGCGGCTCTTATCAAACTCCCAACCTTCAAATTGAATAGTATGTCCGGGGTTTACATAGAGTACTTTTCGGCCGCTCTGGGGATGAATAATAACCACTGGATGGGTAGCGTCACCGACACGGTCCATGCCCCCGAGCTGGTCTTTTAAATCGGTAAATCGGTAGAGACCATTCTCGCCGTAGAGGTGAGTGTTGGAGTGAACAGCGCGCAGACCCTCAAGGCGTTTTTTTAGATTATCTGGCAGTGCGTCATAGGCCGCAGCCAAGTTGGCGAACTGCGTATTGCCGCCGGTTTGTGGCAGTGTTCGTGCAACCAAGATAGAGCCCAGTGCTGGGATATCATCGTAGGAATGGTCTGTGTGCCAGCCGCCGCCTATATTGGTCTGTTGGGTTTTTTCTTTGCGCACTTCGGCAATCAGTGGCGATTCTTCGGTGGTTTTGAAGAATTTATTCACCACGATTTGGCCGAAGCGGTTGGCAAAGCACAGGTGTTCTTCTGGGGGTAGTTCTTGGTCGCGGAAAAACAGCAGGCCGTGTTCGGTGAAGGCTGCGCGCAACTTTTCTAGCTGAGTGTCGCTCATGGTGGCTAGTTGCAGGTCGCTGACAACTGCGCCGCAGTTGCGGGAGAACGGGGTCACTTTCAT
>CAXAFJ010000156.1:0-2895 GCA_963968025.1 uncultured Pseudomonadales bacterium | reverse complement strand
GAGGTATCAGAGGTATCAGAGGTATCAGAGGTATCAGAGGTCGGTTGAGTCGGTGTCTGTTCTAGCGCTAGACTTTGATCGCCGCCGCTAGTGCTGCTGCCGCCGCCGCCGCCGCAGGCGCTCAAGATAAATAGGCAGATTAAAATGGCTGGTTTCATCATATTTTTTCGTTCGAGATCTTGATACATCAGGTTGTTGGATTCGGCCGCTTAACTGTCTTTTTTCTTGCGCACCAGAGTGGTTTCAACGGGGCCCTCTGCAAGCAATTTATCCAGTTCTTCCAAGGACAGGTAATCTAAATCCCAATGGTTACAGATATCGTTTCTGTAGCGGGTATGATTTTTATCCGTAGAATCTGATTTCTTGCGGTTGAAGTATTTGAGTAGTCGATCGCTAATGGCCATGATTTGTATACTCCGAAATTATATATTTGGATTAGGCACTGATTGATTGCCCCGCTTGCACTGCTGCTGCAAGGCGATAGTGATAGTGCTAGTAGTTAGTAGACGTATATCAAAGCATAAAGGGTATCTTTGCTGCTCACCAGTAGGTCAGTTTTTTATATTTATTAGACTCTGGTGTTTTAACTCTGGTTTCTGAGTTAGTATTTTCACTTTACTGCTGCGAATAGATGGAGTCATATTTTGGAGCTATTAACCTTTGAGCAACTGCGCCTAGTGATTGTTGTGTATACCTCCGCCTTGGCACCGCTGATTCTGATTCCTATCTTGCACAGTCGAAAGTTGATTCCATGGTGGGTGCTAAGGTTTTATATGGCTATGTTTGTGGTCTGCGCGCTGGGCTGGGAGCTGTGGTTTAACTATGGCTTGGTGGCTGGTGACAATGTCACGCTTAGGCGGGTAGATATCTTAAATCAGATGATCCCGCTGCATATTAATGGCTTGCTCAATTCACTGGCTGATGCCGGCAGTATTGGCTGCGGTACTCTGCTGCTGGTGTGGCTGCTTATGGGTCGTCGAGAGGCTATCTATAGAGAGTGGGACTGGCGGGTGTTGGGGTTGCTGTTGCTTGTTTTTGTCGGTCAAAATATCATCGTGGAAATATTTCTTTATCATGATCAGCTGGCTGAGGGGAAGCCGATCTCTTGGGCGCCACTGTCTCCGGCGGGGCCCTGGTTTGATCCGATTTTGTTTCAATTCGGTGAGCGCTCTATCAGGCTCAGTAGTCAGCTGCCCTGGTTGATACTGACGCCGCTGTTATATTTCGGTCTGATCCGATTTTTGACGTCCCCACAGTCGGCGGGCCGCAGCCACCAAGACTGATATTAGCGCGAGGCCGGCGGATAGCTGAAACAGTATAAGCTTGGTGGGGGTCAATAGCGCTTTGACACCCAGCAGGCTTTCATTGCCGCCAAGTGCCAACAGCTGGATGATGTTCTCGGTTATATCGACGGGGATGACCAGTATGGCTGGCAGCACCAGCCATTTTCCCCAGGTTTGAAAATACCTTAGGGTAAGGCCGGCGAACAGGCCTCCATAGGCTAGTGGAAATAGCATATCGAGCCACAGGGTGAGTCTAAAGTGGGCGAGCTTTTGTGCTTCAGTCATTGAGGCGAGCAGGGCTTGGGCATCTGAAACAGGTCCGATAGTGTCGAGAATAATTCCCCCGGTGGCCTCTGTAAAGATACTAAAGCCAAGGATCAAGGCCATAAAGGTGAGTAAGAGAAGGGTAAGTGTCGATGTCTTAGTTAACCAGTTATTGATCACTGATCTACTGTCCATAAGGTAATGTCCTCGATCATTGTTAGTGCTTTGGGGATCTTTTTTGCTTAGTCTACCAGAGGTTGCCGCGAGCGGCATTGGAATCGCGTTGGATAGCGCCGAGCTTGATCGCCCTGTGTTAGATGTCTTTTAGGCGGTTTATGGGGGCGGCAATAAGGGCCCGTGACATTCAAATGTGGCCGTTGATTTACAGGTTTTTTTCTATGCCGTAGACTGCGGCTTGACGTTACATTATCTGGCAACCTTACAGGATATCAACTCAATGCAAAGCCAATTACCTTTCAGCGATAGTGTCAGTGTCAGGTTCAGTGATTTAGATGCCCAGGGGCATCTCTATTTTGCTAACTACCTAGTTTATGGGGATGAGGTGCTGGGTGCTTATATGGAGGCGCTGGGCTTAAATATTATGGATCCCCTTGTGGCTCCCTGCCTGATTTTTACGGTGAATATTCACTGTGATTATATTAGTGAGATCGGGGGTAGCAGTGAGGTTAGTGTTGCTGTGGGATATTCGCGGTTGGGTGAGTCGAGTGCTGATGCGGTTTTTGAACTGCATAACAGTGCCGACGGGGTGCTGTTGGCGAAGGGCGGGCTGACGCAGGTATTTGTCGATCCTAAGACGCGTAAGTCGATTCCTATTCCGGCGTTTTACAGGGCTAATATTCTCCAGAGACAGCCGCTGTTAGATTCTCAATAGCGCTGCGTTAAAGGGCGGTAATATCTTTCCAGACGCTGTCGGCGGTGTACTCTACCGAGACGACAAATTCATATGCTGTCCAGTTTTCAATCATGCTGAGTAGGTAGCGTCCATCTGTTTTCTTGTAGAGGTGATACCGCTGGCCGACTCTGGGCACGAAGTTGTACGAGGCGTTGTAGACAAGCTCATTTAGCGCCGCAAGGCTTCTTATCGCCTCATATTCTCGGTTGAGTAGTTCAACGGCGTTCTCAAAATAGTTTTTCGTTAATGACCCGCGTTCGGAGAGAAATAGGGCGGTGTCGGGCAAGGCTATGGGCGGGGAGCTAGATGTGGTGCCGTAGGGTAACAGTGCCTTTTTCAAGTTGGTCATAGCAAATAGTCTTAAGAGTGGATATCTGACTTCACTACGTGAGCAGATGTTGTTTTGGATCTTTGCTGGGGTGGAATCCTATATCG
>CAXAFJ010000155.1:0-2923 GCA_963968025.1 uncultured Pseudomonadales bacterium | reverse complement strand
TTTATATTACGAACGCGTTAAAGTAAATCAGAGCGATTTTAAAACCCTTGCAAGCCTAGCCTGCAAGGGTTTTTGCTTTCCAGGGCAAGCGAACTTGTCGGCAGTATTGCCGACACCTACCCCTATAAGGTGCAGCGCTATCTCTGCCACGTGGGTTCCTATACTGTGAAGCTCAGCTTCCCTGCTCAATGGTGATGCGCGTGATCAGTATGGTTGCCTATTTGTGATTGGGCCTGAGCCTGTAATGTTGGCTCTTGGCGCCTGGTTTAAAGCCGCTCTATCAGGGCATTATTATCGATTTAGTCGCAACTGTTTGAGGCAAATTAGTCTGGCCCTGATTAGCTGCTATCCTTTAATGACAAGTTAAAGCCTAGCCACTGTTTTATTGTAATGGCACTGTCAGGAGTTTAGGGATGAACCGATTCGCTTTGCCGCGCGGATTTACTATTGTCGAATTAATGGTCACCCTGGCCATCGCCGCGATTTTATTAGCCGTTGCAGTACCCTCATTTACCCTCTTTGCACAGAAGCGTGCGATCAGCCAAAAGACTGTTCAGGTGCGCAATGCGCTGGAATTGGCGCGGGGTCTCGTACTGTCTCAACGCCAGGTGTGGACCGTCTGCACTGTGGATGCGTCAAATAGCTGTGTCAGCAGCGCCGGTCTGCGCCTACTGGTTTTTCGCGACGACAATGATGACAAAGATTTTAATACTGGAGAAATGCTCCAACAGGAAATTGATATCAACTCCATTGAGCTTGAGATATCAGCGTCTTTTGGTCGTCCCTACATGCGCTTTGCGCGCAGTGGCGAAGCATTGGAATCCGGCAATATTGAAGTCTGTTCGACAAACCAAGCGGTTGACTATGGACGTCAGGCGATTGTTTTTCGCAGTGGCCGTATTCGACTGTCGAATGATTCTGACGGTGATGGTTACGATGATGCGGGTGGCACAATAATAGACTGTCCCAGTAGTTAATGAGAGTTAGCGAGAGTTAACCGATCTTCTAAAAAGAGCGCAAATACAATTCCGAGGCCCGTTAGTCTGACATTTATTACCGTTAATCTGCGAGAGCTGTTGTTTTGCATGTAAGGCACTACAGTGCAGATAGGGAGTTAGCGGCCAGCAGCATGATAGATAGCAGCATGATAGAAGGCCAAATAATAGAGCGCTAAATGGATTGAGGGCTAAATGGATCATGAAGAAGCAACCAAAAACTGCAGGATTTACACTGCTTAAATTAATGATTGTCGTCGCCATCGTGGCGATTCTAGCGGCGGTCGCCTATCCCAGTTATCAGCAACATATAGTGCGCAATAACCGCGCCGCCGCGCAACAGTACCTGCTTGAAGTCTCTAGCCTACAGCATCAATTTATTCTCGATACTCGAACCTATTCCGCCACAGTTGCGGCCCTCGGCAGCACGCCTATTACCCGGGTCAGCGACAACTACACCGTGACCATCGGTGCCGTCGACAACAGCGCCTCACCACCGACCTTTACCCTACAAGCCGCACCTATCGCTGGCACTGTACAGGCCGGTAGCGACACCCTAACGGTCAATCACCTGGGACAAAAAAATGCCAGCTGGTATGACTAATAATCAATTCAATCTGAGAGCCCTAGAGGCAAGATCTCGGCGTAGCAGCCGCGGTTTTAGCCTAATTGAGGTGCTCATTACACTGCTGGTATTTTCCGTGGGCTTGCTCGGCTATGCCTCCCTGCAAAATCGCGCACAAAAAGCCCAGCTTGAAGTCTATCAGCGTGTCTATGCCCTTAACCTAGTGGACTATATGGTCGACCAAATTCGTTCAAACCCTCTGGCTCAAGGCCGCTTCGGATTGGCAACAACCGAAGTGGGTACCGGTTTTTCCGGCTCCTACACCTGCTCAAGTTATGGCACTGCCGAGACCCAGGCTCAGGTGGTGGATGCAGTGAATGACTGGAGCGACCTGTTAAAGGGCACCGGTGAAGCTATAAGTGGCACCAGTGTCGGCGGACTACTCAATGCCCGGGGCTGCATTGTCTATGACAACGTCAATGAGACGTACAGTATCTCTTTGGCCTGGCAGGGCTTGGTAGAGACCATTGCTCCCACTAGTACAAATTGTGGCGCCGCAAGCTACGGTGGCGCTACCAGCAAAATGCGCCGCGCCGTGACCTATCTGTTGCGCACTCCAACTCTGGACAGTTAACGATGAAAACAAACGCCTGCAGAGCCAGCCGGCAGCAGTTGGGATTTTCCATGGTCGAACTATTGATCGCTGTGGCGCTGGGTATAGTGCTGTCATGGGCCATTCTTGATGTCACCCTCAACTCCTCACGCACCGCCAGAGAGCTCGAGCTCACCAGTGAGATGGTGGAAAATGGGCGTTACCTGACCAAACTGCTAGGTAGCGAACTGCAACTGGCCGGATTCTATGGCCGTCTCGAAAATTATATAGACGACACGGTGACAGCCCAGCCAGACCCCTGCAGCGGACTATCTTCGACCAATCTGCGCAATGGTATGAACTACCCGCTATTCGGGTTAGATGGGGTTGCCGCCGGCACCACCACCTGTAATGGCGATGTCTTGCTCACCGGTTCAGATGCCCTGTTGATTCGGCGTGCCGATACCACCTCGGTGAACAGCACGGCTGGTCTAGTTGCCGCTCGACACTATCTGCAAGAGACGATAACCGCTGCGGTGCTGGATCTGGGTATCAACAGTTCCAGCTTTAATCTGCTGGAAAAAGACGGTACCACGGTGGCCGCGATTCGCGAGTACCACCAGGATATTTATTTTGTCGGCAGCGACAATGTATTTAACCGCCTAAGTCTGATTAACGGTGCCTACACTGTGGAGCCTCTAGTGGAGGGGATAGATGATTTTCAGCTGGTCTACGGCATTGATCGCTCTGGGGATGGGGTTGCCAACGCCG
>CAXAFJ010000154.1:0-2935 GCA_963968025.1 uncultured Pseudomonadales bacterium | reverse complement strand
GCCCAGCGCCAAGCTGGGCTTTTTTATTACTGTGGCTTTTAACCTTTAGGCTAAACCCTGTAGAATCCAGGTATTACAGAGATCCTCATTGGCCAACCAAGCGATACCCCAACAATGCGCGTATTCCACAAAATTACTCTCCTCTGCACTCTATTTCTTGCGACCCATACATGGTCCGGCGGCGCCCCAGAAGATATTCAGCAACTGCGCGATCTATTGCAGCCCATCACCAGCCTGTCGGCTCGCTTCGAGCAGCAGATCAGCGATGCGGATGGCTTTGAACTGCAGGCCTCAGAGGGTCTATTTCAAGTGTCCCAACCCAATCGCCTGCGCTGGATCGTCGAGACGCCGATGCCACAACAGATTATTGCGGACGGTGAAACGCTGTGGATTTATGACCCCGATCTGGAGCAGGTGATTATTCAGCCCTTTAACGAGGATATTGCCACGACGCCAGCGGTATTATTTTCCGGTGACCTCGACCAGCTCGACGAGGCCTATTTTGTCATTCAGCTGGATGAGAGGCGCTTTGAGCTAAAGCCGGAGCAGGGCGGCAGTCTGTTTGACAGCATGACCATTGTTTTTGATGGGGGCAAACCCGCCTCTATTGCGCTAACTGACAGCCTCGGTCAGACCACCAGCATTCGCTTTACTCAGCTCGAACTCAACCCTCGGCTCTCTGGAGATCAGTTTGTATTTGAGATCCCGAATGGTGTCGATGTAATCAACAATGCCAACTGACCTGTTTAGCCAAACCGTTTATCGGCCGCTGGCGGCGCGGATGCGCCCGGGGACCCTAGAGGGTTTCTATGGCCAAGAGCATCTTATTGGGCCGGGTAAGCCCCTGCGCGAGGCGATTGAGGGCGGCACACTGCACTCAATGATCTTTTGGGGCCCGCCGGGCGTGGGCAAGACCACTCTGGCGAAAATTATTGCCGCGTCGGCAGATGCCCATTTTGAGAGTATCTCGGCGGTCCTGTCTGGGGTAAAAGAAATTAGGGCTTCCATAGCTAAGGCGACAGAGCAGCGCGACCTGCGCGGGCGCAAAACCATTCTGTTTGTGGATGAGGTACACCGCTTTAATAAGTCTCAGCAGGATGCCTTTCTGCCCTTTGTTGAAGATGGCACTGTGGTGTTTATCGGCGCCACAACTGAAAACCCTTCCTTTGAATTAAACAATGCACTGCTGTCTCGCTGCCGTGTCTATGTGCTGAAAAGCTTGGATAAGGAGCAGATTAAAACAGTGATTGAGCAGGCCTTGGCCGACCAGCAGTCGGGATTGGGTGAGCGTCAGTTGCAGTTGGACGATGAGGCGCTGGATTTATTAGCCAGTGCTGCAGACGGTGATGCACGACGCGCGCTTAATCTGCTTGAAATTGCCAATGATCTGGCCAGTGAATCCGGCGATATTGCGGCGATAGATCGGGCCGTGCTGGAACAGGTCTTGGTGGGAGACACGCGGCGCTTTGACAAGGGCGGTGAATATTTTTACGATCAGATCTCGGCGATGCACAAGTCGGTGCGCGGTTCCTCTCCAGATGCTGCACTCTACTGGCTTTGCCGTATGTTGGACGGGGGTTGTGATCCGATCTATGTAGCGCGGCGCTTGGTGCGTATGGCCAGTGAGGATATAGGCAACGCCGACCCGCGAGCCTTGGAATTGGCCATGAGTGCCTGGGATGTCCAGGAACGGTTGGGCAGCCCTGAAGGGGAGTTAGCCTTAGCTCAGGCGGTGGTTTATCTGGCGGTGGCAGCCAAAAGTAATGCTGTTTACAGCGCCTTTAAAGCGACCATGGCAGACGTGCGCTCGCTCCCCAGCTATGAGGTGCCCATGCATTTGCGCAATGCGCCCACCAGTCTGATGAAAGATTTGGATTACGGCAAAGATTATCGCTATGCCCACAATGAAGAGGGTGGCTATGCGCCTGGCGAGAGCTATCTGCCGGAGGAGCTCAGCGGTAAGCAATACTACCAGCCGACGGATCGTGGACTGGAGAAGAAAATTTCTGAGAAGCTGGCGTATCTGCGCAGCCTTGATGATAAGCAAAAGGGACCTTTGTAATGAATTGGATTGCCGTTGCGGTGGGTGGCGCCCTGGGTGCCATTGCTCGCTATGCTGTCAGCACTTGGATCTTTCAGGTGTCGAGCCATAAATTCCCCTATGCCACGTTGACGGTTAACGTGCTTGGTAGCTTTGTGATGGGTATATTATTTGTTGTGATTATTGAGCGTAGCGCGCTGCCTGTGGAAATGCGCAGCCTGTGGATGATTGGTTTTCTCGGTGCTTTTACAACCTTCTCAACCTTCTCGCTAGATGCCCTGGGTTTGTGGCAAAATGC
The DNA here is from genome assembly GCA_963968025.1 of uncultured Pseudomonadales bacterium. GTDB lineage: Bacteria > Pseudomonadota > Gammaproteobacteria > Pseudomonadales > Porticoccaceae > HTCC2207. Next base: position 596 of record CAXAFJ010000154.1, on the reverse strand, counting down.
CCACCCTTTTATGGCGCTGCTCTATGTGCTGGCGACAGTGGTTTTATGTCTGCTGGCGATCAGCAGTTCGATCTGGCTGACGCGCTTACTGTGATTTTTAACCCTATATTTTTTTAAGTACTTTTTAAGGACACCACCATGCTTGACCCGAAGCTATTGCGCTCGGATTTAAATGCCGTTGCTGAGAGCCTACAAACCAAAGGCTATACACTGGATTGCGAGGCTTTTCTGGCTCTTGACGCGCAGCGCAAAACACTGCAACTGGCGTCGGAGAGTCTGCAGCAGGAGCGCAACAGTTACTCCAAATCTATGGGCAAGATGATTGGTGCGGCCAAGGCTGCAGGGGAAGATGTCGAGCCTTTAAAAGCCAAGGGTGAGCAGCTCAAGAATGATTCAGCGGCGGCGGATGCCTCACTGGCTGAGGTGCAGGGTCAGTTGGACAGTTTGTTGCAGGGAATTCCCAACCTTCCACACAGCTCTGTGCCTGCGGGCAAGACTGAAGATGACAATATTGAACTGCGTCGCTGGGGTACGCCGCGGCAGTTTGATTTCGAGATCAAGGATCATGTTGATCTGGGTGATGGCTTTAATGGTTT
>CAXAFJ010000153.1:0-3131 GCA_963968025.1 uncultured Pseudomonadales bacterium | reverse complement strand
AAAGCTCTCCAATCCAAAGCCCCTCAACCCAAATCGGGGGCGCCAGTGATTAGTGTTCTGATCACCGACAGCTCTTTTATCGCCTTGGCGAAAAAGCATTTTGGCTCTGTGGATCAGGCCTTTGCCAGTCAGCTGTCTTCAATTTGTATTGATCAACCCACCAGCCGGAGCATTCATTTGGCAAAGCTACTTTTGCCCAAGGCTACAAAGGCCGGGGTTATGCTCGGGCATTCTTCAGCTATGCTCAAAGAGAAGCTGACAGGCAGTATTAATACCGTAGGCATGGAATCAGAATTTGTCACAGTGGGGGCCAAAGACAACCCCATTGCCAAGATCGAGCCGCTGATGCGCAAAATTGATCTGTTTATTCCAGTGCCTGACAGTCGACTAATGAATATTGCGACGGCGAAGTGGATCTTGCACCTAAGCTATCGTCACAAGGTGCCAGTTATCGCATTCTCACGGACTTATGTAAAGGCAGGCGCGCTGGCAGCGATCTATTCGTCGCCGCAAAATGTGGCGATGCAGGCGGTGGAGTGGATTACCGATGACGCAATGACTGCCGCTGAAATCGGGCAAGCCCATCCCCCTGAGTACTATTCGATACACTTCAATTACTCGGTAGCAGCAAGTCTTGATGTGCCAATAAAGACTGAACAGTTCTATCGCCAGCGGCTGCAGGGTGGGAACAAGTAGATGGTAGTAAAACAACAATTTTTAAGCATCCACTCGCGGCTGCTAATCACCTCTCTGCTACCGCTGACATTGCTCTGTATTGTATTAGCCGGCTATATGATATCCAGTCAGCGCACTGTGTTGCTAACTAACCTCTACAATACCGGTTCCGTTGCCGTGCAGCAGATTTCATCGAATGCTGAATTCGCAGTGTACTCCAACAATCAGCAGATGTTGATGGACCTCGGCGAGTCGGTACTCGATATCCCAGCGGTCAGTGGCCTGCTTTTTTACAATGCCAGCCAAGATAGCAATGTCACTATTGGAGAGATTGACTCTGATGTGGTCGGTATTCCGCAAAACTATGAGTTTGGTAAGCCGATTTATATAGATCACAACTGGTACTTTTATGCGCGGGTGACGTTTACATCACCGGCACTGGAAGACTACGACGAGGGCCAGAAACCCAGTGCCGATGTCCTAGGTTGGGTGGTTGTTTCACTAACCGATGAAATACTCGAAGAACAGTATCGCGAAGGTATTTTCGCCATTGTGCTGGTCTCCACTCTCGGGTTGCTGATCGCTGCTTGGCTATCCATGAGAATTGGGCGAAGTATTTCTCGGCCGGTTGAATTGCTCACCGGTGTTGTTGAATCCATGGAGGCGGGCAGTCTCAATAATTTAGCCGTAGAAGCCGGGCCTGTGGAAGTGCGCAAGCTAGCATCGGGTATTAACCAGCTGGCCATCAGTGTTCGTCAGTCCAATGTGCGCATGCAAAGTGAGGTCGCTCGTGCAACCGCACAGTTGCAGATAACCTTGATCGAGCTTGAGGAGGCAATGGAAGCTCAAGATCAGTTTCTCGCCAGAATGAGCCATGAACTGCGGACACCCTTGACTGCCGTTATTGGCTTCTCGAAATTGCTCTCCATCGAGACCGATGCGGAAAAGCGTGATGAGAATCTGCGTATTATCAATATGTCATCGAACATGCTGTTGACCATGATTGACGATATTCTCGAATTCTCCAAAGCCCGAGTGGGTGGCTTCACTCTGGAGAATATTTCCTTTTATATTGAATCTTGGATTGCTGATCTTATGTCGATTCAGCGCCAGCGCGCAGAAGAGAAAGGGCTAGTTTTAAAGTACAGTATTGACAAGAAAGTTCCTCAGGCACTGATCGGCGATCCGGTGAGATTTACTCAGGTGATCAGCAACCTGTTAAGCAACGCCATTAAATTTACCGAAGCGGGCTCTATAGAGGTGCATATTCGCTGTCTCCGCAATACAGATGGCAAAGTGATATTGGACTGTTCTGTTGCCGATACTGGCAAGGGAATTGAAGAACAAAAAATCCCCACGCTGTTTGACCCATTTACTCAAGAAGACACGTCGATCAATCGACGCTTTGGCGGCGCCGGGCTCGGTCTGTCGATATGCAAAAATTTGGTTCATGCCATGGGCGGTCAGATCAAGGTCGACAGCAAAGTTGATCAAGGATCGATCTTTTCGTTTACCTGCGCACTAACCGCAAATCTGGCCCCCAATGCCGAGAGCTTAGTTGGCGCCTCGAGCGCTAGGGCTGCACCAAAAGAAGTACTGGCAGGAATGACGATACTGGTCGCCGAGGACAATGAGTTTAATCAGAAGTTAATTGTGCGTCTGCTTAAAGGCTATGGCGCAAGCTGCTTGACGGCAAATAATGGTCAAGAGGCGATTGAAATCGCCAGCAGTCTCCATGTGGATGCAATTCTTATGGATATTCATATGCCGATTATTGACGGTGTTACTGCCAGTGAGACAATTATTCAGCAGTCTGGTGAGAGTCCGCCGATTATTGCACTGACCGCCGATGTCACAATGGTGGATCGGGAGAGAATCACCGAGGCTGGCGCGGTTATGTTATTACTTAAACCGGTCAATGATCGAGAACTGATCGAAAGCTTGACCCAGGTTGTAGCCCGTTCAGTAGACGCCCCAGCGCATAAGGGAGCAGGGATACTCTCCACAGTGGTGCCAGTGGAAGAGCTCAAGAAAGCGCTCGACCAGAGTCTCGACAGGCTTGAAGAGCAATTGACCAATAATGAGAACGCTAGCTTGCGGGACATTGTTCACGATCTAATGGGTCTGTCCGGGCTCTATGGTATGAACGAACTGCGGGATATGGTGTTGGCCTTCAGGGCGGATTACGGCTCTTTGGATACAGAAAAAAATCTTTTGCGTGTGAAGCAGATCCGCGAGCATATTGAGAACTTCCTCGCAGCTGGACATTAAATAAGCCCTCAGGCAACACACAAACTAATCCTTTCGTACTAGTTCGTCAGTGTAATTTTCTTTTTCGGATCACAGCCCTATTATAGAGCCCTGTATTGGCTCCCTAGCATGAAGCGTACAAAGGGATGGTAGTGGTGAATAGATAACAGTCCTACACTGCTTTTTATACAGACGGCGCTAATAAG
>CAXAFJ010000152.1:0-3135 GCA_963968025.1 uncultured Pseudomonadales bacterium | reverse complement strand
AGGAATAACAGGGTAATTCAAGAGTTTGCTGCCGACGGCAGGAGATCCCTCCACTGCGGTCTGGATGACAGATTGGGTGGTCGGGTGGCTCTTGGGTTGGTCTCGCGACCCTTGGGTGGTCGGGTGGCTCTTGGGTGGTCGGGTGACCCTTGGGTGGTCGGGTGGCCCTTGGGCTGGTCGCTACGACAGAAGCGACAGCCAGTATCGCAGCACATATTTTGTCATCCTGAGCGCAGCCGAAGGATCTCCATCAGCACGGCAGAGACCCCAGCAGCGCTCGAAACCAAAAACCTACAACGGCCAGCGCGTCTCCGGCGCATTAATCCGCTTGTCATAGGCATACTCAATATCCCCACTAAAACCCAAAATATACAGCGCCTTATTATCCTCAGCATAGTGGGTGAACAACCGAATCAACTGGCGATCCTCACCACCAAACTCATCCCGGTACCAGGAAAAAATACTCGACACCCGCAGCTCATCCTTAGACACCGTCAAACCCCGGGGATGATTGATAAACTCCCGAGCATATTGCTTCAGCAGCCTATTAGTATTCAACCCAGTAAAAGCCTGATCATGAATCGCCGGACAGCCAACAGCAGCACAGCTGAGACCAAAGACCATTTTATAATCCTGCCAAATTGGCCGCAGGATATGCTTATCAATATCCGCTACCGATAACTTCTTCCCCGCCACCGACACCCGACGCTTGCGGCTGAGCTTATCCCGATCCACCGCAGTCACCGGATAGACTTTAAGCAGCCCCTGCAATGTCAGGGCGTTATACAGATTTAACCAATAGGCCTTTTGCTCAAGCTTGCGATAATCACGGAGATCGATGGACGCCATCTTGGCAATATATTTGTTCAGCAACTTAGTATCCCGACGACTCACATCGCCATAGCGAAAGCGGTTAATCCCCGAGGGATGATTGCTCACCACATAGGTTTTTAAAAAGCTATTAAAGGTCGAGTGATCTATAATCGCACTATTAGACTCGTCGCTGTTATTCCACATAGCCCAGGCTTGGCTGTCTTTTTTTGCGATGGCATAAGAGGTGCAAGAAAGACCGATCAGGACTATCAAAAATAATTTGAACCGCTGCATAATCAACTCCATTTGACTGTTTTTTTTGAGGTGGAATTTTGGTCTACAGTTGTTTTAGACGGGTTTAGATCAGCTGGCGAAATTGCCCTCACCGAAACCACAACTTCTGTAGACAGGACTTAGTAACATCGCCCCTGTTAGCAATCAATTTGGAGTCAGTAGAACTTTGAACAGCATCACCAAAATCGAACAACAAAATGCAGAACTGCTGCGAAAAGACCAACAATTTGTCTGGCACCCCTACTCCTCACTCAGTACCCCCATACCCGCTTATGAAGTGGTTTCTGCCAAGGGCGTCTACCTTAAACTGGCCGATGGCCGCGAACTTATCGACGGCATGTCATCCTGGTGGTGCACGATCCACGGCTACAATCATCCAGTGTTAAATCAGGCGGCCAAAGATCAGATCGATAAGGTTAGTCATGTGATGTTTGGCGGCATTACCCACAAGCCCGCGGTGGAACTCTGTGAAAAATTGGTAGCGATTACCCCAGCCGGACTGGATAAGGTATTTCTCTCAGACTCGGGATCGGTGGCCGTCGAAGTGGCCATCAAGATGGCCTTCCAATACTGGATCTCTCAGGGCCAGGCGCAAAAATCACAGCTCCTGACTCTGCGCAGCGGCTATCACGGCGATACTTTTGCCGCTATGTCGGTCTGCGATCCTAAGACTGGAATGCACCATATGTTTGATCAGGTGGTCACAAAACATCATTTTGCCCCAGCACCTCAGACTGGCGTCTACGAGAAGTGGATTGAAGAGGATATTGCTGAGTTTGCCGAGATAATATCCAGTAAAAGCGATCAGCTAGCCGCCGTAATACTGGAGCCGATTGTTCAGGGTGCCGGGGGCATGCGCTTCTATTCGCCGCACTATTTAAAGCGCGTTCGCGAGCTCTGCGATCAGCACAATGTACTGTTAATTGCAGATGAGATTGCGACGGGTTTTGGTCGCAGCGGTAAGTTATTTGCCTGTGAGTGGGCAGGAATTTCACCGGACATTCTCTGCTTGGGCAAAGCCATTACCGGGGGCTATATGACCTTGGCGGCAACTCTATGCAGTGAAGAAGTCAGCCGTGGGATCTGTGAAGGCGAGGCTGGCTGCTTTATGCACGGTCCAACGTTTATGGGTAATCCCCTGGCCTGCGCGGTGGCCAACGCCAGCATTGATCTCTTGCTGAGCAGCGATTGGCAGGCCAATATTCAACGCATCGAAAAGCTTTTAAATACTCAGTTGGAAGCCTTTACGGCACTGGATGCTGTCGACGAGATTCGCGTGCTCGGTGCCATTGGTGTAATTCAGATGAAAGAACCGGTCAATCTGGCCGAGATTCAGAAGAAGTTTGTCGCCGAGGGCATTTGGGTGCGCCCCTTCGGCAAGTTGGTCTACGTGATGCCGCCCTATATCAGCACCGACGAAGAGCTGACAACTTTGGTAGCCGGAATTTACCGGGTGCTGGGACAGGCTTAGAGCTGAGGTTTACTCTGCAGCACGGGTGCCATACAGCAAGGAGATCCTTCGGCTTCGCTCAGGATGACAGCAGTGGGAATGGGAATGGGAATGGGAGTGGGAGTGGGAGTGGGAGTGGGAGTGGGAGTGGGAGTGGGAGAGGGAGAGGGAGAGGGAGAGGGACTAGTGGTAATCGAAATGCCATTAATAAAAATACCCGAGGATCACCAAGAGGGATTCACCAGAGCACTACAATAATCCAGATAGGCCCTGTGCATAGCCTTGCGATCAATCGGGGCCCGCTTATGGATGGCATTATTTTCAGAAAAAGAGAGCACTTGTCTGAGCGACAGCGAGTTGTGCGAACGCTGAAAAAAATGCCATCCATGGGACCGATCGCAAGGCTATGCACAGGGTCTATCCGCACCCAACTTTCAATGCCCAGCATAGCAGCCAAAACCGAATCTGAGATCCCTCGTCGCTGCGCTCTGTCGGGATGACAAAATAAAGGCACTCTGTCGGCATGAGAAAATGGAGGCACTCTGTCAGGATGAGAAAATGGAGGCACTCTGTCAGGA
>CAXAFJ010000151.1:0-3159 GCA_963968025.1 uncultured Pseudomonadales bacterium | reverse complement strand
AAATAGGGTGATTTTTCGACCTATATGGCCCGGGCCTATGAGTCGACTTAGTTGATTCTTTATACTGCGGCCAATATAGCGATACAGAGGCAGGCTCGCCTGACGCTTCTCTTCTAGAACAACGCCAACGTAGTTTGATAAGGCCTCTGCTGTGGCCTGCTCACTTGGCGTGAAGGGTTTATCGATTGGGCGATCTAATATCAGCGCACCGAAACATAGCTCTCTGTCCACCAGGGGTATGCTGAGCAGCGCTCGCTGACCTGACAGCTCAGATAATTTTCGATGGGCGATAGTGACTGTATGGTGGTCTTCTCTGGCAGGCCAGATAACCGACTCCTGCTGATCGACAGTCTCCTGTAATGCTTTGGTCGTGAGCTTTACCAGTTCGTATTTTTTGCCATGATCGCTGCTGTCAGATTGAGAGTGGATGCTGACTTCTTTGTTTTTTATAAATCCGAAAGCCACCCTTTCGGCGCGCAAGTGTGTCGCCATAAGGTTTACAAAGCGCAGTGCTGCATGATCGAAATCACGTTCGCCAAGAAGCTTTGCAATGCTTTCTATAACAAGCTGTTGTCGGGTATTTTGCTGACTAAAGTCTGACAGGGTTTTGCGCGCCAGCTTTAGCTCGAGCCAACCACAGCAATATTCGATCACAGCCAATGAGTGCTGTAGATCAGATTCGTTTTTAGCCACTAATAACAGGGTAACTACCGCACGCAGCTGGTTCTCAACAAATACAGGATAACTGCCAATTTGGTGGATTGCGTCATCAACCGGTGTTATTAGGGGTGTTTTTTTATCTAAGGTTGCGGTAGCTGCATCGAGCAATAGTTGATCGTGGCTGCGCTCAGATTCAGGCCAGATTGCCTGCGACTGAAAAGTTCCCGACTGATCTCCGCTAACAACCAGGGCAGCGGTGGCATTGGGTAGCTGGCTACAGAGCCAGGCCAACCAATTTAGGTACCAGCCTGCGTCATCTACGTCGAGTAATTGATCGATTGCACTCACTAAAGATGGCGCAGAAAGGGTTATTTCTGCGCCAGATTCAGGTTCATAATTTATGTTCATGTTTTACTCATAAGCTACATACAAAGGGTGACCATAGACATAGCCTACTTAGAACACTGGCTATTTAGCTTGTTCGGTATCTGCAAGAGGGCCAAAGCGCTTTTCATATTCGGTCACTACTGAGTTCAGTAATCGTGACAGTCGCTTTGCTGCATGGGGGCTTACAATAACACGATCAGAAAGCTCAATCGCCACCTCTTTCTGACCTGATCTCCAAGCCTGATTGGTACCGAATAACAGAGTCACTTCCTCTTGTGTGCTTGAAACATTACACACGTTGGCATAGACGCTACGCATCTTGCTGTCGTCCCAGCGGATTGTTGGAACGCCGCTAGGTGCCTTTGCTTTTGTCGCTTTTGCTTTTTCTTCAGCCATGATAAATCCTTAAATAGTTTTTTTGTAATTAATATTAATGTCTTTGCCAATGCTTAAACTGTCTGTCTGCCTGATCATCTCGCAATGAGGTTAGGTTGCCGTCAATTTTAACATGTTTCTGGTCTAAACCTGACAGTTCCCAACCGCGTTTACGTGATGATTTTGCAGCTATTAATAAACTCGCCAGCATCTCAACCGAAAGATCATCAGACACTGAACTTTCATTGCCAACATTATTTTGCTCTGGGTCAACCGGTGTAGAAACGCCCTCGTCAAATTGCGGCTTAACCTCAATTGGCTTTTGCATTTCGTCCGTTTCACCTGCAGGCTCACTTTCGCCTGGCACTTGCTGGGTAGCATCAGAGGTTTTCTCGCTGCTCGTACCAGTGCTCTCTTCAGCAGCGGTAAGCGGCAGATTTCTCAGGAAGTCGGTAAGCTCTGTATCCGACATCTGACTGAATTCACGACCGTTTAGAAGTGGTGTTAAGCGCAGCGCCACATCAGTTCGCAATGGCTTCACCGCCGCTTCTTCTTGCGTCAATCTATCGTCAGTTGCAAACACAGTGGTTGCAACAATCGCACTGCCGTCCTCTGCAGCATCAAGCTCATCACTTGCCGCAAAGTCTGAGGATGTCTCACCCATGATTGAAGTAGTCGTATCACGTTTACTTGGATCGAATGTGACCATAAAGGGCTTCGACGCGCCAAGATCTTGGAGTACAGCGTAATTGCCCACCACTGTATCTTCAGTCATATCGCTTTCGAAGCGATCGTTACCAGGACCACCGACCAAGGTATCGAAACCTTCGCCACCAATAATAAGGTCATCGCCTGTAATGCTCGGCAATATTGACTGAACGTCTCTAACACCGTCATCGGAGATACTTATCTCAACAAAGTCTCCAAAGATGATGTCGTTTCCACCCTGGCCATCTAAGGTATCTGCACCTTGACCACCAATAAGTACATCGGCGCCAGCACCACCCGCTAAGGTATCAGCACCATCAGTATTGTCACTGGGAACAAAGTGATTAAGCTCGCCAGACTCAAAGTCGAACCTGCCACTGTCGCCAACCAGCCAATCATTTCCACCTTCACTGGTGAGGCTATCTGCGCCGTCGCCGCCTAGAGCAATATTATTACCATTGCCTAAGATCAGGCTGTCGTTTCCGCTATCAGTTTCATCAGCCAAAATAGTCTGTATAAGTCCTTCAGCAAAGTATATTTGACCACTATCACCAATAACCACATCGTCGCCGTCACCAGTATTAACCGAGTCATCTCCGGCACCAGCAACAATGCTGTTAGCGCCTCCGTCTACGATAATACTGTCGTTGCCACTCTGATCAGCTGCATAGGTTTGAATATTAGCGATCATACCGGCTAGGTCATAGTTGACCTCGGCATTGTCGCCAACAACTCTGTCGGTACCCAATCCAGCGGTAATTGAATCCTCATCACTACCGGCGATAACCAGGTTATCACCATCACCTACGGCAAGCGTATCCGCTCCACCTAAAGTGATTTCGGTACTCATCACCTTGCTCAGAATACTGTCAACGTAGATCAGTTCGCCGTTATCACCGAGCACAACATCAGAGCCATCCAGCGTCATAACGGTATCGCCAGACAGTCCTGCGAGCACAAGATTGTCGCCTGAACCTGCATTAATAATATCGATGCCGGTAGTGGCCACTTCATCATCATTGCTGCTTA
>CAXAFJ010000150.1:0-3288 GCA_963968025.1 uncultured Pseudomonadales bacterium | reverse complement strand
GGTAATATCTTCGCCAGTACTCTGAATAATTTTTTCGTAGTGATCTCTCATTGAAGTGATTCCAGGCCAGTAAAATTTGATTGTTATTTATACGGCGCATTCTGTAACAAAGTGCAGATTATTGCTAGTTTCAAGGGTAAAATGTTGCCTCAGCGGAGAATCAACAGCCATGCCAGAGAATCAAACCCCCTCCCAGTCAGATATTGACCTGGGATCAACGATTAAAACCTCGACCAATACCGTTGCCGAGATGCTCGATCAGGGCCAGGCGCTATTCGAACAGAGCGCTGTTTACTTTGGTCACGGCACCGATAATGCTTGGGATGAAGCGGTCTATCTGCTCTCCTTTATTCTCGGTCTAGCGCCAGATGTGGATCGTGCAGTGCTTGAAAAAGAACTGTCGCCACAGCAGCAGGCGGCTATTTTAGCGCTCTATCAGCGGCGCATCGTTGAACGTATCCCGGCAGCCTATTTAACCGGTCGGGCCTGGTTCTGTGGCTTACCCTTTGCGGTTGACGAACGAGTGATTATTCCACGTTCTCCGATTGCCGAGTTGATTATGGTGGGCTTTGAGCCCTGGTGCATTGAAGAGCCGAGTCGCGTGCTCGATCTTTGCACCGGCAGTGGTTGCATCGGTATTGCCTGTGCCTATGCCTTTGAAGCCGCGGAGGTAGTGCTCAGCGATATCTCTGTAGAAGCACTGCAAGTCACAGAGGCCAATATCAGCCAACACAAGCTCGGCTATCGGGTTTCAGCAGTGGAATCAGATCTATTCCAAAACTTGTCTGGTGAGCAGTTTCAATTGATTGTCAGCAATCCACCCTATGTGGATGCGGATGACTTTTCCTCCATGCCCGATGAGTATCAGCACGAACCTGAAATAGCCTTGGCGTCCGGTAACGATGGTCTCGACTTTACCCGCAGACTGTTGCGTGAGGCCGCCGATCATTTAACAGAGAGTGGCGTGCTGGTAGTTGAGGTGGGTAATTCTTGGGTGGCTCTGGAGCGGGATTTTCCCACCGTGCCGTTTTTGTGGCTCGAATTTAGTGAGGGCGATGGCGGGGTGTTTCTACTGACCCGCGAGCAGTTGTTGGAACATCGCGAATCTTTCTAATAACTTACGTATAATCGCTGGATATCCAGCAGACACCTGAAGGCTTAACTGCATTATGTCCGGAAACAGTATAGGAAAACTCTTCACCGTAACCAGCTTTGGCGAGAGCCACGGTTTAGCGATTGGCTGTATTGTCGATGGTTGCCCCCCAGGTCTCGAGATCAGCGCTGCGGATTTGCAGCCGGATCTGGATCGCCGCAAGCCGGGTCAGTCACGCTATACGACCCAGCGTCGCGAAGACGATGAAGTGAAGATTCTCTCCGGTATATTCGAGGGCAAGACCACTGGTGCCTCGATTGGCATGATCATTGAAAACAAAGATCAGAAGTCTAAAGATTACAGTAAAATCAAAGGCTTATTCAGACCTTCTCATGCAGATTATACCTATCACCAAAAGTACGGCGAGCGCGATTATCGCGGTGGCGGACGCAGCTCTGCCCGTGAAACCGCTATGCGGGTTGCCGCTGGCGGCATTGCCAAAAAATATTTAAAAGAGCAGTTGGGCGTTGAGATTTACGGTTATGTCTCCCAGCTGGGGCCGATTGTCGCCGAGCGTTTTGTACAGGATGAAATCGAGAACAATCCATTTTTCTTCCCCGATCCAGACAAGATTGCCGAGCTGGAAACCTATATGCAGGCACTGACCAAAGAGGGCAACTCCATTGGTGCTCAGGTCACTGTAGTGGCCAAGCAGGTTCCTGTGGGATTAGGCGAACCGGTTTTTGATCGTCTCGATGCCGATCTGGCTCATGCGCTGATGGGTATAAATGCGGTTAAAGGTGTTGAGATTGGTGCTGGATTTGACTCAGTCAGTCAGAAGGGTACTGAGCATCGCGACGAAATGACCCCGGAAGGTTTTCTGTCAAATAACTCCGGTGGCATTCTCGGGGGTATTTCATCGGGGCAGAGTATTGTTGCCAACCTGGCACTCAAGCCCACCTCTAGCCTGCGTATTCCTGGCCAATCTATCAACACTGCTGGCGAGTCAGTAGAAGTGGTAACCACCGGTCGCCATGATCCCTGTGTCGGTATTCGTGCAGTGCCGATTGCCGAAGCCATGCTGGCCATCACCTTGATGGATCACTACCTGCGCAATCGCGGTCAAAACGGCGATGTGGACAGTGGTCTAGCCTCAGTTGGGCCGGAGCGCTAGCTCCAGCCCGGCAGATTGAATGGCAGCTGCCAGTTGTTGTACTAAGCGGTGCTGCCACTTTCCGCGTTTAAATTTTTAGATCATCCAGCCAACTCAGCAAATCCCCATAGACCTCGGTCCTATTGATTTCATTGAGCATTTCATGATGTCCTCCGCCATAGAGACGACAGCTGACCTGATTGATTCCAGCACTTTTAAGCATTGACTCAAGCTTCTTCACGCCTTTACCTGCACCACCCACAGGATCCAGTGCCCCGGAAAAAATATAAATAGGGAGTTCCTTGTTGATATTGGCCATTGCCGATGGCGCCGACAGTTCAGCCAGGCCACGCAAAAAGTCATACCAAGATTGAGTCGAGATGGCACCCCCACAGTGAGGGTCCGCTATGTAGAGGTCAACGGTTTTTGGGTCGCTAGATATCCAGTCTTTTTCCGTCCGCACGGGTTTAAAGGCATTGTTAAAAGCACCGAAGGACATGGTTTCCAAAAGCTTGCTTACAGAGCTGCCACCGAGGCGAGCGCGCTCGACTCTGGCAATCTGACTGGCAGTGCTGCAGAACCAGGGCGGGGCATAGTTGGACCCGGATAGCACCAAACCACTCAAGCGGCTAGAAAGCTTATCGGCATAGCGCTGGCAGGTATGCATCGCCAAAAATGAGCCCATGCTGTGGCCGAGAATAATCAGCGGTAGCTGGTTGTCGCTACTCAGGTGCTCGATAAGCTGCAGCTGGTCATCGACCATCTGATTCCAACCGTCGTTATCGGCGAAGTGGTAGAGATTGTTATTCGCCTCTGCGGTTTTGCCATGGCCGCGGTGGTCGTCGGCAGTGACGTGGTAACCCTGCTGATTGAGATAGGCGGCTAGCTCGGCGTAGCGGGCGCTGTGTTCGGCCATACCATGCATAATGTGCAGCCAGGCTTTGGGTCTTTGCGGCGCTTGCACAGGCCACTCGTGGTAGTAACAGTCGCCGGCTTCGCCGGTGGCAAAGGCAATAGTTTTTAGGTTCATAGTTTTTTTATC
>CAXAFJ010000149.1:0-3337 GCA_963968025.1 uncultured Pseudomonadales bacterium | reverse complement strand
GGCTCCTTGATTAGGCTCCTTGATTAGGCTCCTTGATCAGAATGCAGCTACTTACCTAAGCGGCTGCGATACAGCGCTGTGGTCACCGGGTCAAAACAGCAAAATATCACCGACTCAATCAATGGGTTGCGACGCAAACCCAGAGTTACCTGGTGAATCGCCACCTTGATCGCACGATTAGCGGGAAAACCCATAGGCCCGCAGCTGATTGGGGTAAAGGCGATACTGCGAACATTGTATTGCTTTGCGAGATCCATGGCCTTGCTATAACAGCAGGCCAATTGCTGTTCCTCCTGATGTTCTCCACCGCGCCAGCGCGGTCCTACTGCCTGAATTAAAATCTGACTTAGCTGTTTGTTGAGAGCTTGATTGCTAGAGGTTTGAGTGCCAGAGGTTTGAGCGCCAAAGGTTTGAGTGCCCTCTGAGATAACCTGCACATCACCCACCCTCAGCGGTGTCAAACAATCTCCACTGGCAATTGCCAGGGTCTCGAAGGCAGCGCCATATGAAGGTGAACTGACAATAGCCTCAACCTTAAGCGTGGCAATTTTTCCCTGATGAATTTTTATCCGGTGCACTTTTTTTGCCGCCCTTGCCGCCTGAAACTAGATTCTGGCAGTATATGGCAAAGTACTTAACCGAATGTTGACAGCTGTCTCAATATTGGCGGCAAGCTGTTACTCACCGCACACCGAGCGCCTACGCGCCACTTCTTAACTTCGTGCGCATATCGTCAAACTGAATGCCAACAGCATCACTAACGGCAGGACTGCGCAGACTGACAAGCACTACAGCAATCGAAGCCAGAATAAACCCGGGCACCAACTCGTAAATATCGAATAGTCCGCCACTGAGCTGCGACCAGATGATCACCGTGAAGGCACCGACCAAGACACCCGCCAAAGCACCCTGAGAGGTCATCGAACGCCAGTACAGGCTAATTAAAATGGCGGGACCCAAGGACGCGCCGAGACCAGCCCAGGCATAACTGACTACATCCAAGACCTTGCTCTCTGGATCCATCGCCAACGCCGATGCAACCATTGCCAGCACCACCACGGCAATGCGACCTATTTTCATGCGCGCCTCTGGAGAGAGTGACTTCTTCACCATCAGCGGATAGAGATCCTCGGCCAGGGCTGCAGAGCAGACCAGCAGCTGAGAATCCACCGTACTCATTATCGCCGCCAGAATCGCCGCCAATAAAATACCCGCAATCAGTGGATGGAAAACCAAACTAGTCAGAGTGATAAAGACCTTTTCCGGATCTGCCAGGGGATCATTGAGATAGGCAATACCGCAGAAGCCCACCAAAATCGCCATAAGATAACCGAAGGATGCCCAGCTGACGCCAATAACCGTTGCCACGCCGGTCTCATCCGCCGAGCGGATCGCCTTAAAGCGCGCGAGAATATGCGGTTGGCCAAAGTAACCCAGGCCCCAGCCCAGCAGACCGATAATGGTCAGCCAACCCAGGGGTTCACCTGCGGCATCGGTAAACATGTTTAACAGTTCAGGATTGGCACCGTCGATCTGCGCGACCACTGCAGAGACACCACCAAGATTGCCGGCAACCAGTATCGGCACAGCAACCAGTGCAATTAACATCAGTGAACCCTGAAATACATCGGTCCAGGATACGGCTAAAAAGCCACCAAATAAGGTGTAAAACAGAATCAAAACAACGCCGACAAAGACTGCAATATAGTAGTCGAGACCAAATACCACATTGAATAATTTGCCGCCGGCAATCAGGCCTGAGGCTACATAGAAAAGGAAGAACAGCAAAATGCTGATCGCCGCAATCGACTTCAGCCATACCGTTGAATCCTGAAAACGACGCTGCAAATAGGCTGGAAGGGTCACGGCATCGTCGAGCATCTCGGTATAGATACGCAGACGTTTGGCCACCAACGTCCAATTGGCTGCGACACCAATGGTCAGACCCAGAGTAATCCACGCCGCTTCTAAACCGGCAAGATAGGCATAGCCTGGTAGACCAAGAAGAATCCAACCACTCATATCCGAGGCCGCAGCGCTGATTGCGGCGACTAGTGGTGAGAGTTTTCGGCCACCGAGAAAGTAATCAGTGGCGTCTTTGGTTTTGCTGTAGGCATAGATTCCGATCGCTAAAACGATAATCACATAGAGTAAAAAAGCGATGGTGGTAGGCAGTGACAGTTGAGACATGAGACCCCTTGATGTTGCTGTTATTTTTTTGAGTGGCTAATTTAAGCATCTAATTTAAGTGCCTAACAGGCTAACATGTCCACTAAAGATTAATTGCTTTAATCTCAGTCGAATGATCAACCTCATCCCGGACAATTTGCAAAGTTTCAAAATCGAATAGCTCAGTATCGGCAAGCTGTGAGGGCGAAATGCTTTTTATGGAACTAAAAATACTCTCAATACGACCTGGATACTGACGTTCCCAGTTTACCAACATGTCTTTGACCACATTGCGCTGCAGGCCATCTTGAGAGCCGCAAAGATTGCAGGGAATAATCGGGAATTCTTTCAGTTCCGCCAATGCCACCAGGTCATCTTCCCGGCAATAAGCCAGAGGGCGAATAACAATATTCTTTTTGTCGTCGGAGAGTAATTTCGGCGGCATCGCTTTGAGCTTGGACTGATAGAACATATTCAAAAATAAGGTTTCAACAATATCATCCCGATGATGACCCAGAGCTACCTTGGTGCAACCGATCTGTTCGGCGAACCCATAAAGTGTGCCGCGACGCAGACGTGAGCAGAGACTGCAGTAAGTCTTACCTTCGGGAACCTTGCTGGTGACAATGCTGTAGGTGTCTTTCTCAAGGATATGGTATTCGATATCGAGTTTATCGAGATATTCGGGCAATACATGTTCTGGGAAGCCAGGCTGCTTTTGGTCGAGATTGACCGCCACCAGATCAAACTTAATCGGCGCACTGGCCTGCAGACCCATCAAAATATCGAGCATGGCATAGGAATCTTTGCCGCCGGAAAGACAGACCATGATGCGGTCGCCCTCTTCGATCATATTGTAATCGGCGATCGCTTTGCCGACATTGCGGCGCAGACGTTTCTGCAGTTTGTTGGCTTCCAGTTGGTTTTTGCGGATCGACATTGAGGCGGCTCTGAGTGCGGTGGTTTAAAAGCCGGCTATTGTAATTGCAGGATAGGGTTTCACCAAGTCGGATGTTGGTATTGGCTGATGGGACAGTTTGAGGTTCGAAACCATCCCAGCCTGTCAGCCTGAGCGAAGCCGAAGGACCTCCTTGCTGTATGGCACCTGCAGCTAGGAATAACAGGGTAATTCAAGAGTTTGCTGCCGACGGCAGGAGATCCCTCCACT
>CAXAFJ010000148.1:0-3717 GCA_963968025.1 uncultured Pseudomonadales bacterium | reverse complement strand
AGAGTTGCTATTTTAGAGAGGCTGTTTGCTTACTGATCCAGGAAACGCTCCGCATCCAGTGCTGCCATGCAGCCACTGCCAGCAGAAGTTACCGCCTGACGATAGACATGATCGGCGACATCGCCTGCGGCAAACACGCCGGGCACACTGGTTTCAGTTGCATTGCCCGCCATGCCGCCAGCAATGGTTAAGTAGCCATCTTTCATGGCCAACTTATCGGCGAAGATATCGGTATTGGGTTTGTGGCCAATAGCAATAAACACGCCGTCTACAGCCAAATCCTTAGTGGCACCATCAGCAGTGCTCTTGATACGCACCCCAGTCACACCGGCATCATCACCCAGCACTTCGTCGAGATTGTGGCTCCACTCAATAGTGATATTGCCGTTTTTCTCTTTTTCGAAGAGCTTGTCTTGCAGCATCTTCTCAGCGCGCAACTCATCGCGACGGTGAATCAATGTCACCTGGCTACAGATATTCGACAGATAGAGCGCTTCCTCAACAGCAGTGTTGCCACCACCGAGAACCGCCACCGGCTTATTGCGGTAGAAAAAACCATCACAGGTAGCACAGGCACTGACGCCTTTGCCCATAAAGGCCTCTTCAGAGGGCAGGCCTAAATACTGTGCAGAGGCACCCGTAGCAATAATTAGCGAATCGCAGCTGTAGTTGTTAGAGCCTTTGAGGCGGAACGGGCGCTCGTCGAGAACCACCTCATCAATATGATCAAAAATGGTTTTAGTATCAAAACGTTCCGCGTGCTTTTGCATGCGTTCCATCAACTCTGGACCCTGAACGCCATCCGCGTCACCAGGCCAGTTATCCACATCCGTTGTAGTCGTCAACTGACCACCTTGCTGAATACCGGTAATAACGACAGGGCTCAGGTTGGCCCTCGCAGCATAGACAGCAGCAGTCCAGCCCGCAGGGCCAGAACCTAAAATAATCAGTGGATAATGTTGTGTCTCAGACATGGTCTCTCTCTACTATAGAAGGTGTGAAATTGTGGTTTCGCCAGGGACTAACCCTAGCGTTTAAAAACAGAGCGCCATCATAATCAATCATATGGCGCGGACAAATAAGTTTTTACACTATCTTTACGACAACTTTACGATTTACCCCGTTGAATTCATTACTGAACTGAATGATTAAGCGCCGCTGAAACATAGCTTTTAATTTTCAACGGGCTACAATTGGCGCTGCATTAACACACAGGGACACACCCGTTGAGCACTGATAAGCGAAAGTCGCGCAAGCCAGCCCCAGTTGAAGCCAGCTATAACGAAACCCTCGGCAAGCGTTTGCTCGCCGAGGGTGCACTAATAGGTTGGATTGCTCTCTGTTCAATACTGCTGCTGGCATTGCTCAGCTACTCTGCCGATGATCCAGGCTGGTCACATACCGGAACCCGCGGCGAACTCAATAATGCCGTAGGTCTTGCCGGTGCTTGGATAGCCGATATCTTCTTTGCACTATTTGGTGTGATGGCCTACCTGTTCCCGGCATTGCTAGCAGTTCGCGCAATACAGATATTGCGCACCTATATACTCCGTGAAGCAGACGCCTTTGACTCAGTGACCTTCACCCTGCGCGTGATCGGCTTTATTTTGGTAATGATCAGCGCCACCTCACTGGCCAATATTCAGTACGCCGAAGTGCACAATAGCTATCCCTTTGGCGTCGGCGGCATCCTCGGCAACAAAATTGGCGAAGCCACCATGGCTGTCTTCAGCTATGTGGGCAGCACCTTAATACTGCTGTCGCTGTTCTTGTTCGGACTCACCGTGTTTGTCGATATCTCATGGATTTCCCTGATCGATCGGCTCGGACTTGCAGCCATAGATCTCTACGACCGAATCCGCAGTAAACTTGCGGCAATGAAAATTGCCCGTGGGGAAAAAGCCAAGTCCCGTGAAGCCGTTCTCGAGCGCCAGGCAAAAGTCGACGTCGAAACCAAGATGCAAAAGCTACGTATCCCGCCCACCATCCAGCCCCCCAAGGCCAGACCGGTGGTCAGCAAACGCATTGAGCGTGAAAAGCAGCAGACCCTTTTTGGCGACGCCGAAGTGGTTGGATCACTGCCGCCAATAAACCTACTGGATCCCGCCGACAACAACACCAACAGCGGTTACTCCGCTGAATCTCTAGAGCACCTCTCACGCCTGCTCGAGCACAAACTACTCGACTTTGGTATCAAAGCCGATGTCGTCGAAGTGCTGCCAGGCCCAGTGGTAACAAGATTCGAAA
Source organism: uncultured Pseudomonadales bacterium (assembly GCA_963968025.1). Lineage (GTDB taxonomy): Bacteria > Pseudomonadota > Gammaproteobacteria > Pseudomonadales > Porticoccaceae > HTCC2207. The sequence goes on along the minus strand of CAXAFJ010000148.1, from coordinate 1,470 downwards.
TTCAGCCCGCCGCCGGTATCAAAGTCAGCCGCATCAGTGGCTTGGCCAAAGATTTGGCCCGCTCCATGGCGGTAATCAGCGTGCGCGTGGTTGAAGTGATTCCCGGCAAGTCCGTCGTCGGCATTGAAATCCCCAATGAAAAGCGCGAGATGGTACGCCTCAGTGAAGTACTTTCATCTGAAGCCTACGACCGCTCCAGCTCACCCGTCACCCTGGCACTGGGCCACGATATTGCAGGCATCCCAATCGTTGCCGATCTGGGCCGCATGCCACACCTGCTGGTAGCAGGAACCACCGGTTCAGGTAAGTCTGTCGGCATCAACACCATGCTCTTGAGCCTGCTGTTTAAAGCCTCACCCGAAGAAGTGCGGTTGATCCTTATTGATCCAAAAATGCTTGAGCTATCGGTTTACGACGGCATCCCCCATCTGCTGACCCCCGTTATCACCGACATGAAAGACGCCGCCAGTGGCCTCCGTTGGTGTGTTGGTGAAATGGAGCGGCGCTACAAGCTCATGGCCGCATTGGGTGTGCGTAACCTGGCCGGTTACAACCGCAAAATTGAAGACGCCATCAAAGCTGGCGAGCCGATTACCGATCCCCTGTGGACCTTTAATCCAGATGAAATGGGTTGGGATGCCACACAAGAAGCTCCAGAGCCACCAGCTCTGGAAACACTGCCCTACATCGTTGTAGTGATTGACGAATTCGCCGATATGATGATGATCGTTGGCAAAAAAGTTGAGCAGTTGATTGCCCGGATCGCACAGAAGGCGCGAGCCGCCGGTATTCACTTGATACTTGCCACTCAGCGCCCCTCGGTGGATGTTATTACCGGCCTGATTAAAGCCAACGTTCCCACACGAATCGCCTTCCAAGTCTCGTCAAAGATCGATTCAAGAACCATTCTTGATCAGGGCGGTGCGGAGCAGCTATTGGGCAATGGCGATATGCTCTATCTGCCCCCGGGCACCAGCGTCCCAGAACGAATTCACGGTTGTTTTGTCGACGACCACGAAGTGCATAAAGTGGTTGCCGACTGGAAGCGTCGTGGCGAACCCAACTACCTCAACGATATCACCGATGAAACGGCTGTCTCGTCTATTCCTGTGCCGGGCTATAGCACGGGAGAAGAGGGCGAAGACGACCCCGAATCTGATCCCTTATACGACGAAGCCGTGGCCTTTGTACTCGAGAGCCGCAAGGCGTCGATCTCATCGGTGCAGCGCAAGTTGAGAGTGGGTTACAACCGTGCTGCCCGCTTGATCGAACAGATGGAGGTGGCTGGCGTGGTGAGCCCCATGAGCAGCAACGGTAGCCGTGACATACTGTCGCAGAGTGGGCGTTGATTGCCACTAAAAAGAAAAATTAGAGAAGCAGCAAAGGCCGACTAGACTAACATCAGGATGATGGGTCACGGCTAAATCAGAAAAGAGCTCTAAACTAGGGAAGTGCTCTCAATCAGGGAAG
>CAXAFJ010000147.1:0-3720 GCA_963968025.1 uncultured Pseudomonadales bacterium | reverse complement strand
CATTCATAATGCTGGGGTCGGCGGTTCAAGTCCGCCCGTAGCTACCATCTATTTTTATCGCATCACCCACCCATTAATGCAGCCTAGCCTTGGGGCAGATTCCCTTTTGATAGATAGCTATCTAAAACGTGTATCACTCCAATTCGAAGCCTTTGTAGAACTCACTAATGCTAATTTTAAGGTGCCCAACCCTGACACCTATTAGGCTTATTTGGTCTCTTCACTCAGCAACGTTTTCACTAAAGAAATCGCCATCAGCGCCATCACCACTGAAAACGGCAGTGCCCCAATAATCATCACTGACCTCAGCGCGTCCATACCACCAGCGGAAAGTAACACGCCAATCAACAGCGCAAATATCACCCCCCAGATAATCACATGCTTAGCCTGCTTTTGGCTCTGACTGCCGCCGGAGGCAAGGGTGTTAATAATCAGGATTCCCGAGTCTGCTGAGGTGACCAAAAAGGTCATCAGCAAAACAACGATCACCACTGAAAGGGCAACAGCCAACTCAGGCGAGAGAATCAAGTTAATGGTTTTAAATAGCTGAGCAGAAATATCCGCATTAACAATCGTTCCCTGAGCAATACCAGATAATTCGAGATCAATGGCCGTGGCGCCGACAAAGGCAAACCAGACCAAACAGATCAAAGAGGGAATAATCATCGCCCCAATCACATATTCACGAATGGTGCGGCCGCGAGATACCCGGGCTAAAAACAGTCCTACAAATGGCGCAAAGGCGATCCACCAAGCCCAGTAGAAGATAGTCCAAGCACCCTGCCAACCCTGAAGAGCAGATGCAGGATCTGCCCCGCCACCTGACCATACTGTCGTCGACATGGCTGGCAGAGCCACCATATAGTCCCAGATAGCATAGAAAAAGGTTTGCAGAGCAAAGAAGGTGGCGCCAAATATGACAAAGAAGGCGATAACGAATGCTGACAGGCCCATATTAATATTGGAGAGCCACTTGATGCCTTTTTTCAGACCCGACATGGCCGACAGGCAGGAAGCACTGATAATAAGCACCAACCCAACCAGCTGGGCTAACAGGGTCGGCTTGCCACTGTTATCCACCAACCACTCGGCACCGCTAATATTGAAAAAACCTGAAGCCAGCTGGGAGACGCCATAACCTATGGTCACGCTTAAGCCAACAATGGTTGCCAAAATCGCCACTATATCCACCACATTGCCGACGCTGCCTGACATGGCTCGACCAAATAGCGGCTGCAGTGCACTGCGAATCGTCAGCGGTAAGCCGCGGTTGTAGGAAAAATAGCCCAGAGACATGCCCACTACGCCATAACAGGCCCAGGGGGTCAGACCATAGTGCAGCAGCGCCCATTTGTAGGCATTTCGGACATTGTCTTCATTGAGACTATTGGTAAGACCCATAATGGTGTCGGGGTTATTGGCGAAGTGAAAGATCGGTTCGGCAGTGGAATAGGTCAGCATACCAATACCGATGCCGGCACCAAACATCATCGACAGCCAGGTGAACATCGAAAATTCCGGCTTCTCATCGGCCTTACCCAGTTTGATATGGGCGGTGCGCGACCAGATACCCAGCACTAAACAGACCAGCGTATAAAAGGCAGTGACATAGATATACCAACCGGCGAAATTGGCCGTGGTCCAATTCTGCATACTCAGCAATAGCTCACCTGCAGCAGAGGGCGACAGACCCACCCAGACAATTAATGCTGCGATAAACAGCTTGGGGATCATAGCAACGACTCGATTAAAGCCCTTATAAAAGCCGGATTTTTCCGTGGTAATCGCAACAGCTGGCTGACTATCAATAGACTCTACCTGGTCCAAAATATGATCTCCCCTTTTAATGGTTTGTAGTAATGCTTTTCAGTTTTATAATTTTTGCATCCAGATCCTACTAAAAACCTGCCCTTAATGGGGGCGTAGCTTACCATGCTGCGAATTTAGTCGAATTCGACTAGATTTTTCAAGTCAAGAAAGATTAAGTCCGGGGTGCCAAAATCCCATTAAAGCTCTATTTAAAGCCTAAAAACCTACTCAAGATGGGAGCAGTTCAGTTAGAATATTGCGTTGTAGGGGACCTAATAATGATAAAAAAACCATCCCACCGCCTTTTTACTCTGGGCTTTATTCTCGCTATCGCAACGCTGCAGGTGAAAGGCCAAGCTGTTGGAGCCCAAGCTATGGCTGACCGCGAACTACTGTTCGATTCGGCGCCTATTGATGAGCGCGGCCGCTTTACTAATTATCAGAGCGATCTATCTCATGGCTCTACTGCTGTGCGGCTATCGTTTTTTCTGCGCCGCATTGGCACAATTTTTCGCAGTGATGCCGGCGCACCCAAAAAAGTCGCCAATGATGGTAGTTTCCTGCGCAATAATACTGCCACCCCCACCGCCACCTGGATAGGTCATGCCACTCTATTGGTGCAGATGGATGGGGTGAACTTCTTAACCGACCCTATATGGTCCCAGACACCCAGTCCCGTGCCCTTGATTGGTCCCAGTCGTTGGGTTGATCCCGGTGTTGCTCTTAACGATTTGCCGACCATCGATTTTGTTGTGATCTCACACAATCACTACGACCATCTCGATTTACCCAGCCTGCGTAAACTGGCTGCGCTGAATTCTGAAACAGTATTTTTTGTGCCACAGGGCAATGGCGACCTATTGCGTAAAAATGGCATAGACCAAGTGCAGGAATTGAACTGGGGCGATACCGCCAGCTATAAAGGCACCACCATTCACTGCCTGCCAACTCAGCACTGGAGTAAGCGCAGCCTCACCGATACGCGCAAAGCACTCTGGTCATCCTGGGCTATTACGGGACCGCAGCGGCGCTTTTACTTTGCTGGCGACACCGGCTATTTTGCTGGCTTTAAAGAGATTGGCGCCAAACTCGGGCCCTTTGATTTGGCCGCTGTTCCTATAGGAGCCTATGAGCCAAGAGCTATGATGGAAGCATCGCATATGAATCCTGAGGAAGCTGTGCAGGCAGCCTTAGATGTGCAGGCGCAGACCGCTATCGCCATGCACTTTGGTACCTTTGATCTATCTGATGAACCTCTATCGGAACCGCCCCTGCGTTTTAAAGCTGCCGCGGAAGAAGCCAAATTGGGCACCGCTAATAGCTGGGTTCTGGATATTGGCGAGACACGAGAATTCTAATCAATCGTCTCAGGGACGGTCTCTAGTCCGGAACTAGATTGCCTAGGCTCACGACCAGTACACCCAAGCCGCCCACCCAAATAGCGCAGGCCAGCAAATCAATCAGGCTAAACTTAAGTCGGCCGGTTCCACTGACACCGGCCAGCATAGGCACCAGACTTCTGACAGCAGGTACCAGACGACCTAAGACTATGGCACCGGTGCCATGCTTTACAATAAAGTGCTCAGCCTTCTGTAACTGACTGGCGCGCTTTTTGGCAAATGCGGTGTTATGCAGTTTATCGCCGAGCCAGCGACCGAGATAAAACCCCAAATGATCTGAGAGACAGGCGCCAGCAAAAGCCAGAGGCAGGATCTGTGTCAATGTCAGCACTTGCTCGCTGTAGAGAAAAACTGCGACCACTAAGAGAATTGCGCCGGAGATCATAAGACCAATACCGGGGCAGGCTTCGATAAATGCCAGGGGAAAAATAAGCATCCAGGCATTGTGTTGGTTGGCTTCGAGTAAGCTGACGATTTGATCGTTGATAGGATTATTCCAATTATAGGTTTT
>CAXAFJ010000146.1:0-3722 GCA_963968025.1 uncultured Pseudomonadales bacterium | reverse complement strand
CACCCATGGCAATCGAAACAGCCAGACTTAGCCTATTATTTCTATACATACTGATACTCCCCAAAAAATGAATTTTTTCTACTCAATTCCAGAAACATTTCTGAAATTACGTATTTTTTTCAAATAACTCCCTGGTGCTTCCCTCGATAAAGAGAGAGGCATTATTTAAAAACCAAATCCATTTAGATTAATTTTGATCACTAGGCTCTGTGACCTAGATTTTTTTATACAGGCCATAAGAGACCTTTGGCATAACCTGTGTTAAATAAACACATCCGTATGATAACACAGCTAAACAGCAAAATCCGGGGCTCCAGCCTTTTTGACAGCGCCAAAATAGGCTGTTATTTATGCTTAAACCGACACAATGTGATATTTGAGACATTGCACAGTAAATCTAAAATCACTCGACCAGTTGAATTTTCTCTGGACTCAATAAAATTCTTTTACTTCTATAGAGCGAGCCTAAAGCCTGTTTATATTTTTTCTTGGACACCTTAAAGGCGCGGTATATCTCGTCTGGCGCGCTTTTGTCGGTCAAGGTAGAGACGCCACCTGAAGCACGCAAACTTTCAATGATTTGCTCACCCAAATCGTGATCTCCCTGCAGCGTTCCCTGAGAAATCACCAGATCAATCTTGCCGTCAGTGCGAATACCCTTAATAAAGCCCGGTAATCGCTCACCGACCTTTAATGGCCTAAATGCGTCATCGCGGAAAATTAGTCCCAAATACTGATCATTGATTACCGCTTTATAACCCAGATCAGTGCGCCCAGCGATTAACAGATCAACTGCCTGGCGAGGCTTAATCCACACCGATTCTTCAGCCAAATAGTCCTGCAGGCGAGTCGAGGCGGCAATGCGATCGCTATCCTGGTCGTGAAATACATAGACGACGTAGGAGTAGCCCACCTCCATTGGCTTGAGTTGCTCGCTGTAGGGTACCAGCAGATCTTTCGGCAGCCCCCAGTCCATAAAGGCACCAGCGTTATTGATATCGATAACCTTGAGCATTTCACAGCGTCCCACTTCGACTCTGGGCTTTTCAGTGGTAGCGATTAACAGGTCTTCGGAATCAAAATAAAGAAACACATCAACCCAGTCGCCTAACTCGCAATCCTCTGGCATATAACGCTGCGGCAACAAAATCGTACCCAGTTCGCCGCCATCCAAATAGACGCCAAAGTCGACTTCTTTAACCACTTCTAATTTATTAAACCTGCCAACCTGTGCCATTTTATTAACCGCGCTTTAGATTATTGAAAACCCAAACTACTAAATATAAATAGTGGGTGAAATAGAGGGCGGCAGTATACAGCAGTTAAGGCAGAGTATTCACTCGAGGGTCAGCCGTCGCTGACCTCGGGTTCTAACTCATTGATATCCAAGCGCTGAATATCGGCCAACTCCTGCAATGTAGGCTGTGCGTCGAGAACCTGCTGTATATGGTCGATAATGTCAGCAATGGTAATAAAGGCTTCAATCTGTTGATCTGACACATCAATTCCAAAATGTTCTTCAAAATCCATCGCCAGTGAAATTTTTTCCAGTGAATCAAGATTCAAACTGGCGAGAGACATGGAAGCATCGACAACATCCACCACCACAGCCTGATTATTGAGAATATGATCGTAAACAATTTCGCTAATGCTCGGTTTTTCAAGGTTTTGCATAATGCTGCGCCTTTTTTCCGTAAGTGAAAAATCTGTCCGTTAACGAAGCAAAAATCAAACTAACATTAGAACTAATTTGGCAGAGCCACAGAAACGACTAAATAAATCAGCAGCTCAATGCCCGCGGGATTACCGCCATGCTAAGCTCACCTTAGATGTACAAAGCTTCATAATAGATCTACGCTCAATAACAGCAAGGCCTCAGTAAATAGGCTGTACATAGAATGTTTTTTGAAAAGTACTCAGGCCTATTGGGCCTGCCCGACCCTTTAATAATTGACTCTTCGCTAACGGGAATTAATGTGCCAAACGCAAACACTACCGGCTTCACCAATGTCTGGATCCTAACCCTCAGCAATGCCCTGGCCGCATCGATTATGGCCCTGATGATTCTAGTGGGCAGCCTAGTCGGCAGTGACCTGGCACCGACGGCAGAATGGGCGACACTGCCGCTGGCACTGACTATCTGCGGCACCGCAGTAGGCATTGTGCCCGCCACTCGGGTGATGCAGCGCCTAGGCCGCAAACACGGCCTCTGGGCCTTTATGGGGCTCGGCATAATCGCCTGTGCAATGGCCAGCCTGGCCTTAGAGCTGCATAGCTTTAGCCTATTTTGCCTGGCCGCGATATTGCTCGGCACCACCAACTCGGCACTGCAACAGGTACGCTTTGCGGCAATGGAGTCTGTATCACCTGAATCCGCTGCCAACGCTGCCTCACTGGTTATGCTCGGCGGCATTCTCGCAGCTTTTGTCGGCCCAGAGTTAGCCGTGCTCGGCGCTCATATGACCGCTGTGGACTATCAGGGTTCGTTCTGGCTCGGCGCTCTATCCATAGCCTGTGGCGCGATGCTGTTGAGCGCCTATAAGCCGGTCCAGATAGAAGCCACCAGCAAACCCATAGCGGCGGGGTCACTGGGATCCATTATTCGTGGCCCGGGTTTTATTCTGGCCGGGGCCAGTGGCGCCGTGGCCTTTGTAGTGATGTCCTTTGTGATGACCGCCACGCCGATCAGCATGCACCATACCTATGGTCATTCTCTGGTGGATACCAAGTGGGTGATTCAAAGTCATATTGCAGCCATGTTTCTGCCCTCTCTAATAGCACCGCTGCTATTTAAGTGGCTTGGCATTAGAGGATTGATGTTGGCGGGGCTCACCTGTTATGGCGCCACTATTGGCATTGGCTACTTTGACATGAGCGTCAATGGTTTCTGGTTGCAGCTGGTGTTACTGGGCGTGGGCTGGAACTTTCTCTTTGTGGCGGGGACAGCGCTGCTGCCGACCAGCTATAAAGCGTCAGATCGCTTTAAGGCGCAGGCCTTTAATGATTCGATGGTGTTTTCACTACAGGCGCTAGCGTCACTGTCTGCGGGGTGGGCATTGAATTTGATCAGCTGGCAGCAGATGTTATTGCTCTGCCTAATTCCAATCGGCGTGATGCTAGTGGCGCTGATCTGGGATCTTGCGGGAGCAGCCAGAGCCGAACGAGCGGCTAAGACGCTATAGAGAGCCAAACTAACCGCGGTAGATGCAGCCGCTGGTGCAGGTTTCTTTGATGGTGATACAGCTGAGCAGTGGCAACTTAGGTTTGAGATGCTGCCAGATCCAGATCGCCAGGTTTTCGCTAGTGGGATTGTCCAGCCCCTCGATATCATTGAGGTAATGGTGATCGAGCTGATCATAGATCGGGGCAAAAGCGGCTTTAATGTCGCCAAAGTCCATAATCCAACCAGATTGCTCCCCCACCGGACCTTCGACGGCCACTGTCACGAGAAAGGAATGGCCGTGGAGACGCGAGCATTTGTGTCCTTGCGGAACATTCGGCAAGCGATGTGCCGCCTCGATACTAAACTCTTTGTAAATTTGCATTTTTAGGCTTTCGAATGGCTGTTAATGGCGAGTATCTTAGGGCCGAAGAAGAGATATGTATATAGCTGTAGAAAACGTTTGACAGCCCCCCTCAATTCGGTAGAATGCGCCCCTCTTTCAGAGGGTGGTTAGCTCAGCTGGTAGAGCATCGCCCTTACAAGGCGAGGGTCACAGGTT
>CAXAFJ010000145.1:0-3730 GCA_963968025.1 uncultured Pseudomonadales bacterium | reverse complement strand
GCCGCCGCTAAGGCGCGCTTTACATTGGCCTGAGCAACCTGCTCCTGTGCTTGCTTGGTTTGGACACTGAGCTGTGCTTCGTCATAAATTTGCTGGGAGATATTGCCCTGTTCAAACAGGGTGCGAAAACGTGTTTCAGTCTTTGCAGCCAACTGAGCCTCCGCTTTGGCGGCGTTGAGGTTTGCCTGAGCAAGGGCTGTATTAGCTTCTGCTTGATTAAGGTTAGATGCCAGTGTGCGACTGTCTAGGCGCGCCAGTACCTGGCCTTTTTCCACGACATCGCCGATGTCCACAAGCACTTGAGCAATTTCCCCGCCGCGTTTAAAACCCAGTTCAGAACTGCGTGAGGCGAAGGTTTTTCCGGCATAGAGACGCTCGCTGGCAAAGCTCGCTTGGTGCTGGATATTGATATAGGACACGGTTAAATCGGCAGTGGCATTTGCGGATGTAAACAACAGCCACGCACAGAGCGTGGCGGCTAGTGCGCCGGATGCGCTACCTATGGACAAGCGGTTATTGCTCATGTGGTTGTCGAGCCCTTTGCTGATTGGCTTTAAAGATATTTTTAATCTGTGGTCAACGTATGTAATCACTGCTAACATTAACTATAGTGCCAAGTTATATACTGCGAAGCAATGCAAAATTGGTCATTTTTTTAAATTTGGTAGATGATGAACTGATCTAATGCTGGAAAACGAAATTGACAAAACCATGACTTCACCTATTTTTGCACCTACTTCTTCTGCACCCACTTCTGCTGATACGGCAACTGAGCCTGGCAAGGGCAGCTACCATCATGGCGAGCTACGCGAACTTTTGATGGGTTTGGCCTTAGCCCGCATAGCTATTGACGGGACTGAAAAATTCAGTTTGCGCGCACTGGCGCGTGAGGCGAATGTTTCTGCCACTGCACCGTTCCGCCATTTCACCAATAAGCATGCGTTGTTTGCCGCCTTAGCGACCGCAGGATTTCAGCAGTTAGGCGAGAGGGTGCATGCGGTTGCTCGGTCTTCAGAGTCAGTGGATAAACGGTTGTTGGCCGCTGCCATGACCTATATAGAATTTGCCCAGGATAACCCGGTTGCCTATCAGTTAATGTTTGGCGCAATTTTGGGTGATTTCTCCGAATTTGAGGGATTGAGTGCGGCAGCATCCGGCGCCTATGAAGTCTTAGATAAACTGCTGGTTGAGGTGGTAGAGGTTAAGCAACTGCATTTCGATGAGCTGGTGTTGGGCGGTTTAATTTGGTCCGCCATTCACGGCGTTGCCTCTCTCAGCCTTAATGTCGCCCAGCAAAATACATCGAAAAAGACCCCGCTAGAGCTGAGGCCGAGCCAGGCAATTTTTGCGATGAATGACGATCTTGACGCTAATTTGAAAATAATGATTGATGGGCTGCTGGGCCAGTCGTCTTAAAGCGCTATTGCACGACAATAAAAAGAGAAAAACACCATGTCTAAATTTTCAGGAAAAACTGCGGTCATTAGTGGCGGCGCAGAGGGTATTGGTTTGTCTATTGCCAAAGCCTTAGGTGAGCAGCAGATGAATATTGTGCTCGCAGATATCGATCAAGAAAACCTGCAGAAAGCCGCGGTAGAGCTCGAAGCCGCAGGCATTCCGGTGTTGGCCGTTGCACTGGATGTAGCCGACGAAGCCCAGTGGCAAGCGGCTGCAGACCAAGCAATAGCGCGATTTGGCAAAGTTCATATGGTGGTGAATAACGCTGGCGTTGGTGGAGACTCAGGGCCGATCGAGATTCAGGAGAAAAAAGGCTGGCAATGGGCCCTAGATGTAAACCTGATGGGTGTGGTTTATGGCGCTAAGGTGATGGTTCCGCTGATCAAGCAGCAGGGTGAAGGTGGGTGGGTTGTCAATGTCGCCTCCATGGCCGGTATGGGCGGCGTGCCTTTTAGTGGTGCTTACACCGCGACAAAAGCGGCTGTGGTAGCGCTCTCAGAAAGCTGGGCTGGGGAACTTCATAGGAAGGGTATTTATGTGTCTGTTTTATGCCCTGCCTTTGTTCAAACGCGTATCTATGACTCCGAAAGAAACCGTCCGCAGCAGTATCAATCTGAGACGTCCAACGCTGCGGACGAAAATAGCTTCTCCAGTAAGACCAAACAGATGGTGGACAGTGGCATTGAAGTCTCGATTGTCGGCAAGCGTGTTGTCGAGGCCCTCAATGACGGTGAATTCTATATTTTCACTCATCCTACTTATCGCGCCGTTATGCAGCAGCGCTCTGATGCGATTGACGCGGCATTTAAAAAAGCTGGAGAAAGCCCGTTACTTCAGCATGTTGTGAATCAGAAGCTGGATATGCTTTGAGCAAGAAATGGTACGACGTTTGTCACAGACAAATAGCATTATTTTTCTGTGCGCCACAGCATCAAAAAGCCACTGTCTTCCTATGCTGGAATAGTCATAATTTAATTAGGCTGTCTAATAAGGCTGTCTAATAAGGCTGTTTGAATATTTAAATTGATGACATTAAGATATGGCAGCATATCTATCCAGGTTATTAATAAAGTCCAAAAAATTATAAAAACAAGAACAGGCTATTCAATGTCATCTTCAGATTCTCATACCGACCTTATTGCAACCACATCGCTGTTAAATGACCAACAGGCTATAGAGAAAATATTTACCCATATCGACAATGGCACCACCGACCTTGGTGACACTGTCTGGCGGCAGCCGGTAGAACACTATCACTCCCAAGAACGTTTTGATGCCGAGATAGCACTGCTGCGCAGTCGACCTGTGCCTTTCTGCCCCTCAGCGGCAGTACCAGACAATGGCAGCTATGTTGCCCGACAATCTGCTGGCACCCCGCTGGTGGTGGTTCGCGGCAAAGATGGCCAGGTGCGGGCCTTTATCAATGCCTGTCGCCATCGCGGTATGCAGGTAGCCAGTGGCAGCGGCTGTTCCCGCGTCTTTGTCTGCCCCTACCATGCATGGATCTACGACCTGGATGGCAAGCTTAAAGCGATTCCGGGTCAGGAGGGGTTTCCCGGCCTAGATCCTGACGAGCATGGTTTGGTGGAGGTCAGTGCCTGTGAAAAAGGCGGCATGGTCTATGTCATGCAAGAGGGGACCATTAGTGCTGAGATGCTAGAGGACGCGCTTGATTATTTTACGCCGCAGCAGGAGCTGTTTCAGCAAACCGAACTGACCGACCAGATGAATTGGAAGTTGCTAACCGAAACCCTGTTAGAGGGTTACCATATCAAGTCGCTACATCGAAAAACCTTTTACCCCTATGGCTTAGATAACGTCAATTTGGTCGAGACTTACGGCGCCAATGCCCGGGTGATATTTCCTTTTCGGCGCATCGAAAAGCTCAGAGATGTTGCACCAGCAGAGCGTAAAGCCGCAGGCATGTTGACCTCGGTCTATCATGTTTTCCCCAATGCCAGTGTCTCAGTACTGTCCAAGCACACCAATCTGACGATTATGGAGCCGCTTAGCCCCAGTAGCACCCAGATGGTGACCTACCTTATGACGAGTGGGCAAACTGATGGGGATCCTATTTCCCTTGACGAGGCCAAAAGAGATGCCCTGTTTGTCAATGAATCTGGGCAGGATGAAGATCGCGAGGCTGCCTGTTTAATTCAGCAGACAGTCACCACTAAAGCGAACACACATTTAACCTTTGGATATTTTGAAAAGGCGATTGTTAATTTTCATCAGCATTTGACGAAGAATCTGGATTAAGAGTCTGGATTAA
>CAXAFJ010000144.1:0-3740 GCA_963968025.1 uncultured Pseudomonadales bacterium | reverse complement strand
CCAACTTTTACGAAAAGAGCCCCTGCACAAACCAGCGATCCGTCCCAGCCTGCTTAAACAACCAATACCGCGAGCCCTCATTATCACAGGCCAAATAATAATCACGCTGCTGATCCGTCTGCCACCAATTGTCACTAAGCCTCCTTGGCCCGCTTAAAATATACAGCGGTTGACGCCAAAATAACTGCTGATTGCGCAGCTGAATAGCAATAGGCTTAGGCAACAACCAAAGGGGTTGCATGCCATGGTGATCAATAGCCACTTGCTGATGCTTCCCCGGCGCGACCACTTTTCCCGCTTCCTCAGGCAAATAATTACTCCCCAGCGCCGGCTGCTGCAGAGCCTCAGACCCCAGCCGTGCACGCAGGCTATCAATCAATCGACTGGCTTCTAGGTTTACTTCTCCCGTCAATGCTTTATCGGAAGAAGGAGCTGTGCCAAATAAATCCAGCCCCTCCGGCAAACCATCAACAAAGTCATCACTGGACAAAATAATTGTTTCTATACTGGCCGGTAAGTCTATGCGCTCCAATTGCAGACGGCTTAAATCGAGTAATGTCGTCCAGCTATTTTGGTTCCCGGAAAGAGTGATACACATGGAGCTGGGTTCACCTATTAGCGGTTCAAAGCGCCATTCAATCTTACTGCAGTAACACTGACGAGCTTGCAGATAAATACTCAGTCGCTGAAGTAATGTCTTCATGGGAAACAGCAAGCCCTGCTTACTAAAGATACCCTGAGTACTCTGGAGTAAATCATGAAAGCTCACTGGCGGTTTAAAATGCGTCAGCTGGCAGGGTTTTTCGCCGAGCAACAATTGCAGCTGCTCTACTATGCCAGTGCCAAAACGACTGGCTAATTCAGCGCGGGGAAATTTCAGTAAATCCTCGAGACAGGTTAATCCGAGCTGCTGAAAACTCTGCTGTTGCCGCCGTTGGACTTTGAGCAGACTCAACGGTGTTAGGCGCAGCTGCTGTTCCACTGCGCTGCTCTCAGGCAGTTCACAGCGAAAGCCAGGACGACAGAGTAGGCGTGCAGCATCGGCACTGCCGGCTATGCCCATATCAATTTTACAACAGAGAAAGGAGAGGTTTTTTTGCAGCTGCTGGAGTAATTGTCTGTAGCTGTGAAAGAGCTTTTCACAGCCGCTTAATTCGAGCCATAAGCCCTGTTCGGCAATAATCACCATTGGACTAAAACTGTAGGCGATTAGGGCCAACTGTTGCAATGTGGTTTTTTCACGCTCCGGTTGCTGCTGTAGCGTCAGTAGACTTGGGCACAGAGCCAGAGCTGTGGGTAGTGACAGGAGAGGTTCAACGCCAGATTGTGTGGCGCTGTCATTGCAGCACAAAACACGCATGGCGTTTTTTTCTTGGCCGACAACTGCAACTGGGGTTTGTCCAGCATCTTCGACTTTCGATTCATCTAAGAGGGCATCCAGGGGAAGCAATGGGAAGTGCAGATAGAGCCAAATTTTTTCTGGGTAAGGGTCTGTCGCCCGCGCCGCTGTAGGTAATTTTGAAAATCCTTTTCGTCTATTTCCCTTTTCGCTATGGCGCGAAGGTTTCAGGCGTTGAGTCTCTGTTCGCTGATTTTAATGCGAGGAATATCGGTTGAGATTGGAATAGCAGGATGGATGCTATTGACCGGTAATTTGGCCAGAGAAGTCTGTGAACTGAGATCTTTCCCCCGAGGAATCAGCAGCTGCTCACCCGGAGCCACACCGCGCAGTTTACGCACAGAAAGACGCAGGTTTTTCTCACCGACAGAATCGACTTCCAAACGCAGAGTGGCAGGTGATGAGCCAGACTGCTGTTTGTTAGCTTTTTTATTCGAAGGCTCTTTATTCGTAGAGAACAAAAACGCCGCATGGCCACTGTCCGCAGCGGCCAGTTGCAGCTTGCGTAGATCGCTATAGCTGGGAGTTTTGTTATCAGTCCAGGCCAGTAACAGCGCATTGTTGCGAATGCACTGTTCAGCGACCCAGAGCCATTCATGAGCGCTTTTACTCTGCACTATAAGCACCTTCTGCAGGGCAATTCCGGCGGCAGCCAATGCTGGGGCATAGGGTTGATAAGGCGGGTCGAGCCAGACACTGAGGTGATTGTTTTGGCAATAGTCTTTGATCGTCGGCAGCAGCAGCGAAAGCTCGCCAATTCCCGGACGCTGAACCAGTAATTCAGTTAATGCAGATGCAGGCCAGCCACCCTTTAATAGCAGATCAATTTGATCATTGCCGCTGGATACACTGCGCTGAGTGGGTTTTTGACTCTGTCCACGCCAAGTATCGTGGCGGGCGAGGAGTTTGCTTATTATTTCAGTATTGGGCATAGATGGGTGCTCTCGATATACTGTTAATATATACAGTATTCTGCCAAATGTCACTGCGGAATATTGATTATCAATGAGGGCTGACATGAAGGCTTTAACTCAGTGATATTGAACCCAAATCTTCTAAAGTGTTAAAGTAAGCTCCGTTTTACAGCATCGAGAAAAAAGGCCATGGCCTCTAACACAGCAGCCGAACAGCAGATAAACCCAAACTGGAGCGTTCTTGCTCCGGCTCTTGTGGCTATCTTGCAGGCGGCGGAAAGAGATGGGGCTAATCAGCAGCGTCTGCTGCGCGATTCCGGTTTACAGCAAGGTCAACTAACTATCCCCGAGCGCCGCTTTCCGGTCGCCAGCTATTACAAGCTCTATCAGCTATCTGCCGAAGCCTCTACAAACCCCGATATAGGTCTTTCAGTGGGGCGTATTATTTATCTTAAAGGGCTCAATTTGCAGCTCTATACCTGTTCACTGTGTAAATCCTTTCGCGACTACCTGAATCTAATTCCCAGTACCCTAAAGATGCGTGGTGATATAGGTGAAATCACAGCTCATCGCGAAGGCAATTTGGTTGAGTTGCGCTGGGAGCCACTGTTGAAAAGTAGTGGCCTGAAGCGCTTCTGTAGTGATGAGATGCTCTCCGCATCGGCAGCCATAATTAACTCACTCTGTGTGCGGCCGGTGCCTGTAGTAAAAGCTAATTTCACCTATCCTCAGCCCCAGGACACCACTCAGTTAGAGGTGATTTTTGGTCGAAATATTGCCTATAACCAGTCTTATAGCAGCCTGTTTTTTGACAGTGCCGCACTGGACTTTCAGCTACTCAAGCAGGACTATCAGCAGGGGCCCGATCTGACTAAACCCTTTAGCGAACTGTTTGAAAATGATCAGATAACGGATGAGTTTTTAGCCAACCTCAAGTCCTTTATGATGCGTCGTTTGCCCGAGGGCGAAGTGAGTATCGACAAGCTTGCTAGTCTAATGAATATCTCTAGGCGCACATTGCAGCGTCGCCTCTCCGATCGCGGCACCAACTTTTTACAAGTACTCCAAGAAGTGCGCTCGCGCATGGCGCTGCGCTATCTCTCTGATAATCGTCTGGGTATTACCGAGATTGCCTTTTTGCTGGGTTATGCGGATCAGGGGTCATTCTCCAGCGCCTTTAAAAGCTGGCACGGCATGTCCCCAAGGGATTTCCGCCGCAAGTGAAAAGCCCATAGGGCTTTTCATCCTGACAGAGCAACTTTTTATGTCATCCCGACCGCAGTGGAGGGATCTCCGGCAGTTGGCAGCCTGCTCTGAGGATTGAATAGTTTTTTCAAACGCAGGTGCCAGAGTGAGGAGATCCTTCGGCTACGCTCAGGATGACAGGCTGGGGTAGTTCAGAATGACAGAGCAATCTTTTATGTCAT
>CAXAFJ010000143.1:0-3935 GCA_963968025.1 uncultured Pseudomonadales bacterium | reverse complement strand
ATTCCAGCAACCCATAAAAAAATTGAAATTCGCTATATGGATTTTTGGAAAGTGGTTGACGGGAAAATTGTCGATAACTGGGTAATGGTCGATTTTCCATCCATATTACAGCAGCTTGGCGTTGACCCATTCGGTGGCCATGGGTGGGAAAAGTTGGATTCGCAAAGAGCCCCTATTCAAAATGGCGAAGAGTCCTAATTCGCCACTCTTAAATATCAATATTCTAATTGGCTAGGCGACTTGTAACATTTCCGCTTTGCGAACTTTCTTGCGCTGAATATAGGCAAACACTGAAGGCACCATTGAAAGAGCAATGACAGCAGAGCCGACGACTCCGCCAGCGATGGCCGTGGCCAGCGGCGGCCAGAATTCGCCGCCATTAACAATCAGCGGTACAAAGCCGCCGATGGTGGTTAATGTGGTGGAGATGATGTGCCTGGTGGAATCCACTACAACATTTGCTATGCCTTCGCTGTCGCCTGCTTGACTGCGCGGGTCCGCCTTTAGCGCGGATAAAACAATAATCGCGCCATTAATCGCTAGGCCCATCATGCCCAGAGAGCCGATTAGCGCCATATAACCAAATGGGTAGCCAAATAGCCGCACGCCCAATAACGCCAGCCCGAAACTTAAAAAGGCGACAATGCCAATGAGGCCCGCATAGCGGAAGGAATTCAGCGACAGAATAATGATGCCGGCCATGGCTAAGAGGAAAAAGATAAATACCTGAACAATGCCGCTAATCGATTCGGAGCTGCTTTCCGCTTCGCCGCCGAGCTGTAATCTATAGCCCGGTGGTGGCTTATAGTTTTGTTGTTCGAGTTTTTCGGTGAAGTCCGCTAACACACCGCCGGCTAATGTGAATGGGATTAGATAGCCGCGCACGGCGCTGATGCGTTCACCTTGGCGTCGGGTGATCGACGAGGCGGTCGGGACCAATTGCCAATCCCCAAGTTCGCTAAGGGGTATGCCGTCTCGCCCGTTGGCCAAGATAGGCAGCGAGTTGAGATCCGACATTTGGTTTCGAGAAGCTGTTTGAAATTTAACTCTTACGTCTATTTCTGTATTGCCTTCTAACACGGTGCCTGCACTATCGCCCATTAACGCGGAGTTGATTCTCTGTGCCAGGCCGCCGGTGCTTAACCCTGTGGCCGCTACTGCGTTTTCTCTTGGGATAAATGTGAGTTTGGGTTCTGCGGTAGACAATGATGCCCTGGCGTAGGTGACGTTGCTTACACTGGCTAATATGGCTCTAAGTTTCAGTGCCTCTTGGCGCAGTACATCTAAGTCTTGACCAATGATGCGGACTTCAATGGGCGAGTCTGTGGGTGGTCCCTGCTCAAAGGGAAGCGCCAATACTTCGGCGCTGGGGAACGCGATGGACAGCTGACTTTGGACTGCCCCAAGTATCTCTCCAGTAGCTTTAGGCGACGTGGTATTTACCCAGGCAGCCGCAAAGCTGGGTATGCGCTCGTTGAGAGAGGTTACGTTGTAGTAGACCCGTGGCGCGCCCTTGCCGATGGTCCAGAAGGTGTCAGTGACTTCAGAATTGCTGCGCAATATTTCATCGGCTTCAAAAATGGCCTGCTGTGTTTCCCATATGGATGTTTGTGCGGGCAGGGATAACTGTACTTGAAATTGGTTGCGGTCTACCGCAGGAAAAAATTGTTGGGTTAACGTGGGCGCCAGCGCGAAGCCAATGATCGGCATAATGCAGGCAATAGTGACGCCGATGATGGGGCGCTTGAGTACAGTGACCAGTGCTGCGTGATACTTTTTTGTCAACGTTGGACTGGAAAAACCGGTCTGCCACCAGCGGTTGCCCGCCGTTACCGGCCAACGATTTTCTAAGTAGCCGGCGATGGCGGGTACCACAGTCATCGCCAAAATAAACGAGCTGGCAACGGACAAGGCGACAGTAACGCCGAGGGTCCCGGTGAAATCACCAACGCCGCCTGGCGCCAGTGCAATGGGCATAAAGGCAAATATGGTAGTGGCGGTTGATGCGCCTAGGGGCACCAATAAATGTTTGATGGCGCGGTTAATAGCTTCATCAATTTGCGCGCCCCGACTGCGCCGTAGCTTGTAGTCTTCTACCACCACAATGGCATTATCTATGAGCAGACCTAAGGAAATAATCAAGCCGGTGACAGACATTTGATGTAACGGAATTTCTAACACCTGCATACCCACCAGCACCATGCTGGCGGAAAGGGGTAGGGCGATACCCACGGTTAGGGCTGAGCGAATGCCCATCAGCCAAATTAGCACCAGCAGCACAATGATCAATGCGAAGATCAGGTTGTTGGCCAATGAATTCATGCGTTGGTCGGTATAGATATTCTGCGAATAGACTGTTTCTAAGCCGATTGAATGGGGTAAGTTAGCTTGGAATTTTGCGACAAGGGCATTGGCATTGCGGGTCCAATTCTCAATTTGTAAACCGCCCTGCATTTTTGCGTTAACAAAAATGACCTGTTCGGTGCCATGAAAAGCCAGTGACCGAGGCGGATCTAATTGCGTTTTACGCACAGTGGCTAGATCTGAAACGCGTAAGGTGCTGCCGTTGTTACCCATCACTAGGGGTATGCTGGCTATGCGCTCAACGGAATCCAGTTCAGCCTCGACGCCAACCAGAATATCATTGCCACCTGCACGCAGCCTGCCGGAGGCAATTTTCGTATCTGCTGCGCCGATACGCTGGGCAATAAAGGCGGCAGATACGCCACTGGCCACCATGCGATTGGGGTCGAGGGAAACGACAATTTCCTCTTCAGCTTCGCCCCATGACTCAGCTTTTTCGGTGCCGGACATATTGGCTAGCTGTAATCTTAAGGATTCTGCCAATCTCGAGAGAATGCTCATTTCAATGTCTGAGCTATGTTGCCAACTCAGGGCAATAATTATTGTCGAGGCAACCGGCTGTACAATTCTCAGGTCTGGCTCCACAGTGCCTCTGGGCAATGTGGCTTGCATTGCGCCCAATTGGTCGCGGACCTCGGACCAAACATTTTGTGTATCTTCTGGGCTGACCCGGTCTAGGAGTTCTATGGAGATAACCGATATACCCGACTTGGAGGTAGACTCAATTTCTTTGATCTCTGGGATTTCTCTGAGGCTTGTCTCCAGCGGTTCACTCACCAAAGACTCCATTCTTGCCGCAGATGCGCCGGGCAAGAAAGTGTTCACCTGAGCGTAGCGCTCGGCCATGGTGGGGTCTTCTTGGCGCGCTAGACTTAGGAAAGAAACGCCGCCCAAGACAACAATAAACAGCATAAATAATGCGGTTAAACGTGGGTTGGTATAAAAGCTATCTGCCTGCATTGGATTGCTCGGTTGTGCTTTCATTTACGGGACCGTTGAGACTCTTGGTTACAGGACCGTTGAGACTCTTGATTACGGGATCGTTGAGACTCTTGTTCGTTCTTTCGGCGATGTTGTCTTCGACTCTCAGGGGTAACACAGTTTGCCCCGGCACTATGCGTTGCACTCCGCTGTTAACCACGCGGTCCCTGTCTGAGAGTAGGCCGCGGACATAGACTCTCGAGGCTTCGTTATGAATCACCTCGACCAATTGGCGCTCGATGATGTTTTCGCCATTGACCACATAGACCGCCCACAAACCGCGATCGCTGGCAGTGAGAGCACTCACCGGTAGCCAGAAACCGGGTGTCTGTACCCGTTGTTCTAATAACAATTCAACTACCGCGCCAATAGGAATAATGCCGTCGCTTATTTTAAACACTGCATTGAGAGTCCGGGTATTGGGGTCTACTTCTGGGGAAATGGCCATTAGGCGAGCGGGCTGTACTTTGCCATCCCAACTGAGGTTGTAGGTGCCACCAATGGTTAGGCTGGCGAGACTCCTGCTAGGCACGCCAACATGGGCTTTGATCGGCCCCAGTTCGATAAGTTTAAGCGCCGGCGTGCCGCCG
>CAXAFJ010000142.1:0-4249 GCA_963968025.1 uncultured Pseudomonadales bacterium | reverse complement strand
TTGGAAATTTAGCTTGGAAATTTAGCTTGGAAAATAATACTGCTTATAATAATCGATCTACGATAACACTGCAGGTAAAGCTTATTCTTCCCCTACAATTTTTAACAATCAGTCACCGTCAGCCACTTGCAAGCGCCCAGGGCGATTGAAAAATTGCGTCAACACTCGGCTTAGACGCTCAGGATCCTCAGTGCCAGTCAGTTCACGACAGGAGTGCATGGCCAGCTGGGGAATACCCACATCCAATGTTGGAATGCCTAGTTTCGCCGCGGTGACAGGCCCGATGGTGCTGCCGCATCCGAGATCCGTACGGGTGACAAAGGACTGAACCGGCACATCCACTTCAGCACAGAGCTGACGGAATAGGCTCGCGGTGACCCCATTGGTGGCATAGCGTTGATTGGAGTTGAACTTGATTACCGGCCCGCCATTTAACGTTGGTTTGTGGCCTGCCTCGTGTTTGGCGGCAAAATTGGGGTGCACTGCATGGGCATTGTCACAGGAAATTAACAGCGACCCATCAAGTACTCGTGCCTTGTTACTGGCTCGTGCATCGCTGCACAGGTCATTGCACAGACGGTCCACCACAGACTCCAAGAATGGTCCATCGGCGCCTACGGAGGAAACGCTGCCCACCTCCTCGTGATCATTGCAGACCAAGACCGATGTGCAGTGTGTATCGGAATTAATTAGCCCCTGAGTGGCGACAAAACAGCTGAGCAGATTATCCAGCCGTGCGGAGGCAAAAAATTCTTTATTTAAACCGACTGTAGCCGCACCCTGAACATCATAGAAGCAGAGTTCGTAATCCAAGACCTTTTCACCCTCAGTCAAAAAGCGCTCCGCCAATAGCTCACGAAAGTCGGTTTTGTTATCCGCCTGCATCAAGATAGGTGGAATATCAGTCTGGGGATTAATGGTTCGGTCTTTGTTAGCCGTGCGATCAAGATGAATCGCCAGACTTGGAATAATCGCAATCGCCTCATGGAAATTGATCAGCTGCTGTTTTAACTGACCACTGGCATCGCTATAAACCAGACGCCCGGCCAGAGACAGGTCGCGATCAAACCAGGGATTGAGCAGCGCCCCGCCATAGACTTCAACGCCGAGTTGGAAGTAGTGGTTGTTAAGCATCTCAGGTTGCGGTTTAACCATCAAGCAGGGGCTATCTGTATGGGCACCGGCCATGCGGATTCCGCTCTCAGCCAGATCTTCGCTACCTGCCACAAAGGCGATAATCGATGAGCCATTACGGGTGACAAAATATTTTCCGCCCTGCTTTAATGTCCAATCGTCAGATTCGCTAAGGGCCTGGAAACCGGCCTCACGCAATAGGCTAGAGATATTGGCGACCGCGTGAAACGGGGTTGGCGAGCCATCAATAAACGCCGCTAACTGCTGGTTAAATCTCTCTGCCTGGGTATCAACTGCGTTCATTTTCAATTCCTTGCCGTCTCTTCGCTATAAAATATTGAGTTAGATTTTTCCACGATCATATTCAAGTCTGGCCAGCAAGCTGGATGTGTCCCAGCGGTTGCCACCGATCTCCTGTACCTGCTGATAATAACCGTCAACTAATTGGGTCAGTGGCAGGTCACTGCCATTGGCTTTTGCCTCAGCCAGGGCGAAGGCTAAATCTTTGCGCATCCACTGCACGGCAAACCCATGTTCATAGTCATTGGCGAGCATGGTTTGATAACGGTTTTCCATCTGCCAGGACTGAGCTGCGCCCTTGGAGATTACCTCAACTACCTGATGCGCATCGAGACCCGCACGCTTGGCAAAATTCAGCCCTTCGGCGAGTCCTTGAACGACACCCGCAATACAAATTTGATTGACCATTTTACACAGCTGACCGCTGCCCACATCACCCATTAGCTGGAGGGATTTGGCATAGCTTTCGACAACCTCTTTCACTGTATCAAACTGATCTTGTTGGCCACCGCACATTACCGTCAGCTGACCGTTTTCTGCACCCTGCTGACCGCCTGATACCGGAGCATCAATAAAGCCAAGACCCAAAACAGCTGCCTGCTCGGCCAGTTCTCGCGCCACCTGCGCCGACGTTGTGGTGTGATCAACCAACATTGAACCCGGGCTCATGGCGGCCAAGGCACCAGCCTTGCCAGCAACTACAGCGCGCACATCGTCATCATTGCCAAGGCAGGTAAAGACGATCTGAGCACCGGTAACTGCTTCGGCTACTGTCGCGGCTGATTCCCCAGCATACTCTTGTAGCCAGCGCTGGCTCACGGCGTCGGTGCGATTATAGACAACCACTGAATGACCGCGCTTACTCAACCATCCGGCCATGGGAAAACCCATTACACCCAGCCCTAAAAAAGCCACAGACTTTTGCATCAGAATTTCCTATAAATTATTTATGCTGCCTGGGAATAGATCAAACCCACAAGCACAGCACCTAACAGCAAGCGATAGATTACAAAGGGCATCATGCCGACCCGTTGAATCAGTTTCAAAAACAGCGCAATACAAAGATAAGCTGTAATCCCAGACACTAGGGTGCCAAGCAAAATCACAGTCCAGTCAACCGATGGCGTATCGAGTAACTGCAAACCTTTATAACCACCACTCAAAAGAATTATCGGAATCGCCATCAAAAAGGAAAATCGTGCTGCAGTCTCACGATCAAAACCCAGAGCCAGCGCCGCAGTAATAGTAATACCCGATCTCGAGGTGCCAGGAATCAACGACAGGGCTTGAGCCACACCAACCACTAAAGCGGTGCGCCAACTGAACTGGTCGATACTGCGATTACCGCCACCGCGGCGATCAGCCCAACCCAACAGCAGAGCAAAAAATATAGTGGTGAAAGCAATCACGGCCAAGGAGCGCAAATTAGCTTCGACAAACTGACTGAACAATAGCCCTGCCAATGCAGCCGGCAGCGTGGCCAAAAGAATATACCAGGCGAGATGGCTTTCGGGGCTATGACGTCGCTCAAAAACACTGCCCAACCAAGCCCTGGTGAGAATCGCAACATCAAGGCGAAAATACACTATTACCGCGAAAAGCGAACCAATATGTACCGCGATATCAAAGACTAAACCCTGATCCGGCCAGCCCAATATCTCTGAGGGCAAAATGAGATGAGCGGAACTGGAGATTGGCAGAAATTCTGACAACCCCTGAATAATGGCCAACCAAACAGCCTGCATAAAATCCATTTTTACACTGCCCTTAACTTAGTATGTTTTTTCCACGCCTCTGTGCCACGCAGATAGACCAACTCAACCGAAGCAATATCCACAGCCTCGTCCCGAGCCTGTTTTATTAATGCAATATCCAGCAGATCCAGAGCATCGGGATAGATGCTCTGATAACTGGGCCGTTGAGCATGGGTTTTATTATCTAGAGCTTTGTTATCTAGAGCTTTGTCACCCAAAGCTTCAGTAACTATAGACGATGCATCACCAACAATGATGAAAGGGTTTAAACGCTCTATAAGCAGCTTGGCGTTTTCACTACTGAGTAATTGATCTTCGATAACAGCCTGATACTGTCCAGCGCTATCAAGCTCGTAGGCACCGCAGTTAAACTCTCCCATACGCGCGTCCAACAGCGGCATAACCATACCCGACTGTTGATCACTGGGATCATATTGACGTCTATAGGTCTGTGCCACCACCTCTAGTGTCGAAACCGCAATCACCGGCACCTGAGCACCGAAAGCCAAACCCTGGGCAGTGGCAAAACCAATGCGCAAACCGGTAAATGAGCCGGGACCAACGGTAACGGCGATGGCATCCAGGGCGACAACTGTTATACCGGCCTCAACCAGCACCGCATCGACCATTGCCATAATCAGTCTGGTATGGGAGCGCGGCTCTTCGGAATAGCGCGAAAACCTCGACTCACCAACAGAGAGGGCAACCGAGCAGGCGGTGGTAGAGGTTTCAATCGCTAAAATGGATGCCATGGCAGAAAGTCTCACTGTACCGAGAGGTATCACTGGAGCTAGATTTTAAGTAGGCAGAAACAAAAATCCCCCACCGTTAGGCGGGGGATTTTACAGGTCTCAAGACAATTAAACTATCTACAATTTTTCTCCTTAAGACCCGGCAGCTACAGTCGTAGTATTACTTTTTCGCGGCTGGGGCTTTGGCTGCAGCTTTCTTAGCAGCAACTTTTTTTACAGCAGGCTTCTTAGCAGCAGTCTTTTTAACAGCTGGCTTCTTAGCCGCTACTTTTTTTACTGCTGGCTTTGCCGCTATTACTTTCTTAGCAG
>CAXAFJ010000141.1:0-4411 GCA_963968025.1 uncultured Pseudomonadales bacterium | reverse complement strand
CCTTCAGCCAATAAAGAGCCCTCAGCGAATAAAGAGCCCTCAGTCAATAAAAAGCCCTTACAATTTTCGATGCTGAGCAATCGGCATCTTGCTGCGCACCTCCGCCAGCCGCTCTAAATTAATCTCGGCAATCGCCACCCCCGGCTGATCATCAAGCTGCGCCAACACTGTCCCCCAGGGGTCAATAATCGCAGTGCAGCCCCAGAGACCACGGCGCGGATGACCGCGATCCACCATATTGGCACCAATCACAAACAGTTGATTTTCCACCGCTCGTGCTCGCAACAACAGCTCCCAGTGATCACGACCTGTGGCCGACGTAAAGGCCGCCGGCACCGTCACCACCTGAGCACCAGCATCTGCCAGCTGGCGATAGAGTTCGGCAAAGCGCAAGTCATAACAGACAGTCATACCCAGTCCACCGAGGTCGCTATCGGCCACTACCACATCTGTACCACTGCGATAATCATCGGACTCGCGATAGCTCACCTGCTGCAATGTCTGGTCTTTTGATTTCGGCACATCCACATCAAACAGATGAATCTTGTCGTAGTGCTGAACAAGATTGCCCTGGGGATCAAATAACCAAGATCGGGCAAAAGGCTTAGCGGAATCGCTATCACTGACCGGCACTGTGCCGCCCACCAGCCAGACATTGTGACGCCGGGCCTGTTTCGCCAGAAATTCATAGACCGGCCCCCTGGTCTGCTCAGCCATTCCCACGTCAGTTAGATCTTTGCACCCGAAATAGGCAAAGTTTTCCGGCAGCACCACCAGCCCACAGCCATCTTCAGCAGCGCGCTTGATCAGAACCTTTGCGGCCTCTAGATTTTTTTCCAATGTTGGTTGCGGCCACAGCTGAATAGCGGCGGCCATAAAACGCTTATAGCGGGTCATTCTCCATTCCCTCTTGTGTAGTCCCTTTATTTAGTCCTTCATTTCGCTCTTTACCTTGACCTTTATCTTGCCCTTTATCTTGTTCTTCGTTTAATTCCTTGTCCGCTTTTGGCGTCTTGGTTTTCTCGCCGCGCAAATCCGCAGCAAAGATACGATCCACCGACACCTCTACATCATCCCAGGAACCCGTGAGTTTATAACTGATACTCGACAGGCGATCGACCTGCTTTTCAACTAGTTTGCTGGTCACGTAGACACCTGCCGCTGCAGGCAGTCCACCCAGCAGAGCTACCACCCAGGGCAGATTAGTCGCCACCGGCAAGGTCGCCACTAGGCGCGCATCAACCTGTTCATTGAGCAGATCAAAGTCGCCGCCCATACTCATGCGTCCAGAGGGCATATCCATTCTCAGGGGCCGTTTAAAACTCGCCACCCCCTGATCAAATGCCAATGTGCCACTGAGTTTGTTATAGCTGAGGTCTTGCCCGGTTACATCGGAGAAATCCAACTTCAGTCGACGCAGCCAGTTGGCAAAGTTAACCAGACTAACCATTTTTAATGCCGCACCTGCACCACCGGTAGAGCGATAAAAACTGCCCTCTTCCAATTTAATCTGAAACTCGCCACTGAGATTATCCCGAGAGATTTTCCACGGCTGATCCTGCCAAGCGAGATCAAAGACAAAGCGCCCAGACTCACTGTCGACAATTTTTGGCACATTTAAGCCCGAGCTCAAAAACGCCTCAATATTACCAATACCCACTGGCCCGATGAGGCGACTGGAGTAATCAGTGCCATCGAAACCCCAGAAGAATTCCGTCCCCGGCTGATCTCCAAAGAGTCCCGGCTGCAGTCCCAGCAGATCCCCCCGAATTTGACCGAATGAAGCGCCCGAGACCTCTGGACGCAGCTTAAAGGCCATTGATCCCCATTCGTCAGCGCCCATCTGCAGGCGATCCACCGAGAAATCTAAGGCCATAAACTGGCGCGGATCAATAGCTGACTCACTGACACTCTTTGCCAACAGCGCATCGGGAATCGTTAGACGACTTAAGTTGAGCACCGGCACCTGCGCTGCATCCCCTGTGGACATAAGCAACTGACCATCCGCCATGTCGGTGACAAAATAGGTATCGATAATGCCATCGCGCAGGGAGGTAGTCGCCTGAATATCCTTGAGCTGCAAACTCGCGAAATCGATCTTGTCCAGACGCAGATCAAACACCGGTATCCAACTGGCGTTGACTCTGGGCTCAGAACGTTGAAACAGACTAACCAATGGCTCCCAGAGCTTAAAGTCAGCGGTGGGCACATAGCCAGAGACCATCACAATACCCGGCTGCGGTTCGGCTTTGGCGCGGTCATAGCTAATATGAGCGCCACTCATTCCCAGCTCATTAAAACGCAGGTCAAAGTTGAGGTCGGCGCTCTGTTGAAGCGCCTCGGCATGTCGACCCACAAGACTGCCCTGCAATGACTCAAATTCAGGGGCAAAGGAGAGCGTTATATTAAGCTCTTGGGATTCGGCTGCCGCTTTCGCCAAAGGTGCAGGCAGATCCAGCTCAACACCCTTGAGCTGACTGTTAATCTGTATCCTGATTGGCCGGGCGATTGCAGCAGTGACTGGCGCAGTGATTGGCAAACTTCCAGCGCCCAGCTGATTCTCAGAGCCAGGAATAGTGATCAGACTGTCGACCACCACCACACCTTTAATCACCTCTTGCCAGGGAAACTCTACCAGCTGATTGAGACTCTCAGGCAGCAGATCACCAGTGACCGCAATCTTCTGGTCGCCATCCTCTTTATACAACTTGGCGACCATGGGCCGCTGCCAAAAGTTAGCACTGACATCGTCGCCATAAAGCCCATCGTCTAGGGAGAAGTTGAGCTGGCCATTAATCGCTGCAACGCTGATCGGCCCGCCTGGAATACTCAGGGAACCACCGTCTATTACGGCGCTGACATTGTATTGCGGCGAGATGCTGTCCGTACCGGCTGCCACCATAGGAATCGCAAGAGGAATCACAAGATCCAGCTGACTGGTCATCTCACCATCGTAGTCCCAGCGCGTTAAAGCACCCAGGCGACTGCGTAGGGGTGACTCGGTGAGCACAGCCATTGCCGAACTGAGATCGCCCTCGATATCCCCGACAACGCGGATAACCGCGCTTTGATCGACGCCCACTTTGTCATAGACAACCTTGGCGCTACTGATAGACGTGCCACCAACCGTTCCCGAATAGACCTCCACCTCAGTGTACACATCATCCACCAAAGTGAGCGCTGTAACATCCCGAACACCCATCCACTTGGGATCGTAGTCGATATCCGCAGCACTCATTTTTACCATCAACTGAGTGCTCTGAGACAGCTTATCCAAACGCGGCGGGTCATTGCGAATCAGTAGGCCAAGCTCATCCACATGGGCATCCAAAACAGCGGTTTGCAGCCATGTCCTCAGTTTGTCTGGCATGCGATAGGGGAGATATTTGTTACGCTTTTTGGCATCTAAATCACGGGCGCCAATCAGTAGACTAATCGCTGGAGGCTGCCCATGAGAGGGAATAAATTGCTCGGCGGAAAAGAGAATTGACGCAACTCCCACATCCAGCTCAGCACGCATCACATCGCTGCGCATAGTCAGCTTCTTAATGTCCTTATCCCAAGAGAAGTTAATCGTTCCCTCGGCCTTTTCAATAGTTTGATAGTTTTTATACACCGTTGGAAACAATGCCTCGAAACCATCGCTATCAGCAAACGACAGCAGTCCGTGACTGCCGTAGACCTCAAAATAGCCATCCAGCCCTTTGACCCCCGGTGCTTTTTTCCAGGCCGCAATATCCAGTGCTTGCAGATTGGCGGACGCGTAATAGCCGGCCTCGTCGTGCCCCAAAGTCAGGGCATCAACAATGCCCCGCGGCTGCAGGTGGTCGACGATATCCAGTACTTTCTTCTCGGCGATACGGGTCGCATAGAGCAGCTCTGACACTAGCGTCAGATCCAGATGGTTCACTGAGAGATCAAAGTCGTGCCACTGGGAGCCGAGACGTTGATTAAAAACCAGGTTTAAGGGTTCGATCTCTGTATCCGACCAGGCCAAGCTAAAGCCCTGCAAGCGCAGACCCCAGTCTGAACCAGGGGTAAACCAGCCGGTAATCTCAGTTTTAATATCGGTTACCGGCGGCACATCCGCCAGCCAGTCAAGCGGCACCTCGCCAATCCCAAGGTTGCCTTCAAAGTCCACAGAGCCACCAGGATGCAAGCCGAACCAAACTTTACCCTGAGCATTGGCTTTAAAATCAGGTAGATTGGCAAAGAGTTCGGGCAGCAGTGATCGAATCAGATCTGCCACTGGCTCCGAGAGATTAAAATCGTCGAAGCGAAAATAGCCCTCAGCCGACAAACTCTCGATATCGGCTAAATCCCCCTGCCCCTCAATCAGCAGATAGGCGGGGCTGGCTTTTGGCTCACCAATATCGCCAGCGTTGCTAGCCGCGGACGCACTAGACGAAGC
>CAXAFJ010000140.1:0-4502 GCA_963968025.1 uncultured Pseudomonadales bacterium | reverse complement strand
CCTGCTGATCGCCGGCCTATTGGCAATTAATCAGCAGCTGTTTTTAGCCGCCGCCCTCAGCTGGACCCTGTATTTTATTGCCATCAGTCTGTGTCTCGGCCTAAGCCTCTATCGACAGAAGAGCATCCACAACTCACTGTTGGGCTGTTCCCTAATGAGTCTGATGACTTATGGCTGGATCCAGCTCAACAGTGTTTCAGCCTTTATGTTTTCCGGCATGGGTCTGCTGTTGGCCATTAATCTCACGGTCAGCCTCTTACAGATTGGCTATCGCGATGACCTAACTCAGATCGGCAATCGCCGAGCTCTGCAACAGACCGCCAAGACATTGCGCGGGCCCTATAGTGTCGCCATAGTGGATGCCGATTACTTCAAGAAGATCAATGATCAGTTTGGCCATGATCTCGGGGATCAGGCGCTGCGAGTGATCGCCAGTCTGCTCAAGCAAACCGCTGACGGCGGCAAGCCCTTTCGCTATGGTGGTGAAGAGTTCTGCCTGCTATTTAAGGGTAAAACTGAGCAGGAGGTATTGGACACAATGGAGGCCTGTCGTCAGGCCATCGCCAACTACGATATGGTGGTGCGGGATAAAAAGCATCGTCCGACAAAGTCGAAACAGGGTGAGACCCGACGCGGCGCCAGCAAGAGAAAAAGCAATTTTCGCCTGACTGTGAGCATTGGTGTTGCCAGCAGTGACAGCGCCAACCCGAACGGCAGTATTAATCCATTTGAGCAGGTCTTAAAAAGTGCTGATAAGGCGCTCTATCGCGCCAAAGCATCAGGTCGCAACTGTATCCAGGCGGCCTGACTTAGAGCATTAAAAAACCTAATTATGGAAGCTGGTGGACTGCTCTAGAGGAGCACGATCGGTGCGTAGATTATTGGCACTATCATCATGATCCACATAGCCAAAAGACAGACCCATCATCAATTTAAACTGGCTCTCGACACCCAACTCGGCACGAACCAGATCCGGATAGCAGCTCACTGAAGTCTGCGGGCAGGAACCCAAGCCGGCATTCTCTAGCGCCAGCATTAATGTCTGAGCATACATGCCAGTGTCTCCCGCCAAACGCACCAGCTCAGGAAACTCATCGGTAACAAAGATAAAGGCAATATGTGGCGCATCGAAAAATTCAAAGTTGCGCATCCATGACCAGGCGCGCTTTTCTTTATCTTCTCGGGTGACACCCTGGTGTTCCCAGAGGCCCAGCGCTGAGCAGATCTGACGCTCACGGTAGTCGCCGCTAAATTTGCCCTGCCAGGGGAAATCTGGGTTGCCGCTGGGGTTTGCCATCGCCGCCGCTTTCATTTTTTCACGCATGTTATTACAGGCGTCGCCGGACAGAACATGAACTTTCCAGGGCTGCACATTGCAGTTGGAAGGTGCCCAGCTGGCCAGTTCAAAAATATCTTTTAAGGTCTGTTCATCAACCGCCTTGGGTAAAAATCCTCGGTAGGAGTGCCGTGCCTTAACCACATCTGAAAATTCCATTGTCTTTCCTTCTCAATATTTTATTATTTTATTTGCGCCGGACTGTAACAACGAAGCTATAGCCTGTCACTTGTTTCAATCCTATATTAACGATTAAAAGCTGCGGGCCTAAAAAAACCCCGCAGCGCAAACTGCAGGGTTTTTGAACTGTTGCCGCTAAGCTCTTGCTAAGCTCGTGCTAAGAGCTAGCCTCTACTCAAAATAGCTCGTCGGCATCGCCATCAAACTATCAAGGTTGGCACTCAGGATTTTAGAGTGGGTATCGGCACGGGGCAAAATACGCTCAAAGAAAAACTCCGCCGTGTGCAACTTCGATTCGAGGAAGTTCTTATCCCCGTTACCCGCTGCCAACTGCTTGTGTGCAGCAAAACTCATCTGTCCCCACATAAAGGCCATATAGGCATAACCCGAGTACATCAGGAAATCCACTGATGAGGCACCGACATTGTCCGGGTTCTTTTTCGCCCGCATAGCCATACGATATGCCAAATAGCGCCATTTAATCGCCAGCTTGGTAATAGTCCAAGCCTGCTTGCGCATCTGCTTGGCCTGAGGTGATCTCTTCCAGGGTAAGAACTGTCCGGCAAAGCTGAGCATCTCGCCAGTAAAGACATTGAGCTGCTTAAACTTGTCCATCAACACTTTGCGGCCAACCAGATCCAATGCCTGAATACCGGTGGTGCCTTCATACAATGTGGCAATGCGGCTATCCCGAAGAATCTGCTCCATGCCCCACTCTTTGATAAAGCCGTGGCCGCCAAATACCTGGACACCATGGTTGGCTGCTTCAACGCCCAACTCAGTAATAAAGCCTTTCAAAATAGGCGTACAGAAGCCCAGACGAATTTCCGCAGCATCACGTTCCGCCTGGCTGTTGCCGCCGCGATAGACATCGGCAAATTGGCTAGCGTAGGTCACCATGGCACGACCGCCCTCGGCGATCGCCCGCTGAGTCAGCAACATACGACGCACATCTGGGTGTTCGATAATCGCATCCGCTGGACCATCTGGATTCTTAATACCAGAGATAGAACGCATCGCCAAACGCTCGCGAGCATACTTAGCGGCACCCTGATAAGAGCGCTCAGCTGCTGCAGCACCCTGGCTGGCTGTGCCGATACGGGCCACATTCATATAGGTAAACATCGCCGCCAAACCCTGGTTGGGCTCGCCGATCAAAAAGGCTTTGGCATCATCGAAGTTAAGTACCGCAGTACCGTTTCCATGAATACCCATCTTGTGCTCAATAGAACCACAGCGAACGCCATTGCGCTCCCCTGCAGAACCGTCTTCAGCGACTAAGAACTTGGGAATAATAAACAGCGACAGACCTTTGGTGCCCTTGGGCGAATCCGGCAACTTGGCCAAGACAATATGGACAATATTTTCAGTCAGATCATGCTCGCCAGCACTGATAAAGATCTTGGTGCCGTTAACCTTGTAGCTGCCGTCATCATTGGGTGCAGCTTTGGTTTTCATCAAGCCGAGGTCAGTACCACAGTGAGGCTCGGTGAGACACATGGTGCCACTCCAGACGCCGCTGATCAGCTTGACCAGATAGTCTTTCTTCTGCTGCTCGGTGCCGCTGGTCTCGAGAGTCGCAACTGCGCCTTCACTGAGACCGGGATACATGGCCCAGGCCCAGTTGGCGGTGGTCATCATTTCATTGATGGCGATACCAATCGAAGAGGGCAAGCCCTGGCCGCCCATATCGGTGCTGCCGGTTAAAGTGGTCCAGCCAGCTTCAATAAACTTCTGGTAGGCCTCTTTAAAGCCTGCAGGTGTGGTGACCACACCGTCGTCCCAGGTACAGCCATCGTCGCCGCTCTGATAGATCGGCGCCAATTCGTTTTCACAGAACTTTGCTGCTTCAGTAAAGATCGCCTCAACCATATCGCTGGTGGCTTCGTCTCCGCCCTGCACAGCTTTGTATTTGCTCTGCATATCGAGCACATCGTTGAACAGAAACAGGTAATCATTTACCGGGACTTTATAATCAGGCATTTACTACTCTCCTATGAGATTTGGCCTAGCAAGTGGATAACGCCACTGGTTTTGTTTTGCAGCGAGAAGCTCTCACCCTGTCTATTTACGGCGCTATTAAAAACTACCTCAGCGGGCAAAAACAAAGGGCGATGAAATGCGACATCGACGCTGTAGCCGGTATTCGGCAGTTTATTTTCAAGTGCGGCTAAACAGCGCGCCTTCGACCACATACCGTGAGCGATGGCCTGTTTAAAACCAAATAATTTGGCAGTGATATCCGACAGGTGTATGGGGTTGTAGTCAGCCGAGATCTTGGCGTAACGACGACCTATATCAGCCTCAACAATCCAATCTTGGGCATTGCCCTGAGGCAAAATTTCTTTCTGTCGCACGGCTGGTACGCCAGTCTTGCAGCGATTTAAATAGGTTGAGGTACTAGACCAAACCAGCTGATTGTCGACCACAGCAGTCACATCTATATCCCACTCAACGCCGCGGCTGGTCAATGCACTCTTGCCAATCGTCGCCTTCATGCTGATCGACGCCCGCAGATCGAACTCTTCGAGTACCGAGATCTGATTGCGCAGATGTACCTGACCCATGGCTTTCATGGGGAAATCTTGCTGGATCAGCAGATTTAACGACAGGGGGAACGACAGCATATGCAGATAGGTGGCTGGCAGCACTGCGTTGTTGGAAAAACCACAGAGCGCCTTGTAAGCACGAAGATCATCCTGTCGGATACGCAGGTGATTGATCTCGGTGCTCAGAGCAGGCAGGATATCGCCAAGCTGATAGTAGCCAGACTTAAACGCTGCACGGCCCAACAACGACGGCATATTCGGCAAGTGGTCGAGCACAATAGGCGGCAGGCCAACGTCTGTCGGATGCCTATGGCTATGGCTATGGCTGTTATTGGATTGGGGTTTAGGACTATTCATCTTTATCATTCTGCTTGAAACCTCCCTGGTAATCATTGGCAGTAAAAAAACTCTATATTGTCATTTCGGCCAATCGTGTA
>CAXAFJ010000139.1:0-4678 GCA_963968025.1 uncultured Pseudomonadales bacterium | reverse complement strand
ATTAACCTAAGCCAGTTTTCAAGACTGGTGCATTCAACCGCTCTGCCATCCCACCAATTGAAGGCGCGATTATACAGCGCCTTTTTGCTACGACAAGTACCAATTACGCCTGAGGACCTTTTTCAGCAGATTCTTTTGCTGTACCTGAATCTACAGGGGCGTTTTCAGCCTTTGCGGCCTGAGTGGCACGCTTTTTACGTGGGTCATTTGAGGCTCTGGCTACCGGTGCTTTTGGCGCTGTAGCCGGTGCTGGCTTGCTGGTGTCTAGGGCGACAGCGGCGGGCTTCTCAACACGCTCTGTACTGACCTTGACTTGGCTCACTGGCTTGGGTTTTTTACGTGGGTCATTGCTCGCTCTCACGGTTCCAGATTCAGTAATTTTTGCTTCGGCTTTAGGGGCTGCTTTTTCGGCAACCTCAGGAGCGGCGGCTTTAGGCGTTTGCGGCTTTTCTGCTACTGGCGCTGCAACTACTGGTTTTGGAGCCTCAGCTTTAACAGGAGCCTCTGCTTTAACAGGAGCTTCAGCTGTTACAGGAGCAGCTGCTTCAATAGGCGCGGCAGAAGTCTCTGTATCTGCGTCAACTTTCTTCGGCTTGGCTGGCGCTTTTCGGCGAGCTCTTGGCTTAGGTGCAGGCTTCTCTTCAGAGGCTACAGCTGAGTCTTGAGTTTCTGCGACTATTGGCGCTGCTGGAGCCGCTTCAGTCGAAGTTGTCTCTGCACCCTCTACAGTCTCAGCTTTAGGCTTACGACGGCGAGCAGGGCGCTTGCGTGCTGGCTTGGTCTCTGTAGCTTCAGCTTTTGCATCAACTGCGGCTGTCACTGGGGCTTCAGTGACAACTGCTGGCGTTGTCTCTGCTGCAGCGGCTGTTGCAACGGCCGATGTTTCAACAGCAGAGGTTTCAACAGCAGACGTTTCAACAGCTATATCAGCAGATACCTGATCTGTAACATTGGCTGGGACATCCTGACGTTGACGGCGACGACGCGGTCCACGACGCTTGTCGTTTGGACGCTTCTTAAGCTCTCCACCTTCGCCGGCTTCAGCGCTCTTATCCGCGATCTGAGGTGAAGTGGTGACAGTCTCAGCTTTTTGATCCCGTGCCTTTGGCTCAGTGGCAGGTCGAGACTGTTGGTCGCGGCCTCGGCCCTGTGCTGGCTTGTCAGCTGATTTGGCTTGTGTCTCGGTGCGTTCGCCATCTTTTGTATTTTCACCGCGGTTGCGGTTGCGATTGCGGTTATTCGGTCGACGGTTACCTTGACGATTGCGGCTGTCTTGGCTCTGTCCGCCGCGACGGCTGTTACCGCTCGGGCGCGCTTTTTTATCTTCTTCAACTTTCTTTTCTTCAGCAGGTTCGCTACCGAATAAGCTGCCCCACAAGCGTTTAAGAATACCTGGCTTGGTGTCTTTAGCAACGGCTGGTGCAGCGGCGGCGACTTTCTCTGGCATGATTGGGGCAGGGGTGCTGGGAACCAATGTCTTAACCGCTGGCTCGGAGATTGGCAGTGGTGCACTGCTGCGCTCGAGATCCTGCTCTGGCTCTTTGCTGCTCAGTTCATGGGCTAGCTTGTAGCTAAACTCACCATCGCGGTCGTCATCGTCTTGAGCACGAATGCGCACGACTTCAAAGTGTGGGGTTTCCATCTGGGTATTTGGCAACACAACAATATTAATTTTATTGCGGCCTTCGATATCGGCAATTTCGCTGCGCTTTTCATTGAGCAGGAAGGTGGCAACGGAGACTGGCACAATGGCGCGAATCTCTTTGCTGAATTCTTTCTGAGCTTCTTCTTCGATCAGACGCAGAATCGATAGAGCCAGTGAACGTGTTCCGCGAATGGTGCCCTGACCTTTACAGCGTGGACAGATCTTCGACATGGTTTCTTCTAGTGAAGGACGCAGCCGTTGACGGGACATTTCCAACAGACCAAAGCGTGAGATGCGGCCAACCTGAACCCGGGCGCGGTCAATCTTTAGCGCGTCGCGAATAGTGTTTTCCACTTCTTTCTGGTGGCGTGCATTGAGCATGTCGATAAAGTCGATAACGATCAGGCCGCCAACATCGCGCAGACGCAGTTGGCGAGCAACTTCTTCTGCCGCTTCTTTGTTGGTGTTAAAGGCTGTCTCTTCAATATCGCCGCCCTTGGTGGCGCGGGCTGAGTTAATGTCGATGGAGACCATAGCTTCAGTGATATCGATTACGATTGAACCGCCAGAGGGGAGGCTCACTTCACGTCGGAATGCCGTCTCAATCTGGTTTTCAATTTGGTAGCGATTAAACAGCGGAATCTGTTCTTGGTAAAATTTCACCTTGTTGGTGAAGTCTGGCATTACGGTGCCAATAAACGCGGCGGCCAGATTGTAGGCGTCTTGGCTATCGACAATTACTTCGCCGACATCTTGGCGCAGGTAGTCGCGGATGGCGCGAACGATAACGTTGCTTTCTTGGAACAGGAAGTGCGGTGCTTTAGCACCCTCAGCTTCGGCTTCAATAGTGTTCCAAAGCTGCAGCAAGTAATCTAGATCCCACTGCAGTTCTTCGGTGGCTCGGCCGATACCGGCGGTACGGACAATCGCGCCCATACCTTCAGGGATATCTAAACCGCGCATGGCTTCACGCAGATCAGCACGCTCTTCACCTTCGATACGGCGAGAGATACCGCCAGCACGAGGATTGTTTGGCATCAGGACTAGGTAGCGACCAGCGAGACTGATAAAGGTTGTCAGTGCAGCGCCTTTGGATCCGCGCTCTTCTTTTTCAACCTGGACAAATATTTCCTGACCTTCACGAATGGCATCTTTAATATTGACTCGGCCACCATCGGAGGATTTGCCTTTAAAGTATTCGCGAGAGATTTCTTTCAGCGGGAGGAAGCCGTGACGGTCAGCGCCGTAATCAACAAATGCAGCTTCGAGGCTGGGCTCGACTCTGGTTATCTTGCCTTTGTAAATGTTGGCTTTCTTTTGTTCTCTTGTGCGGTTTTCGATATCCAGATCATAGAGCTTCTGGCCATCAACCATGGCGACGCGCACTTCTTCAGTGTGCGAAGCATTTATTAACATACGTTTCATAATTCACCTTTGCTTGTTGTGTCGAGCAGCAGTAGTGAAAAGAGGTAATAAGAGGTGTAGTCAAGCAAGTAACTAGCTATAGATGAAGTGTAAATAAGGGCAGCGCGCGGTTTATGAACTCTGCCTGGTACTCCTTTCCCCCCATATATACTGGCTTTAAGCGCAGTTATGGGGATGCTATCCATTATTTAGTATCTTGTTCTCAGTTAACCGAACAGCGTTTTTGTCTCTACACAAACCCTACGAAAACGCCAGGCTTTAGGTGATTCAAACGCGTCTCACTTTAAGAAAGATAGGCCTCAAGGGTAAGTCTTTCTCAATTGCGGTTAACTTCTGTAACCAAAATTATCTTGTCTTTTCTCTGCAGCCTACTCAGCTGTCATGGAGTGTCGGCCCCAACGGCCAGACTCTCATGTATTCTTTTTCGCTTAGCCTTGTTATGGCATTTGGCGAGCTGTTCAACCTCTGGGGCAGCGCTATCTATACGCTGGGCAGCAGGGAACCTGGCGGCAATGTAACAACAAAGCCGGTGACTTTCAATGTAAACAGATAATTTAGTTGGGAACGGCGGGGCCGCTAGGTACAATGCGCGCCAAATCATTACAAGCAGTGCCCATGTCTACCGAATCGCCATTCAGTCAAGTCTCTTACGTCGACATAGGTCCAGAACAGGCCGGTCAGCGTCTGGATAACTTTCTTATCAAAACCTTAAAAGGTGTACCCAAGTCACGCATTTATAGACTGCTGCGCAAGGGTGAAGTGCGGGTAAATAAAGGTCGCGTCAAAGCGGTTACTCGTCTTAAAGAGGGTGATATTGTGCGCTTGCCGCCAATCAGAGTGGCCGAACGCGGCGAGATGTCAGCAGTGGGGCGTCCGCTAAAACAGTACCTTGCGGACAATGTCTTGTTTGAGGATGAAGGTCTGCTGATTATCAATAAGCCTAGCGGGCTAGCTGTTCACGGTGGCAGCGGTGTTTCTCTGGGGGCTATTGAAGCACTGCGTGCGGAGCATCCAGAACTGCGCTTTTTGGAGCTGGTGCACCGCTTGGATCGCGACACCTCTGGCTGTCTGATGCTCGCCAAGAAGCGTTCAGTGCTCTTAGCATTGCAGCAGGACTTGCAAAACAATCATATTGAAAAGCGTTACACGGCTCTGTCTAAAGGTCGTTGGCCTAAAGGTAAGAACACGATCAATGCACCATTGCGCAAGAATACGCTGCTCTCTGGTGAGCGTATGGTACGTGTGGATGTTACTGGCAAGGCGTCGGTGACGCACTTTAAAATTTTTAAGCAGTATCCCTCGGCGACACTTTTGGATATCAAACTCGAGACCGGTAGAACTCACCAGATTCGTGTGCACTGTGAGTTTGCTGGTCAGCCGATTGCCGGTGATCCCAAGTATGGCGACGAAGAGTTTAATGAAAGTTTGAAGCCTTTGGGGCTGAAGCGGCTGTTTTTACATGCTCGCTACCTACGCTTTAAACATCCTCTTTCCGACGACTGGGTGGAAGTGGAAGCGCCTCTGCCGGCCGACCTGGAAAAGCTGCTGGCCAAGCTGTGAACAAATTGGAGAGCAAAATAGAGAACAAAATAGAGAGCAAAATCAAGA
>CAXAFJ010000138.1:0-4707 GCA_963968025.1 uncultured Pseudomonadales bacterium | reverse complement strand
ATCTCGCACCCGGATGCGGGCAAGACCACGATCACTGAAAAGCTGCTGCTGCTCGGCAATCTGATTCAGGTTGCGGGCACGGTCAAGGGCCGCAAGAGCGATCGTCACGCTACATCCGACTGGATGGCCATGGAGAAAGAGCGGGGCATTTCGGTGACCTCTTCTGTGATGCAGTTTCCCTATCACGATTGCATGGTCAATCTACTCGACACGCCGGGCCACGAAGACTTTTCTGAAGACACCTACCGCACACTCACCGCAGTGGATTCATCACTAATGGTCATCGACGGCGCTAAAGGCGTTGAAGCCCGCACCATCAAACTGATGGATGTCTGCCGTCTGCGCGACACGCCGATCTTTGCCTTTGTAAACAAGATGGACCGCGAGATTCGTGAGCCTATTGAGCTGTTAGATGAGATCGAGAGTGTTCTGAAAATTAGAGCTGCACCGATCAACTGGCCAATCGGCATGGGTCGTGGCTTTCGCGGGGTCTACAACCTCTACACCGATACTATTCATGTCTATGTTCAGGGCAAGGGTCACACCCTGATGGACGATATTCAGATTAAAGGTCTGGATTCGCCAGAAGCTGGCGAGGCCTTGGGCGATTATGCCGAGGATGTACTCGAAGAGCTGGAGCTGGTTAAGGGCGCGACCAATATTTTTGATATGGACGAGTTTCTCGCCGGCCGCATGACACCAGTGTTTTTTGGTACTGCTCTGGGTAACTTTGGTGTCCGGGAAATGCTTAATGATTTTGTGCGCTGGGCGCCGGAGCCTCAGCCCCGAGCTTCGGACAAGCGTGAAGTGGTTGCCGAAGAGAGTGCTTTCAGCGGCTTTGTGTTTAAGATTCAAGCCAATATGGATCCCAAACATCGTGACCGTATTGCTTTTCTGCGGATCTGCTCAGGTAAATACAAAAAGGGCATGAAAATGAAGCATGTGCGTACTGGCAAGACTGTGCGTATTGCCGACGCCTTTAGCTTTAAAGCGGGTGACCGGGTGTCTCTCGAAGAGGCCCAAGCTGGGGATATTATCGGCCTGCACAATCATGGCTCGATTCAGATTGGCGATGCCTTTACCGAGGGCGAAGATCTGAAATTTAGTGGTATTCCGCATTTTGCCCCGGAACTGTTTAAACGTATTCGCCTAAAAGATCCACTTAGAGCCAAGCAGTTGCAGAACGGTATTCGCCAGCTCTCGGAAGAGGGCAGCACTCAGGTGTTTTTCCCTTTCCGCAATAACGATATTATTGTTGGCGCTGTAGGCCAGCTGCAGTTTGAAGTGGTGGCCTATAGATTGCGTGAAGAATACGGCGTCGAAGCGGTTTATGAGGCGGTCAATGTGCATTCTGCGCGCTGGACTGAGTGCGACGACAATAAGCAGCTTGAGTCATTTAAGAATAAAACCCAAGATAACCTGGCAGTCGATGGGGGTGGCCATCTGACCTATCTTGCACCGACTAGGGTTAACTTGTCGCTGACTGAAGAGCGCTATCCTGAAATCGCATTTCGCTCCACAAGAGAGCATTGATTGGGCTCTTTATTTATCAGGGCTATGTATTAAGAATGATTTAAAAGCACCTACAATAATAAGAAGAATTAAGAGAGGCCATCATGAGCAGAAAAACAG
Source organism: uncultured Pseudomonadales bacterium (assembly GCA_963968025.1). Classification (GTDB taxonomy): domain Bacteria; phylum Pseudomonadota; class Gammaproteobacteria; order Pseudomonadales; family Porticoccaceae; genus HTCC2207. The sequence continues at coordinate 3,075 of CAXAFJ010000138.1, read as the reverse complement.
TACCCGCAAGCCAGGAGATGACCCCCGTGCATCTGCGAGCCAATCGCTCAGCTTTTGCCATATGGTTTGGCCGAACGTTATTGCGTGTCTTTGGCTGGCATGTGGAAGGTGAAATTCCCAACCGCGAGCGCTTACTGATTATTGGCGCGCCGCACACCTCCAATTGGGACTTTGTCTACGCCATGGCGGCGATATTGGCGATCAATATCAAGCTGCGCTGGCTTGGCAAGCACACTATTTTTATGCCCGGCGTCACCTGGTTTATGGAATGGCTCGGTGGCATTCCGGTTAACCGCGGTCAGCCTGAGTCCATAGTGGATAATGTCGCCCGACTTGTTGATCGTGATAAGGGTATTGTTATTGGCTTGGCCCCTGAGGGAACACGCAAAAAAGTCGAGACATGGAAAACGGGGTTTTTGCGAATTGCTGAAGCCATCGACTGTAAGATTTTTTTGATCGGTTTGGATTTTCCTGGCAAGCGTATTGTGCTCGATCAGATGTTTGAGCCAACCGGTGATCACGATGTCGATATTGCGACACTGCAAGAATTTTACAGTCGCTACGAAGGTAAGTACCCGGATCAATTTTAGGCCTTAGCTTAAGTTACAAAGGCGCGTTTAAATGGACTTATCAGTTGTTACTCAAGCCAGCTTGGTTGGCGTAGCCTTCCTTGCCGGGCTGATATCATCGATTGCCGGCTCTGGTGGCATCCTCACTCTGCCCGCATTATTGTGGGCAGGACTGCCACCTCTCAGCGCTCTGGCCACCAATAAAGTCCAGAGTTCCATCGGCACACTGTCTTCAGCCTGGAATTTCTTTCGCCACGGCCATATCCAGATCAAGCCATTGTTACCGGTCTTGCTGATGGGGTTTGTTGGCTCAGTGATAGGCACTCTGGCGGTCCAGCAGCTCGATAGCGATATTCTGTTAAAGCTAATCCCGTTTTTATTGATCGCCATAGCCCTCTATTTTTTATTGATGCCAAAGCTATCCGCAGAAGGTCGACAGCCCAAAATCAGCCAGGCTTGGTTTGCCTGCACCGCTGGACTGGGTATGGGGTTTTATGGTGGTTTTTTTGGACCCGCCATGGGCTCCATATTTCCCTTTTTACTGGTCTGGTTGGTGGCGCGCAATCTGGTTACCGCCACCGCTGAAACCAAGCTGATGATCTTGGTGGTCAATGGCACCTCAGCGCTGATATTTATTGCTGGCGGCCATGTGTTGTGGGGATTGGCCATCGCCATGTCTATCGCCCAGATGATTGGCGGACGCCTGGGTTCTAATCTGGTTATGACGCGAGGCAGTGGCTTTGTGCAGCCGATTATTACCAGCGTCACCCTGCTAATGGCGATCAAATTATTGTTCTTTGCCTAAGTCTTGCTTAAGCTGGTGGAATGAACTTTATCATCACCCTAATACTTTCATTCGTGCTGATCCTGACTGCCCTGTTAGTGTTTCGCTATATTGGCCTGCCGATCTATAGAGTAGAGCCAGTCAATGTCAAAGTCTTGCTCGAGTCGGTGCTCGAAGGGCAGGCCACTGAAGCCGACTGGGATGTGTTTATTGGTATGACTATCCGGCATAATCCAGAGCTCGATGAGATACGCCTGCACTGTGCTATGTTAGCCGAGCGCGAGATGAGCCTGCGCGATGGCCGAGTGCATTTTTCCTCGGCAGGCCGCGGCGACTTGAACGCTATATTAACGCGCATTAAAAATGAATTATTGCCAGACAAGGAACATCGCCATGATTGAAAAGACCTCTCCTATCGCACGGTTTTTGGTTATCGCCGCCGCCTTTGTGGTGGTCGTCACAGGCCTAAAAATGGCCGGCGAACTGTTGGTGCCTTTCCTGTTGGCGGTGTTTATCGCCATGATTGTCTCGCCGCTGTTGAGCTGGCTAAAAAGCCGCAGCATTCCCAGCGCCGTAGCGATCCTTATGATTGTGGTACTAATAATGTTGGTGGGCCTAGTGCTGACTGCCGTGATTGGCTCGTCGGTGGACAACTTCCGTCAGGACATTCCCCTGTATTCCGAAAAACTATCTGCCATGAGTGTCAGTATGCAGGCCTGGCTGAGTCTGCGCGGCATTGATATAGATCCCCAGCAGTGGCAGGACAGCTTTGACCCCAGTGTGGTGATGTCCTTTGCCGGCAGCACTCTGGCCTCCTTTGGCAACGTGATGACCAATGCCGTAATGATCCTATTGACGGTGATTTTTATCCTCACAGAAAATGTGGGTTTTGGCGAAAAGCTGCGTTTGGCTCGGGGCAAGGATGTCTCTGAAGAATGGCTCAATCGCTTCTCAGAAAGTGTGCATAGCTATTTGGCGATTAAAACCGGTATTAGCTTAGTGACCGGCCTACTGATCTTTATCTGGCTGACTATTTTGGGCGTCGACTATGCCGTGCTCTGGGGCTTGATTGCCTTCCTGCTTAACTTTGTTCCCACCGTGGGTTCATTTATCGCCGCCGTGCCAGCAGTGCTTTTGGCCACTGTTCAGCTGGGAGTATTTCCAGCCGGTTTAACCCTCGCCGGATTTGTAGTGGTTAACTTGGTGATGGGCAATGCCGTGGAACCGCGCTGGATGGGAAAAGGTTTAAATCTCTCGCCACTGGTGGTCTTTGTCTCCTTGGTACTCTGGGGATGGGTGCTGGGTCCGGTGGGCATGCTGCTGTCGATTCCGCTGACGATTATGATCAAGATTGCCCTGGAAAATCAGGAAGAGACGCGCTGGATTGGCGTGTTGTTGGGCTCAGGGACGGTTTCAGAGATGGATGAGCCCAAAGAAGAAGTTGGACTGTTGTTTGATGAACAGGGTGGTAATTAACCGAGTTGGGTCGCGCTTGGAGAGATATGCCGCTCTGTTTCTAGCTGTCGGGAATATCCACTAAAAAGCCCGTAATCCCAATATCTTTGCCAAGCTGATTTAGCAATGTACTGACTTGGCCTCGATGATGGGTCTGATGGTTAAAAAGGTGTGCGACGACTTCGCCGAAATTGTTCTGAAATTCTAAGCCTTGAGTATTTCTATATAAAAAGTCTTCTTCAAAGTCACTCTCAAAAGTCACTCTCA
>CAXAFJ010000137.1:0-4852 GCA_963968025.1 uncultured Pseudomonadales bacterium | reverse complement strand
GCGACCACTACACCCCCAGTGTAGTGCGCTACCAGGCTGCGCTACGCCCCGATTTCAAGTGGGCAATCATACAGGCACGAGATGCTTTTGCAACCAGAATAGTCTGTGACAGTTACTCTTTGTCGAGTAAGGTGATTATGCCTTCTAGCTCGGAGATGGTTTGCTCGATAAGTTGCTTGTAGGGAGTCTGTTCTTCTTTGGTGGATTCGCCTTCTAAACGTTGACGTGCGCCACCGATGGTGAAGCCCTGCTGGTAGAGTAATGAGCGAATTTGGCGGATCAGTACGACGTCTTGACGCTGATAGTAACGGCGATTGCCACGGCGTTTGACGGGATTTAGGCTGGGAAATTCCTGCTCCCAATAACGCAGAACATGGGGCTTTACTTCACATAGTTCGGAGACTTCGCCAATGGTGAAGTAACGCTTTCCTGGAATAACAGGCAACTCGTTATTGCTACTTGGTTCCAGCATAGTTCTCTACTCGCGCCTTTAATTTCTGGCCTGGCTTGAAGGTCACTACTCGCCGTGCGGAGATGGGGATTTCTTCACCGGTTTTTGGGTTGCGTCCTGGACGGCTTTTTTTGTCCCGTAACTCGAAGTTCCCGAAACCAGACAACTTAACCGAATCATTATTTTCCAATGCTAGTGAGATCTCGCTGTAAAACATTTCGACGATTTCCTTGGCCTCACGTTTATTGAGACCCAGTTCTTCGAACAACATTTCAGCTAAATCAGCTTTGGTTAACGCACCCATTTTTACACCTAACTTTTATGCATGACATTGCCAGACAAGAGTAATTCCCTGCTTTGAACCCTAGGCTTTAATCAGCCTCTGAGCTCAGCTTTAAATTTATTGTCGAGCTTCTTGACGACTCGGTCGATGGCCATATTGATTTCTTCGTCGGTAAGAGTGCGCGAAGCGTGCTGAAACGTCAAGCCTAACGCAAGACTTTTTCCTTTGTTATCAATATCTTTGCTCTGATATACATCAAACAACATTAAATCAACAAGGTGCTCTCCAGCGGCATTGCGCGCTTCCGACATCAGATCTGCAGAGGCAATTTGGCTGTCCATAAGGAATGCCAGGTCGCGGCGAACTGCCGGGAATTTGCTCACTTCACTAAATTTAGGCAGTCGGCTTTCACTGACTTTGGCGACATCGACTTGAAACAGATAGACCGGAGTACTGAAGTCTAACTCTGCCTGAAGCTTGGGATGCAACTGGCCTATCCAACCCACCTGCTCACCATTGCGCGATACCATTGCCGATTGGCCTGGGTGCAATGCGGGATGCTCGGCGGCGATAAAACTAAACTGCTCAGCTAATCCAGTGAGTGCGAGAACCGATTCCAGATCGCCTTTAAGATCAAAGAAATCGACTTTGTCTTTGCTCGCGGTCCAGCCAGTTGGCGTGCGTGAACCACAAATCAATCCGGCCAGCGCCATATTCTGGGTTAACGCGCCATTCTCACCGGGTACAAAACATTGGCCCGCTTCGAATATACGGACACGATTTTGCTGACGATTGAGGTTATAGATCGCCGTGGACAGCAGACCCGGCCAGAGGCTGGTGCGCATGACTGACATATCAGCTGAAATAGGATTCTGTAGTGCTATACCGGTGGTCTCGGGATCAACTAACTTATGCAGATCCGGATCGACAAAGCTGTAGGTCACGACTTCTTGATAACCACTGGCAACTAGCTGCTGCCTAAAGATACTCAGGTCCTGTTGACGCTCAGGCTTGGCCTGTAGTTCAAGGGCCATTGTTGGCGTCGAGGTGGGAAGGTTGTTGTAGCCATAGATACGAGCAACTTCTTCAACCAGGTCCTGCTCAATGGCAATATCAAAACGCCAGCTCGGGGCAACCCAGGTGGAACCCTGGTCATCGCGGGCGACAAAGGTTAGGCCTAAGCGAGCGAGAATATCGTCTATTTCCGTAGCGCCAATCACTACACCGAGCTGCTGAGCCAGATGCGCGTCGCGCAGCGTTATCGTGGCTGGTGCAGGTAGGTGCTCGGCGGACTCTTCGATGACAACAGGTCCGGCCTGACCACCGCAGATGTCTAACATCAGCGCGGTGGCGCGTTCGATGGCGGCAACCTGCAACTGGGAGTCAACACCACGTTCAAAGCGGTGTGATGAATCGGTGTGCTTGCCATAGTTGCGGGCTTTACCGGCAATCGCTAAGGGATTAAACCAGGCGCTTTCGAAAAGGATATCGGTGGTGCTGTCGCCAACGGCGGATTCATCGCCACCCATAATACCGGCCATGGCCAGTGCTTGGCTCTGATCGGCAATCACTAATGTCTGGATATCTACTACTACTTCAGAATCATCCAGGAGTTTTAGTTTTTCATCGCGACCCATACGCACAACAATACCACCATCAATCTTGGACAGATCAAAGGCATGCATTGGCTGGCCTAATTCAAGCAATACATAGTTGGTTACATCGACTGCTGGACCCAAGCTACGGACACCACTGCGGCGCAATTTCTCTTGCATCCACTGAGGTGTTGGTTGACCCAGGTCGAGATTGCGGACTACGCGGCTTACATAGCGCGCACAGGCCTCTGGAGCTTCAAGTGTGATACTTATGCGATCTTCGATAGTCGCGGCTACAGGGGCACAGGCTTGCTCTGTGACGGCAGCCTTGTTGAGTACGCCGACTTCACGAGCGAGACCACGAATACTTAAGCAGTCGCCCCGGTTAGGCGTCAGGTCTACTTCAATAATATTGTCATTGAGCTCTAGGTAATCGATCAGATCGCTACCCACTGTGGCATCAGTGGGAAGTTCCCAGAGGCCATCATCGTCATCACCCAGCTGCAGTTCAGTCTGAGCGCAGAGCATACCAAAGGACTCGACACCTCTGAGCTTGGCTTTTTTAATCTTAAAGTCGCCGGGGAGCTTGGCGCCCACTGTGGCGAATGGCACTTTAATACCAGCGCGAGCATTTGGCGCACCACAGACGACCTGGGCGATTTCACCGCCACCGGCCACCTGACAGACGCGGAGCTTGTCGGCATCTGGATGCTGTTCTACTGAGAGGATCTCAGCTACCACTACACCAGACATTTCTGGGGCGGCGCTCTCCACGGCATCCATTTCCAGACCCGCCATGGTCACTTGGGCCACTAGGTCTGCGGTTGAGATGCTTGGGTTAACGGCACGACGCAACCAGGATTCACTAAATTTCATTGTTTACCCAGCCTTAAAATTGTTTGAGGAAGCGCAGATCGTTTTCGAAAAACAATCGCAGATCGGTGACGCCGTAGCGCAGCATAGCCAGTCTCTCGACACCCATACCAAAGGCAAAGCCGGTGTACTGCTCGGTGTCTACATTACAGCTTTCAAATACATTGGGATGCACCATGCCGCAACCCATTACCTCTAGCCAGCCAGTCTGGCTGCAAATACGACAGCCTTGGCCTGCACAGTTGGTGCACTGAATATCAACCTCGGCTGATGGCTCAGTAAAGGGGAAGTAAGAGGGCCGGAAACGTACCGGCAAGTCTGCTTCGAAAAAGGCTTTTAAAAATTGATCGATCACACCTTTGAGGTCGGCAAAGCTGATGTTCTTGTCGACCACCAAGCCTTCAACCTGATGAAACATCGGCGTGTGAGTTATGTCGGAGTCGCAGCGGTAAACACGGCCCGGACAGATAATGCGAATCGGTGGCGCTTGCTTTTCCATGGTGCGAACCTGAACCGGTGAGGTGTGGGTGCGCAGCACTGTGGACGGGTTAACATAGAAGGTGTCATGCATAGCCCGAGCCGGGTGATGGCTGGGGATATTGAGCGCTTCAAAGTTGTGGTAGTCATCTTCAATTTCGGGACCGGTCTCGACGTCATAGCCGATGCGGGTAAAGAACGCTTCGATGCGTTCCATTGTGCGAGTCACTGGATGCAATCCACCCACAGCTTCACCGCGACCTGGCAGGGTCACATCTATAGTCTCACTGGAGAGCTTGGCATAGAGTGCGACAGTTTCCAGTGCTTCTTTCTTTTCGTTGATACGCGCCTGTAGCGCCTGCTTGACCTCATTGATCTTGGCGCCGGCAGCCGGTCGCTCTTCATTTGAGAGTGCGCCCAGGCCTTTTAATAGCCCAGTTAGTCTGCCTTTTTTGCCGAGAAACTCGACACGCAAATCGTCCAGTGCACCGAGTTCGGTGGCTGCGGCAATCGAGGCCTCAGCTTCACTGGCAATCTGTTGCAATTCAATCATTAGGGGTCACCACAGTAGTTCAGTCGGCTATCTTATATTACTGATAAAAAAATAGGGAAAGAGCGTTGGCCCCTTCCCTATTCGATTAGCTTGTTACAACGCCTGCCGGAGCAGGTGAGTCGCTATTTAAGCTAGGGCAGCTTTGGCTAGATTAACTACTGCACCAAATGCTGCTTTGTCGTGTACTGCCAAGTCGGCGAGTACGCGACGGTCGAGAGCAACACCTGCTTTGCTCAGACCATTGATCAATCTGCTATACGCCAATCCCTCAACACGAGACTGGGCATTGATACGAGCAATCCAAAGTCTACGGAACGTACGCTTCTTAGCGCGACGGTCACGATAGGCGTATTGACCTGCTTTGGTAACAGCCTGAACTGCTACGCGATATACACGGCTACGAGCTCCGTAATATCCTTTGGCTTGCTTTAAAATCTTCTTGTGACGACGACCGGCTTCAACACCGCGTTTTACTCTAGGCATATCTTTTTCCTCCCAAAACTAGTTAATTAGACGTTACGCAGCATGCGATCGACGCGTGGTTTGTCAGCAGCATTCAGAATGCTGGTGCCACGGAGTTGACGCTTGCGCTTCGTTGTCATTTTGGTGAGGATGTGGCT
>CAXAFJ010000136.1:0-4883 GCA_963968025.1 uncultured Pseudomonadales bacterium | reverse complement strand
GCTCTCTCAGGATGATCGGCTTCGCCGATCACTTTAAGCCGGCATAATAGGCTGCTAGGTTGGCAATATCAGTATCCGACAAACCCTTAGACATAGCCGACATCATTGCATTGTTGCGACGACCATCTTTAAACATCTGTAGCTGACTGGCGAGGTAGGCTTCCTTCTGACCCGCAAGGTTGGGCCACATGCCGTTGTTGCTGATGCCGTTTACGCCGTGACAACCGGCACAGGACATGGCTTTAGTCTTGCCTGCTATAGGATCGCCAGCCAGTGCACTAAAGGATGCTACTGCAAGAGCGGCTGCTAATAAAGTAGTAGTGAGTGTTTTCATAGTACTTCTCCAATGATTAATTTTGTTGGCCCGAGCTGTGGTAGAAGCTGTGGCTGATAAACAGTGAGGCGCTCAACAGCGCAACCGCAACGACCTGGTGGGCTGCTGCTACTGGAACGGGAACGTAAAATAGTAATGTGCTGATACCCAGAGTGACCTGCAGAACTAACAGCCCAAGCAGGCACCAAATGGCAATTTTTACCGGCTTGGAAATTTCTGCGCGCAGGGCTTTAATGGCAAAGACCAGCACCAGGGCAACGATCACATAGGCAAACATGCGATGGTTAAATTGGATCGTGGTGATATCTTCAAAGGCCGACAACCAGGCTGGCTGCAAACTATAGAGTCCGGCGGGAATAAAACTGTCACCCATCAGTGGCCAGGTGGAGTAGGCGTGCCCGGCATTGGTGCCGGCGACCAGTCCGCCGGAGAGAATCATTAAGAAAATCAGACCACTCAAACTATAGGAGAATTTATTCAGTCCAACCTGCTGAGGCTTGGGCGTCGAGAGCAATCCCAGAGCCGTCCACCAGATAAAGCCGAAGATCAAAACGGCGTTGCCCAGATGAGCCGTTAGGCGATATTGACTGACGTCTGGATTATCCACTAGGCCACTTTTTACCATGTACCAGCCGAGCAGGCCCTGGCCGCCACCGAGCAGTATCATGATCAGCAGTTTTGGAGCCAGGCCGGGCTTGATGCGCTTGGTAAAGTAAAAGTACAAAAACGGCAGAACAAAAATAATACCGATAAATCTGCCCAGTACACGGTGCAGATATTCATACATAAAGATCGATTTAAAGGCGTCTAGAGACATGCCAGTATTGATCTTCTGGTACTCGGGAAACTGTTTGTATTTTAGGAAAACTTCCTGCCATTCAATGTGCGACAGCGGCGGGATAATACCCATTAGCGGTCTCCATTCGACCATGGACAGGCCGGAGTTGGTGAGGCGTGTAACGCCACCCAAAAGGATCATTCCGAAAATCACCGCGGCACAGGCAAGCAGCCAGTAGGCTATTTGCAGATCGTATTGTTTGTTGAATTGCAGAGCTGTATTTGCGTTAGACATTAATGCTTTAACCGTTAACTTATTAATGAAATTTCCAGAGACTAGGTTTTAATCACCCAACCAAGCTTTTTTACGGAAACGCCACATATTTAGACTTGCTTTAATGGAGAAATCCATCAGCGACATTCCGTAGAGCCAGATTACATCGGCGCCCATTTCAATCAGTATCAGTGGCATTATCAGTCGCGTTAATAGCATGGTGCCAATGGTCACCATCATTGGAAAGCGGGTATCACCGGCACCGCGCAGAGAGCCAGCCATGCTGAACTCGACGCCCATAAATGGCAGGCTTAAACATAGCACATAGGTGAGGTCGACCATGTGCCGAATCACCTCGGGATCGTCGATCATAAACCGAGCAATCTCTTCGGCGTAAAAACCCATCACCAGGCTGCAGCCGATCATCGAGTAGACGCAGGTGCGCATGGTGCGCCAGCCAACGTTGTAGGCACCCTGTTTGTCGCCCGCGCCGAGATGCTGACTCACTAGAGTTGCGGCGGATATCGAGAAGCTAAGGGCGACAACAATAATCAGTCCGAGAATCGATAACCCTATGCCATAGGCGGCAAAGGGAGCGTTGCCGTAACTGGCGAGAAAGACCATAAACAGCAGCATGCCGGCTTGAAAAAACGCCTGTTCAAAGGCCGCGGGCATACCGATATCAATCAGGGTTTTTCCGTTTTTGACAATATCTGGCAACGGATTCGAGGGCTTAAATGAGAGCCAGCCGAGCACCCAAAACAGCAGGAAGACGACGATGGTGACGGTCATGGCGATACCACCACCAATGGCAATACCGTTGAGCCCAAGATTGGGCAAACCGGCCCAGCCAAACGCTAGTCCGCCGCCCAAGGCGACGCTTAGTGAGACACCGATTATGGCAGTCCACAGCGGGGTAGTGGCATTGCCCACCGCGCGAAAAGACATGTTGAACACCAGTGTGACCAATATCATCGGCGCATAAACCGCGGTCCAGAAGGTGAATTCTATGGCCATAATATGGGCTTCATCGGCGAGGCTAAATATGCCAATAAGCTGATCGAGAAAAGGGATAGCAACCCAGGACAGCAGCATGCCGTCAATAACAAAGACCAATACTGAGAGCGCGGCAAAGCGTCCGGCCATCTGTTTGTCGCCGGCGCCCCAATGGCGCCCGACCATGGCGGTGGTGCCACTGCAGAGTCCCATCATAATGGCGTGCAAGACAAAATAGAGGCGCTGACCGGTGGTTACGGCGGCAACCGCATCTGTGCCCATGGTGCCGGCCACTTTTAAAAACGCGATACCCATCAGCATATAGAGAGTATTGCTGAGCATGGTTGGCCAGGTGAGGCGCCAAATATTGAGTGTCGAGACAGGTTTCATGGCGGGCATGTTACCATTCGTCGGCAATTCGCGGTTAGGAGTTTTAAACTGAAAACAGAACTTGGAATGGATATGGCTGATCAAGGAAAGATCAAGCTGCACCCAAGCTGGTGCAGAGCGATAGGGGAGGAGTTTGATAAACCCTATATGGCAGAGTTACGAGAATTTTTGTTGTGCCAAAAAGCTGCGGGAAAAGTGATATATCCGCCGACTTCAAAATGGTTTGGCGCCTTTGATACCACAGCTTTCGATAAGGTGCGGGTGGTGATTCTGGGGCAGGATCCCTACCATGGGCCGAACCAGGCTCACGGTCTCTGTTTTTCCGTGCTACCAGGGGTCAAAGTGCCACCTTCCCTAGCGAATATCTATAAAGAGTTAGAGGCTGATCTTGGGGTTAAGTCGCCGGGTCATGGCTGCCTGACTCGCTGGGCAGAACAGGGTGTGTTGCTATTAAATGCCACGCTAACGGTTGAACAGGCCGATGCCGGTGCTCATCAGGGCAAGGGTTGGGAGCAGTTTACCGACCGGGCTATTCGAGCCTTAAATGATCAGCGCGAGGGCATAGTGTTTTTATTGTGGGGCAGTTATGCCCAGAAGAAGGGCGCCTTTATTGATCAGTCCCGGCATCTGGTATTGAAGTCGGTGCATCCATCGCCTTTGTCTGCCTACCGTGGGTTTTTGGGTTGTAAGCATTTCTCCGCGACCAATGATTTTTTACAGCAGCAGGGTGGTGCGCCTATAGATTGGCAATTGCCCAGCGAAAAAAATAGTCGGCCCGACCCTTTCGTTCTGGAGAACCCTAAGTGACAGTCACCGCAAAATCTTGGCAGACGCCAAAGAACTTACTTATCGTTATGTCCGTGGCTATGACTCTGGCCTTCGCTACATGGATGGCGCTATTAAATAACTTTGTTATTGAGCGGGCCGCATTTACCGGTGCCGAGATCGGCATGTTGCAAAGTATCAGAGAGATTCCCGGGTTTTTAGCTTTTACCGCGGTACTGGTTTTGCTGATTGTTAAAGAGCAGACCTTTGCTTACCTTTCGTTGGCACTGCTTGGTATTGGCGTCGCTATTACTGGCTGTTTCCCTTCGGTCATTGGTCTCTATCTGTCGACGTTCCTGATGTCGGTAGGCTTTCATTATTACGAGACCATCAAGCAGTCTCTGTCATTGCAGTGGTTGAGTATTGAAGAGGCCCCGGCGATGTTAGGCAAGCTAATTGCGGCAAGTTCGGCGGCATCACTGCTGGCCTATAGTTTTTTATGGTTCGCTCAAGATCATCTCAGTCTTAGTTATAAGGCGATTTATCTGATCGGCGGTGGCTGTTGTCTGGCCCTAACCCTATTTGCCTGGTTGGGATTTCCGCGCTTTCAGGGTGTGACGCCGCAGCGTAAACATCTGCTGATGCGCAAACGCTATTGGCTGTATTACGCGCTGACATTTATGGGCGGTGCACGGAGGCAGATTTTTACTGTTTTTGCCGGTTTTTTAATGGTCGAAAAATTCGGTTATAGCGTCAGTAATATTGCTGCGCTGTTTATTATTAACCATCTTTTTAACTGGGCTTTTGCTGGGCGTATTGGTGTATTGGTTGGCCGCATCGGCGAGCGCCGGGCACTGACTTTTGAGTACTGTGGGCTGTTTTGTGTGTTTACTGCTTACGCCTTTGTCGACGACGCCAACTGGGCGGCGGGGCTCTATGTGGCAGATCATCTATTTTTCTCCCTGGCGATTGCGATTAAAACCTACTTTCAGAAGATTGCTGATCCGGCGGATATGGCGTCGACCGCTGGTGTCGCTTTCACTATTAATCATATTGCTGCGGTGATTATTCCAGTGCTGTTTGGGTTGGTATGGCTGGTGTCGCCGATGCTGGTGTTTTTGATGGGGTCGGGGATGGCGCTGATCAGTTTGCTGTTGGCGCGGAATATTCCATTGGCTCCACGGGCGGGCAATGAGGTGGTTTTGGGGAAGGTGGTTTATTTGCCTGAGGGGGCTGGTTGGGTGGTTGTGGATGCTTATTGAGTGTGGGAGTGGACTACTGGAGATCCTTCGGCTTCGCTCAGGATGACATAATATATCGTCATTCCGACTCGTCCAAGACTGTCAT
>CAXAFJ010000135.1:0-4891 GCA_963968025.1 uncultured Pseudomonadales bacterium | reverse complement strand
AAAATGGAGGCACTCTGTCAGGATGAGAAAATGGAGGCACTCTGTCAGAATGACAAAATGGAAGCACTCTGTCGGAATAACAAGTTAGCTTTAGCCATCGCGGCTACAATCCAAAGATCTCCTGCGATCACCTGAAACGGTACTTAATTGCGTACCTGTTGGGGCGCTTTTTGCAGTTTCTCTGGGTCGTAACCCAAGTCGATCACAAAGTCGCGCAACTCAGCATAGGTCTGATCCGGGATCTGCGCGCTGCGCGCCATAATCCATACATAGTCGCGGCTATTGCGACCAATCACTGTGTATTGATAATCCTCGTCTAAATAGACAATGCGATAGTCAGCCTTAATCGGCCAGAGAAACTGCATGCCCCACTCCGCATTACTCTCGCTGTTACGGATAAAACCCTGAGGATGATAGACCTTTTCCTCCCCCTCAAAAGACCCATCGTTAAACGTAAACGTGGTGGCAATGGTGCCATCGGCATTCAGCGCATAGGACTCCACTGGGTTGTGGGCACCTTTCTCCAGAAACGTCGGGATATTGGCAATCACATACCAGTCACCCATAAAGCGCGGCAGATCGACCTTCTCCACGGTGGCCATAGGCGGCTGACTGCTGCAGGCACCGAGCACTGTTATTAAAAAAGCTGTGGTCACTAATTTTAGAATGTTCATTTTATCCGCTCTCTCTTGTTAGCGTCTTAAAAAACGCGCTGATAATGCAATGTGCCACCAATTAACAGTTTGGTTCGCAGCGACAGCCACTCCCCTGCAGCATCGTACTGCAGATCGATAACCGTTTTAGGCAGGGCAATTTTTATATGTTGGATATTATCCTGCTCAGAGATTCGCGAGCTAATTTCCACCGGAACATTAATCCCCGACTCCGCATTTAAAAGATAGTTACCCTCTAACCATTGCGGGTTCCAATAGGAAAAACCCCGCACACAGCCCGTTAGGGTTTCACTCCCACTGGGCCGCTGAACCACCAGTCCGCTGGCATCCGTGCTGGCATCGACGGCGAAGATTTTACCCTGTTTCTCAGTGTCACTTTGCAGAGCGACCAGACAACCAGACTGCCAAACTTCATTGGCTTGATGGCGGTATTGGATGCGCTTGATTCTAAGGACTTTAAAGTCCAGTGACATGGTGGAGGACACTTCAATCGACTCCGCCTGCTCTAGCAGTTCAAATCGATGGCGACCCACTTCACGGTCATTTAGGAATACGTTGAAATCCAACGATCTGGTGATTTCAGTTTCAATCGCCCCAGCCTGACCAGCAGTGAAGATGAGCAATACAATGAATAAACGGCGAATCACAGATCTGTGCCTATTTTTTGCGCTGGCTTCCAGGGAATAAAAGCACTGGTGGTCTCAATATACTGCCGATAGTCCGGTCTCCGCTCAGTGATGCCGCGCTCCATATGACTGATCCCGGATAATTTTAGTAACAGCGCCACCATAATCATCGGTGCTAATAGTAGCCAAGGCAGCGTTGCGACGCCTGCCGCGGCAGCAGAGGGTATGGCAAATAGCACCCAGCCACACCAGACACAGCACTCACCAAAATAGTTGGGATGGCGGGAGTAGCGCCACAGACCGCTAGTCAATGTCGCCGATTTACGCACCACTAACTGATTAAACCGATACAGCTGCAGATCAGCTAAGGCTTGCAGCACAAAGCCAGATAGCCAAAGAGAAGCACCTACTGTATGCCAGTGGTTCCAGCTGAGGCTCGGCCCGGAACTCAGCGCCACGGCAAACAGCGAGCTGAGCATCCAGATCAAAAACGCTCGCAACAGAAAAATATTAAACAGACTTTTGACCGCGAAATTGGGCGACAGTCTTTTGCGCATGGCTTTATAACGACGCTCTTCGCCGCGATTGCGTCCGCGCAATAACAGAAAGCCGCTAAGACGCAGAGCCCAGACCGCGACCATGGTGAGCAGAAGCAGAGTGACGGCACTGAGACCCTTTTCAACACCGATCTGATAGGCATAGGTAACCGCGCTGGCCAAAAGCATCAGCGACCAGAGATAGTCGACAATACGGATATCTTCAATCACCAGACTCACCAACCAGGCGCCAATAGCGATTGTTAAGAGTAGCGGAACAGCCTCGAACATTAGTTGAATATCGAGACCCATAAAAAGATTCATAAAAAGATTCATGGTATGACCCAGTGCTATTGATCCAGTGCTATTGATCCAGTGCTTCGGTTTTTTCTAATAATTATGCGTTGCTATACGCTGTCATCACCGAAAAAGATCAACCGCCACTGCTGGCACAGAGGCACTCACTAGCAGCAGACTTAGGGTTTATAGTGCCCAGCCTGCTCGAGTTTTTCACTGGTATTCTGACGTGCAGCACTGCCCTTTTTGATCAGCACATAGGTGGCGCCCAATCCCCCGTGATACTTCTGTGCTGTGTGAAAAGCCAAGACCTGATCAAACTGTTTTAGCCAGTGATTGACACAGCTTTTAAGTACCGCCGGTCGCGCCAGGTGCTCGCCTTTACCATGAGTGATCAGGGCGCAGCGCACCGAGTGTTTTTGGCAATCATCGACAAAGTTCCACAGTGCAGTGCGCGCTTGCTCCACTGTGTGGCGATGCAGATCGAGACGCGATTGAATTTCATACTTGCCCATGCGCAGGTTTTTATACACGCCGTGCTGCACACCGGGACGGGAAAATTCCAGTGGGTCAAGGGCGGCAACCTGCTCAATAATACTGTCCGGATCGAGGAAGTTACCCTCATCCTGAACCTCTAACTGGGCTGCCTCCCGCCGCGCCAACACCCCCGGCGTCAACTGGGCAGTCTTGGCCACAAAGGCCGCGCCCTTGCCACGGAGGGGTTCAACGGGATCGCCAAACAGCGCATCAAAACCCTCATCGAGATCATCTTGGCTGCCGCCTTCGGCATTTATTTCCCGGTCTTTACGTGCCCCTGACATGACTGCCATTCTCCTTCACTCGATTGATTAAATAGCTGCGCGTAACTTAGCGCTAATGACAATGTTGCCACCGGCACAACTAATGTAAACTGCAGACCCCGTAATTCTCGCACCAGAGGTCAGTTCAATGCCCGTCACACACAATCAGGTTATCACCCTCCACTACCAGCTCAAAGATGATAATGACGAGATCCTCGATAAAAGTTACGACAGCCAAGAGCCAATGGTTTATCTGCATGGCCACCGACAGATGATTCGCGGTTTTGAAGCGGCCATTGCCGGTGCTGAGGAAGGCGAAAAGCGCGCCTTTAGTGTTAGCCCAGCCGAGGGCTATGGTCTGCGCAATGTAAATAATATGCAGCGTATCCCCACCAAATACCTCAAGCATGAAGGCAAACTATCCGCCGGTCAGGCAATTAACGTCAATACCGAAAACGGGGTTAAGCCGGGGACCATTATGAAACTCGGAAAATTCAATGCCGATGTGGATATGAACCATCCACTGGCGGGTAAAAATCTGCATTTCGAAATCGAAGTTATCAGCATTCGCCCTGCCACCGAAGATGAAATTGGCCACGGCCATGTTCACGGTAGCGGCGGTTGCGGTCATTAAAGCGGCCACTAGGGCGGCGGGTTAAATGAACTTGGATTTCCAGTGGTATCAGTACGCGCTGATTGTTATCGTCTTTATCTGGAGCGGCTTTGTGCGCGCCGGATTTGGCTTTGGCGGTGCGCTGTTTACCATTCCGTTTCTGCTGTTAATCCATAATGACCCGCTGTTTTTTCTGCCGATTATCTCGATACATCTGCTGTTTTTTGCCGGCCTGACGCTGCTTTTATCCCAGCGTGGCGTCGCGTCAGAAGGACAGTCCGCAACGCCTCAGGCAGCCGTCAACTGGCGCTTTGTGCGCTACGCCCTTGTGATCATGCTGATTCCCAAACTTGCCGGTGTAGCGGGTCTATTGATTCTGCCCAGCAATCTGATGAACGGCATTATCTTTCTGTTAATTGGCGGCTATGCGATCACCTATATTATTGGCAAGCCGCTGCAGAGCAACAGCCGTCTGCTGGATACGCTGTTTCTGATACTGGGCGCTTATATCAGTGGTACCTCGCTAATTGGCGGACCCTTAGTGATCGCCGTGGCCATGCGCCATATTAAAGCCCATGAATTTCGCAATACGCTGTTTGTAATCTGGTTTGCATTGGTCAGTATCAAGCTCTTTGCCTTTGGCCTAGCCGGAGTCGACCTTCAACTGATGGCGTCGCTCTGGTTGCTGCCCTTCGCTGGAATCGGTCATGTGATTGGACAGACATTCCATCACCGCCTGCTGCAAGCCAGCAATGCACGCTTTTATCAAATCCTCGGCTTGGTGCTGTTAAGCACTAGCCTGGCGGGACTACTACAGATCGTGGTTTAGCCTCCTCGGCTTTAAAAGTTGACTACTATTAAGCAAATGTTCCTTAAGAAGCAGTGAGCCGGTTCTATGCCATCGACAATTGTGCGTCTTATATTGCCGCTTACCTGCGCAGTGGGTGCTTTACTCTTACGCTACCTGCTCGCCGACCACCCCCTAAACAGCACCAGCCAACTCGACTTTTTACTGCTGCAGCTGCCCTATATATTACTCGGTCTGGCGGCCCTTATGGCACTGCTGAGCAACCATGCCCTGGTGGCAGGCATCACCATTAGCTTGCTCTGTGCCTACTGGCTTATTCAAAGCTTTTTGCAGTCGCCACTCAATTCTCAGCCCGCCAGTCAAATCTTCTATCTCTTAACCCTTCTCAGCCCAATGCTGATGATTACCTATGCCTTATTGCCCCAAAGCAGCTGCCTGCAGTTACAGGGGCTGCTGGCAGTTCTGCTGACACCCTTAATTATCCTGCTGATCGCCGGCCTATTGGCAATTAATCAGCAGCTGTTTTTAGCCGCCGCC
>CAXAFJ010000134.1:0-4962 GCA_963968025.1 uncultured Pseudomonadales bacterium | reverse complement strand
CGGTGCCATCTTGACCATCGCTTCCGTCTACACCGTCGGTGCCATCTTGACCATCACTTCCGTCTACACCATCGGTCCCATCTTGACCATCACTTCCGTCTACACCGTCGGTGCCATCTTGGCCATCGTTTCCGTCTACACCGTCGGTCCCATCTTGGCCGTCGTTTCCGGCTGAACCATCAATGCCGTCTTGACCATCACTTCCGTTTACACCGTCAGTACCATCTTGGCCGTCGCTTCCGGCTACACCATCGATGCCATCTTGACCATCGTTTCCGTCTACACCGTCGTTTCCGTCGATACCATCTTGGCCATCAGTTCCATCTGCACCGTCGATACCATCTTGACCATCGTTTCCGTCTGCACCGTCAGTTCCATCTTGACCATCGTTTCCGTCTGCACCGTCAGTTCCATCTTGACCATCGTTTCCGTCTACACCATCAGCTCCATTTTCACCATTGGTTCCGTTGACACCATCTATTCCTGCGGGACCGGTTTCACCCTGCGGACCTGTACTTTTTAGATCGGCGAGGGTTAGCGTACTGAGTTGGGCTACATAATTGTTTACGGTGGTGGGATCACAATTTTCGCAATCCTCGACTAAGTCGTTGGTTAAAGAGTCGTCGCTAAAACCAAATAATGATCTCAGGATCAGCAGTCCGTCAGTTATCGCGCTAACGTCTCCAGAGGCGTCAATGTCTAAAAGAGCGGTGTCTTCTGGGCGCTGAGTTTGATCTTGGCTGTAACTGAAGGTTGCTGGTAGCAGCAGGCTGATACAAAGGGCGAGGATCATAGATCCGTTTTGAAGTGGCAGTGCTGTGTTGCTGTTACGCGATAGTTGACGCATCACGAAAATCTCCTGGTTGTTAGTTTAGCCGTCTACACTTATCCGTTAGTGAATAGACTTATTATTAAGCTAGCAGTATTATGCGTATATGTATAGTTATTTTTATAGGCAGCCACTGCGAGTGAGTGGGCTCTTTTCGATCCTAATAATGTTTTAGCGGGAACCTAGATTAAAAATTAATTTATACCGTAGGTTAAAAAGTATCCGAGATTGTAGCTGGCGTGTAATGCGATTGGGGCGAGAAGAGTTTTGTGTCGGTCCAGGCTGTAGCCGAAAACAAGCGATGGAATGAGAGTCGATAAGGCCCAAAGTGGCGAGTGATTAAGTAAATGGCTGAGTGAAAATATAATGCTGGTAAGAATATTAGCAGCGGACAGGTGAAAAAATTGCCTATTTGATTTGCTCTGCAGCCAGGGTTGTAAATAGCCTCTAAATATAAGCTCTTCGAGAACAGGGTAGAGCAGAGATAATACAATTAATGCAGTGAGTTGGTCGGCAGTCCATGGCAGATGATCAGTTTTGAAAAACAACCAAAATGGTATTGGGATAATCAATAAGCCGATATATATAGGGTCAAAGTAAAAGCGGCGCATTGCTTATCCAGGATTAAATTTTTTCTAGAATAGCAAAATCATTGGCCAGGTGTTGGGTTATGGTCTATACATATATGAATTTAATGGATGTTTTAGCATCATCAAGAAAGATGATTACTTATAGGGATATTATTGTGAATCGATTTGTTACTTTTTGCTTGGCCACATTCTTTGCTAGCGCCAGCAGCGCCCAAACTCAGTTTGTAAGCGCCTCTTTCTTCCCATCCGATATTGCTGCTGGACAAACCGCCGATCTGGATATTTTTTATAGTGCCACTGACAGTGCATTATTGTCTGGTATCGGTTTGCGTGTTCATTTCAACAGCAATCAGCTAACTGTCGGCGAGCCGAACCAGGTGTTGAGTGCTGGCATGCAGGCCCATCAATTGAAGGATGATCTGGCTGACTATGACAGTGATCCGTCGACAGATAAATATTTTCTTATTGCCTGGGCCGATCTCTCTACCGACGGTTGGCCTTTAGATGTAGCGTTCCCTGCGCCACTGGCTCGCTTACCTTTTACTGCTCTGGACAGTTTCGACGGTGCCAGGATTAATTTTAGTGCTTCCGCATTGGCCTATGGTTATAGCTTGGATGCGCAAATTGTCTCCCTCATCAAGTCGCCCCCAGTGGATCTTATCGTTGATACAGATTCGGATGGTTTGCCTGACGACTATGAAATTGATAATGGCTTTGATCCCACCGATCCATCCGATGGCGACGGCGATTGGGATGGCGATGGCGTCAGTAATCTCGATGAATTTCTAGCCGGTACAGATCCGACTCGCGACGAGCTGCCGCCACAACTATTTATTCCCGACGATATTATAGTTGCCGCAACCGGCTTTCTGACCAATGTGGATTTTGGTCAGGCACAGGCGCTGGATGATAAGGATGGCGAGTTGTTACCCGAAGCGGATAGTGAAGGACCGCTTGAATCCGGATGGCATGACATTCTTTGGACAGTCACAGACGCGGCTGGCAATAGCACGCATAAAACTCAGGTGGTGAAAATATTGCCTCTGGCCAGCCTGGCGCCTTCAATGCGGGTCGCCGAGGGCAGCGGTCATGATGTGGTGGTGATGCTCAGTGGCGCCGCCCCTGAATATCCAGTAATCGTGCCACTAATGATCGCCGGCACAGTGACCTCAGAAGACTATAGTCTTTCGAGCAATCTGGTGGTGATTGAGCAGGGTACGATCGGCGCCGTAGCCCTGAGTATTGCCCTAGATACTGAAGTTGAGTCGGACGAGAGTTTGGTTATCCGTCTAGCCGAGCCAGAGAATGCGGTTTTGGGTATGGTTGCCGAGCGCACCGTCACCATTGTGGAAGACAATATAGCGCCTGAGCTTGAGTTCACGGTTACTCAGGATGGTCGTCAAGGCCGGCTGGTGACAGCTGATGGTGGTTTGATTATTGTCAGCGCTAACTACAGAGACCTCAATCCCGATGATATCCATAACGTCGAGTGGTCGGCGGATACTGTGGATATGATGGGTGTTACTGTTAATGGCGCTGAGCTAATCATTGAACCTAATATAATAGACTCTGAGCTGATCTTTATTGCGGCCATGGTCTCTGACAATGGCGCACCTATACTGTCGAGCAGCGCAGATACTCTGCTTCGACTGTTGCCATCAGCCCCTACTTTGGGTAGCTCAACGGATAGCGATGGGGAATTCGACGCCGATGAGGGCTTTGGGGACGCTGACAATGACGGTATTCCCGACTACCTGGATAATATTGACGAGACCTACCTGGCGCCAGCCGGTCCAGATCAAGGGCAAATTATGCAGGCCGCCATGGGTAATACAATTAGTCTTGGTGACTGTGCCTTTGCACTGGGTGCAGATGGTGTCTGGGTATCAGAGTCGCAACTAGGCGAAGCCCCTTGTCACTCTGATGAAGGCAGTGCTTACCCAGCAGGTCTATTTGATTTTCAGGTGTCTGGAGATCAGGACGCCGAGACCTATAACCTGGTATTGCCCCTCTCGTTGGGCATCCCGGAAAATGCCGTTGTCAGAACCTTTTTGGGCGACAGTATTGGCTGGCAGGACTTCAGTTTCGACGCCTTTAATGCAATTTCATCCACCCTCGCGGTTGACGGGGCCTGCCCAGCACCCGGCAGCGTTCTCTATAGTGATGGTCTCAGCTTAGAGGCCAACTGCCTGCAGCTCTCTATAGAGGATGGCGGTCCAAATGATATGGACGGCCTTGTTGATGGCACTGTGACAAACTTTAGCGGCATCGCTATTGAGGCCGCAGTGACACCAGAGCCCGCGCCTGCACCGCCGCCAACTGTGGTCCAGCGCTCCTCCGGCGGCGGCTGTACCATAGCAACTGGCAACGCTGCAGCCGGTCCAGCGGATAGCTCCTTATTATTGTTGCTCCTGTTGGGTCTATTAAGAATGGTCCGGGGCAGGCTCAAGCCGTCGCCGATTTAATAAGGCGGCCAGTTGCTAGGGGTGCAATTGATCGATCGGCTGGGGATAAATACGTACAATGGCTGCCGATAGCTTTTATCTGTTAGTGAGACACTACTGTATAACGGCTACTTCCCAACAGTAAAAGGCAGCAAATATGATCGCAGGAAAAATCATCGCCGGACTTCTCGGCCTCTCCGTTGCGGGGCCAGTGGGTGTGCTTATAGGTGTTTATATCGGCCACCAATTTGATAAAGGTCTCGGTGGTTTGCGGCCGATGTCACCAGAACAGCAGGCCAAGGTGAAAGAACGTTTCTTCGAGACCGTTTTTGGTCTGCTGGGCCACTTAGCAAAAGCCGATGGTCGCGTCTCCGAATCCGAAATCGCTCATGCCGAAGCGCTAATGGGCAAGATGGGTCTCAATGCCCCCCATCGCAAAAAAGCTATCGAACTGTTTAAGACTGGCACTCAAGATGGCTTTTCCATCGATGCCACCATGGACAGCTTTATGGCGGTCTGCGGCAGGCAAAATAATCTCAAGCGCGCACTGCTGGATTATCTGGTCTCCCTGGCCATCGCTGACGGCGAGCTACATCGAGCCGAGCAGGATGTGCTGCGTAAGATTGCTGGGCGGCTGGGCTTTTCTCCGGCACTGTTCGACAAATTTATCGCCATGGTCAAGGCCCAGTCCCAGTTCAAGCAGTCTGGGGGCAGTGGTGGATTCCGTGAGGCAAGCTCTCCGGGAAAATTGCAGGCAGCTTACACCGCGTTGGGCGTGGATTCTTCTCAGTCCGATGCCCAGATTAAGCGCGCTTATCGCAAACTGATCAGTGCCAATCACCCGGATAAGTTGATCGGTCAGGGTATGCCAGAGGATATGGTTAAGCTCGCGACTGAGCGAACTCAAGAGATTCAGACCGCCTATGAACTGGTGGTGGAGAGCCGTAAATAAAAAGGCATTTGTTTCTCAATAGTTTATTGACCTTACCCGGCGGTCTACCTATAATGCGCGTCCTCTCAAGGGAGGGCGGTTTTAAAGTAAACCGTTGTGTCGGTGCGGGATGGAGCAGTCTGGTAGCTCGTCGGGCTCATAACCCGA
>CAXAFJ010000133.1:0-5077 GCA_963968025.1 uncultured Pseudomonadales bacterium | reverse complement strand
GCATTGTCTACCCTACCTGTGTAATTGGAAGAATACACAAGGAAAACAATGGGTTACTTAAATATTTGGTGCCCAGGAGAGGACTTGAACCTCCACCCCCTTGCGAGGACTAGCACCTGAAGCTAGCGCGTCTACCAATTTCGCCACCTGGGCATAACAATAAAACTGTCTTTCTCTGTGAGAGGCAAACCTTGCATTTAGCCATCTCAATACGACTTAAGTGCTGCTAATTCCGCTATCACTGTGACCCTCTTCAGACCGAAACCTGTAGCCGCTCACACAGCGGGCGCGAACTATAGTAACCGCGGAAGATTTTGTCAATTGCCTAGGAGCAAATTAGTTTTTTTGTGATCTAGTCTTGCCGGCCAGGAAGCTGTCTTTGCCAGTATTATTGCGTCATGCCGCTTGATCGTGGACGCTCTGTGAACTGGGCTATCAACAGGTCAACAGGGACAATAGGTGATGACATTCTTATGTAATCTTACAAGGAGTTAGGCCATGTTAGAAACAAGTAAAAAAATGCTCTTAATCGGGGCTTCCTTAATTGCTCTGGCTGGATCGGTACCGGCGATGGCGGCATCTGCTGAAAAGAGCAGTTCGCCAGCAGCCGAGCAGGCTCAGCAACAGGTTAATATCAATAGTGCCTCTGCGGTTGAAATTGCTAAGGCCCTTAAGGGGGTTGGACTGAAAAAGGCTGAGGCGGTTGTCGCCTATCGCGAGGCCAATGGCGCATTTGAGAGTCTTGAGTCCTTTACTATGGTCAAAGGCATAGGCAGTCGGACGATGAAGAAAAATTCCGCGCGTATAGCGCTCAAATAACCGGGCTAGTCATGTAGAATAATCCGGTCGCTCAGGCGGCCGGATTTTTTTATGGGATGAAAAAAAGTTTTTTAAACGCTATTAAGGGGCAGGTCGATCAATGAGTCTTGATGCACTAATCACACTGGCCATATTGCTGATCTTTCTCGGCATTATTATTCGCGGCCGTCTGGCGGTGGATTTCGCTCTAGCTGGGGCTATGGTGGCGCTGTTAGTGCTTGGCGTGTTGACCCCCAATGAGGCCTTTTCCGGCTTTTCCAATCCCGCTCTGTTTATTATTGCCTGCTTTTATGTGGTGGCTTCTGCTCTGAAAGAGAGTGGCGCGCTGCACTGGTGGGTGATGCGCTTGCTGGGCAATAGTGGTTCGATCAAAGGGGCTATACCGCGGATTATGGGACCGGTGGCTCTGTCTAGTTCGATGATCAGCAATACGCCGGTGGTGGCGATCTTTATTCCGTTGATTCAGGATTGGGCGCGACGCCACAAGCTGTCGGTGTCGAAGTTGCTGATCCCTTTGAGTTATGCCTCGATTTTGGGTGGTACCTGCACACTGATTGGCACTAGCACCAATATCTTGGTGGTGGGTATGCTCCAAAGTACTCCTGAGGCTAATAGTTTGAGTCTGTTTAGCCCGGCGCTGATCGGTGTTCCATTGGTGGCTTTGGGTATTGCCTATTTTGTGGGGATTGGTCATCGCCTACTGCCCGATCGTGGCGGTGTGGTGGAAAGCATGCCGGATAGTCGCGAATATGCGGTGAGCATGCGCGTCGAAGAGGACGGTCCCCTGGCGGGTATGTCAATTGCCGAGGCTGGGTTGCGCCATCTGCAGTTTAGCTTTTTGTCGGAGATCCAATCTAAGGGCCATATTATTCCCGCGGTGGGTCCGGAGGAAATTCTCAGTAGCAACGATATATTGATCTTTGTTGGCCAGCCGGAAGGGGTTAGCGAGCTGCGCCAGTTCCGCGGTCTGGTACCTGCCGAGGGTGAGGTGTTAAAACTCGATGTGCCCTACAGTTCGAGGGCGCTGATTGAGGCGGTGATTTCGCCGGTGTCCAATCTGGTAGGCAAGACGGTGAAGGCCTCTAGCTTTAGAACCATGTTTGGTGGCGTGATTCTCTCGGTGTCGCGCAATGGCGACAGAATTAATCAAAAGGTCGGCAGCATTGCACTTCGCGCTGGTGATACTTTGCTGCTGGAAGCGGCTCGAGGTTTTGTTCGCCGCCACCGTTACAGTCGCGATTTTCTACTACTCAGCCGGATTGATGATGTCAGCATTCCCGATGTCAGCAAGGCGCCTGTCGCGCTGGGATTACTGGGGCTGTTTGTGTTGGTGGTTGTATCGGGGCTGATGTCTCTGGTGGCTGCGTCACTGCTGTTGGTGGTGGCCTTGGCGGCAACGGGCTGCATCTCCATGGAGTTTGCCCAGCGCAGTATCGACTTTAGGGTGCTGCTGGCTATCGGTGCATCTCTGGCACTGGGCTTTGCTTTGCAAAAAACCGGTCTGGCGGATCTGGCTGCTCAGGGAATTATCTTGCTGGCGGATGGCAATCCATTTTTAAATTTAGTGCTGCTCTATATAGCCACGGTGATCGCCACTGAATTGATTACCAACAATGCCGCTGCAGTGTTGATGTTTCCCCTGGCTCAGGCGTTGAGTGTTGAGTTGGATGCGAGTCTATTGCCCTTTGTGATGATAATAATGTTCGCAGCATCAGCTAGTTTCTTGACGCCGTTCGGCTACCAAACTAACCTCATGGTTCAGGGTCCCGGGGGCTACCATCTTAGTGACTATTTTCGTGTCGGAATTTTGCTCAGTTTGATGGTTGGCGTGACGGTGGTATTGTTGGTGCCGCTGTTCTGGCCGCTCTAGTAACGGGTCTAGTAGCGGGTCTAGTAGCGCAGGTAACAACAGTAACGATAGTAACTCTGGATAATCAGGCTGCCCCTAACAATCTAAGCTATACTAATACGCATAATCTGTAGTTTTAATCCCTTGGCTGTTGTCTGTGCCCCGCAAGGCTCTAGATAACAGGTTTTAAACATATATCAGGGGAAACTGATATTCAGGCCCCTCACAAGAGAGACAATAATGACCGAGCTGACCTGCTTTAAAGCCTATGATATTCGAGGCCAACTTGGCACTGAGCTGGATGAAGAAATAGCCTACCGCATCGGTCGCGCTTACGCCGAGTTTCTAAAACCGAAAAGCATTGTTCTCGGGGGTGATATTCGCCTTACCAGTGAGGCTCTCAAAACGGCCCTTAGCGAGGGCATCCGCGATGCCGGTGCCGATGTGATTGATATTGGTATGGTGGGTACCGAAGAGGTCTATTTTGCCACCTCCCACCTGAATGCAGATGGTGGCATTGAAGTGACCGCCAGCCACAATCCCATTGACTATAACGGTATGAAGCCGATCCGTGAGGGCTCTCGACCGATCAGTTCAGATACCGGGCTGTTAGATATTAAGCGCCTGGCAGAAGAGAATAACTTCCCGGTCAGAGATCCGGCTGCCCGCGGTGACTACAAACAGGTCTCGATCCTCGATGCCTATCTGGATCATCTGCTGGGCTATATCGATAACAGTGCGATTACGCCGCTTACGTTAGTAATGAACGCTGGCAACGGTGCTGCGGGCCATGTGGTCGACGCCATCGAAAAGCGCTTTGCTGAGCTGAAGCTGCCCATCGAAATTGTTAAAATCTTTAATGAACCGGATGGCACCTTCCCCAACGGTATTCCCAATCCCATTCTCCATGAAAATCGCGCGCCGACTATTGATGCAGTGCTAGAGCACAAAGCGGATATGGGCATTGCCTGGGACGGAGATTTTGATCGCTGCTTCCTGGTGGATGAAAAGGGCAATTTTATTGAGGGTTACTATATTGTTGGCCTGCTCGCCGAAGCCTTTCTGTTAAAAAATCCGGGTGCCAAAATTGTTCATGATCCGCGCCTGACTTGGAACACCATCGAGGTGGCCAAAAAAGGTGGGGGTCATGCAGTGCAGTCAAAGACTGGCCATGCGTTTATTAAAGAGCGTATGCGCGCCGAGGATGCGGTTTACGGTGGCGAGATGAGTGCTCACCACTACTTCAGAGACTTCTTTTATTGCGATAGCGGTATGATCCCTTGGCTACTGGTGATTGAGTTGATAACCCGCAGCGGTAAGCCGCTCTCTGCGTTAGTAGATGAAATGGTGGAAGCTTATCCGTCTCCAGGTGAGATCAATCGTAAAATTGCCGATCCCGCGGCGGCCATAGAGCGCGTGCGCGCGCACTATCAGACCAGTGCCCTTGCAGTCGATGACAGTGACGGAATTTCAATGGAATTCCCCGAGTGGCGCTTTAATCTGCGCATGAGTAACACTGAGCCAGTGGTGAGGCTCAATCTAGAAACCCGTGGCGACAGAGATCTGTTAGCTAAATGCGAGCAGGAGCTTCTTGCGCTGCTTGATTAAGTTGCTTTTTAGTAGTTAAATTTAGATAGTCGATAAAGTTTTACAGGGTGGTGGCTATGGAAAGCTGGTTTTTACTCCAGACAAAATCGAAGCAAGAAAGCAGGGCGGTGGACAACCTTGAACGCCAAGGCGTCAATTCATTCTGCCCGATGATACGTGTCGAGAAGCTCTCTCGAGGCTCGCGACTGGTCAAGCAGGAAGCGCTGTTCCCAAGCTACTTATTTGTTAATTTCGATCAGTCGTCGGTCTCCTCAACCACTGTTCGCTCAACCCGCGGTGTCAGTCATTTTGTCACCTGTGCCGGTGCGCCAGTAAAAGTCCCCGAAGCACTGATTGCCCAGCTAAGGCAGCGCACAGATCCGAGCAATGATGAGTTGGTCTCCGATTTGCCACAACCGGGCGACTCACTAGAGGTGGTAGAGGGACCCTTTCGCGGTCTAAATGCAGTATTTTCTCAGCCCGATGGCGATGCGCGCGCTATAGTATTAATCAATCTCTTGAATCAACAGGTTTCGGCGTCACTGCCGTTTAGTAGTTTGCTGCAAAAGGGCCTGTAATAGGCTATTTTTAGCCGCCGCCGCCGCATCATTAACAGTAGCAGTAGCAGTAGCAGTAGCAGTTTGAATGGAAGCAAGACAAAAACAATAGGGAACAGTTTATGAACAGCCGGCATCGCTCTTTTTTGCTCTACCTTTAATAGCTTTTAGAGCCTGAGCACTATTCGGTAAGGAGAATGAGAATGAGAATGACAAAAATTAAACATTCAAACCGCTTTGGGCTGATCCTTTGCAGGGCCCGCGC
>CAXAFJ010000132.1:0-5081 GCA_963968025.1 uncultured Pseudomonadales bacterium | reverse complement strand
AGAAGACACTCTAGAAGGCACTCTAGACGGCAAGCATCTAAAACAGAATAATAGTCTATCATAGCCAAATTAGCAGTTTATTTAACTGGATAAATGCCAATTATGGAGACATATACTGCGAGATTTAGGCAAAAATGCCACATATTAAACACAACCCAAACTCGAGTAAGCACCCATGAATCAGACTGCGCTGCGCAATAAAATCCGTCATGCCACTCACCAGGAAGAGCACCAAGCTGTGACTCAGTTACTGCACAGCAATCCACTCTCTGGCGCAACTCGCGAGACCATCTTGCAGGAGTCTCGGGATCTGGTGACTCAGTGTCGCGCGGACAAATCCAGCAGCGGTATATTGGATGCCTTTTTACTCGAGTTTGGTCTCTCTAATGCCGAAGGTGTGGCGCTGATGTGCTTGGCCGAAGCGCTGTTGCGCGTGCCCGATGCGTTGACCGCGGATCGCTTAATTGCCGAAAAGATCCAAGCCGGCAACTGGAACAGCCATCGCAACAACTCCAAATCGCTGTTTGTGAATGCCTCAACCTGGGGCCTGATGCTCACCGGCCAGCTGGTGAGTCTCGATTCGGAGATCACTGAAAATACCGACAACTGGGTCAGGCGACTCACCGCCAGTGCCGGGGAACCGGTTATTCGCGCCGCGGTGATGCAGGCAATGAAAATAATGGGCGGTCAGTATGTGCTGGGTCGCAATATCAAAGAGGGCCTTAAGCGTGGCGCCAAACAAAACGACGCTGAGACTAAATTTTCCTTTGATATGCTCGGTGAGGGCGCGCGCACGGACGCCGATGCGCGGAACTATTTAGCCGCTTATGCCAGTGCCCTTGAGAGTATCGGCCAGAGCTCCAATAACTCTGATGTAAACAGTGCTAATGGCATTTCAGTAAAGCTCTCAGCGCTGCACCCGCGCTACTATTTTGCCCAGCACCAGCGAGTAATGGATGAATTGCTGCCACGGATAAAACAGCTCTGCATGCAGGCGGCGAAATACAATATAGGCCTGTCTATAGATGCCGAGGAAGCCTACCGATTGGATATCTCAATGGATATCTTTGAGGCCCTAGCCAAAGACAGAGATCTCGATGGCTGGCAGGGACTCGGCTTTGTTTTGCAGGCCTATCAAAAGCGCGCGCCGGATACCGCTAAATGGTTAATTGGTCTGGCCCGCGAGACGAATCGCCGTTTGATGGTGCGACTGGTTAAAGGGGCCTACTGGGATGCCGAGATAAAACATGCCCAGGAACTGGGCTTTACCAGCTACCCAGTGTTTACCCGCAAAGCCAATACCGATCTCTGCTATCAGCACTGTGCCGGTATTTTGCTCGATGCTCAGGATGCGGTTTACCCGCAATTCGCGACCCACAATGCCTATACCGCGACCATGATTCTCAATATTGCCGGGGACCGTAATTTTGAATTCCAACGCCTCCATGGCATGGGCCATATCCTCTATAACAACCTGAGAAAGGCCGCGGCCAAAACCATTTCAGTGCGCGTCTATGCCCCCATCGGTAAGCATAGTGATTTACTGCCCTACCTGGTTCGACGGCTGCTGGAAAATGGCGCCAACAGCTCCTTTGTCAATCGCTTCCTCGATGAACAGACTCCAGTAGACGAACTGCTCGACGATAACCGCAACCAGGTCAATAGCTGCTTCCCCTATCAGCACAAAGGTATCCCTGTGCCTCCAGAGATGTTTAGCGCAGCAGGGGAAGATCGCAAAAATGCCCATGGCATAGATCTGGATTCAATATTGGACGCCGAGCAGCTCTTGGGCCAAGTTGCCAAAACCCCGCAGCTACTGTCGCAACCGATTATTGACGGCGTGGCTTTAGACCGAGAACGGATACCCAGCTACAGCCCAAGCGATCAGACTCAGCTGATTGGTCACAGCGCCCGAGTCGACGATGAAGATATTCTCCGCGCTCTGGCATCTGCCAATCAAGCTCATCCGGCTTGGAATGGCGTAGGTCATGGTGCACGAGCAACGATCCTCGAGAAAGTCGCGGACTTAATGGAGAGAGATTTTGGTCAGCTAATTGGCGTCATTAGCCTTGAGGGCGGTCGCACAGTTAATGACGGCATCTCCGAAGTTCGCGAGGCCATCGACTTCTGCCGCTATTACGCAGTGCAAGCCAAATCATTTCAGGGCTTAACCGGACGTGGAGTATTCTTCTGTGTCAGCCCATGGAATTTCCCCCTCGCCATTACCGTCGGCCAGATTGCCGCAGCACTCGCAGCGGGCAATACCGTGCTGGCCAAACCCGCAGCTCAGACACCGGCTATTGCCGCCTATGCAGTGCGCTTGTTTCATGAGGCCGGCGTTCCCGGCGCAGCATTGCAGCTACTGCTCGGCAGTGGCTCGCAGATTGGCAATCTAGTTCTCGGCGATAGTCGCATTGCCGGTATTTCTTTCACTGGCTCCACTGGCACCGCTCAACATATCAATCAACAACTGGCTCTGCGTCCCGGCACACCTATTCCCTTTATCGCAGAGACCGGCGGTCAAAACTGTATGGTCGTCGACTCCAGCGCCCTGCCCGAGCAGGTGGTGGACGACGTGATTATGTCGGCTTTTCAGAGCGCCGGGCAGCGCTGTTCGGCCCTGCGGGTGTTATTTATCCAATCCGATATAGCCGACAATGTGCTGCAGATGCTCAAAGGCGCCATGGCGTCACTGAATGCTGGCGATCCACGCTTACTGAGCAGCGACCTGGGTCCAGTGATCGACTCTGGCGCGCAAAAAGAGTTGCAGGCCCATATAGATCGTATGCATAGAGAAGCCAAACTTATCGCCAAGGTTGAGCTGAACAGCAGCTGTGAGAATGGTAGTTTCGTCGCGCCCCATGCCTTTGAAATTGATTCCCTCGACCTGCTTACCGAAGAAGTCTTCGGACCCATACTCCACGTGGTTCGCTTTGATTCGGATAAGCTCGGAGATGTTATTGAACAAATCAATAACACCGGCTTTGGTCTCACCCTAGGTGTTCACAGTCGTATTCAAGCCTTTGCTCAAAAGGTCTTTAGCAACACCATTGCCGGCAATACCTATATCAACCGCAATATGGTCGGTGCAGTGGTTGGGGTTAACCCCTTTGGTGGTCGCGGGCTGTCGGGCACGGGGCCAAAAGCCGGTGGACCCAACTATCTGCTGCGCTTCTCGCGTGCAGATATTCCAGAGACTGAAGGCCGATCATTTGAAGTGGCCATCAATGAGTCTGAGACAGCTCATGGAGCCTCAGTATCCTGCGCTCAAAAGGCACTGAAGAACTGGCAGTCTACTTCGATTGACTCGCGACTGATTATTCTGCAACAGGTCGTCACAGAGCAATCCTGGCTGCAGACCATTGATGCGGTGGCGAGAGAAAAGCTGGCCAATCCTATACAACTGCCGGGACCCACGGGAGAGGAAAATCAGTTGTCGGTTCAAGGCCGTGGTGTGGTGACACTCATTGTTACCCAAGAGGATTTATTAGCCAGTGCAGAGAAGCAAATTGCCAGCGCCCTACTCTGCGGCTGTGCGGTGATTGTTACGGCTGACAGCTGTCATCAGGAGGAACTACAAAGCCTGCAAAATAATTACCTCAAAGCCGGTTTAGCTAATCAGCTGCTGCAACTTACTGCCCTCGAAAGTCTTGGAGAGTTGATTCAAGATGATCAGGTTGAGGCCATTGTCGCCAATAGCCTAAATGCCGATAGCTCAAGCCTGAGGCAGGCCATGGCAGAACGGTCTGGGAGTATTATCCCGTTAATTGAATGGCCTCAGCGGGACGAAGGTTATAGCTACCATTGGTTGCTATGGTTTTTAAGCGAGCGCACGCGCACGGAAAATTTGGTTGCTCGAGGCGGCAATACCAAGCTGTTTAATCTAGAGGACTAGTGTTATTTAAAAAAAGCACTAGAAACGCCACTCATTGCGCGATGAAAAACCATCGGCATTATTAATAAAGCGCAAAAAGGTCGGCGTGACACGAAAAAAGTGGCTCTTGCCAAAGGCCGCGCCAATGCGCTTTTCCTGATCATTGGCCGGATTATCAATCAATGCCTTCACTTCTGGATAACGCTGAAAATAACGCGCCGCTGCAACGGCTCTGTGAGCCTCATCAACCTGACGGATATCCGCCTCCATCTGCACACCGCAGATTCCCAACCAATCGCCCTTGTAGTCGCTATAAATCGATGCCGCAATGCGGCCATCTTCCGGCAGGCTGGCAATATGTCGAGTCGAAGAAGAGGAGAGAAAATAGAGATTTAAATCTTCATCGGCCACATAGAGAACCGGCGCAGTCCAAGGCCCTTGATCATCGTTAACCGACAGAGTCAGCACCGACTCTGACTGCAGAAAAGTCTTTAATGGGGACGTATCAGCCGCCATTAACTGCCCTGCCCTTGCCAGCGCTTTAGGCTCGCAGTTTCGATATCAAATAGATCCAACACTCGGGCCACAGAGTGATTGATAATATCGTCGACACTTTGAGGGTTAGTATAAAACGCCGGTGATGGTGGACAGATAATCGCACCGTATTGGCTGGCCTTAAACATCAGTTCGCAGTGGCCAGTGTGCAAAGGGGATTCACGGGGCACAATCACCAGCCTGCGGCGCTCTTTGAGGATCACATCTGCAGCGCGAATCAGTAGATTGTCGGCGTAAGAATTAACGATTCCTGAAAGGGTCTTCATGGAACAGGGAACTACAATCATGCCGGCGGTTTTAAATGAACCGCTGGCGATAGTGGCGCCGATATTCTTATTGTTATGCACTTCATCGGCCAGGGCTTCCACATCTTCAGCGGCCCAATCGGTTTCTATACCTATGTTCATGCGCGCCGCTTGGCTGATTACCAGATGGGTTTCGATTTCGGGCTTGTCGGCGAGCATTTGCAGCATGCGAATACCGTAAATAACACCGCTGGAGCCAGACATACCAATAATTAGTCGCATAGACATTCCTTGCTAGTTTGGTGAGTATTTTGCCCTGTTTGACTGGATCTGGGTAGTGATAAGTTGGAGATCCTTCGGCTTCGCTCAGGATGACAGGCTGGGGTGCTATCCCGACCCACAATACC
>CAXAFJ010000131.1:0-5106 GCA_963968025.1 uncultured Pseudomonadales bacterium | reverse complement strand
AAGATAACAGCACTAGCCACATTATCATCGCATCCAGGGTTTTCGTGCTAAGCTAAATTCAGTGTATGGACGAGAGGCAATACGGATGTTTAAAGGCGGCAAAGGCGGTATTTTATCCGTTGAAATTAAAAATGAAGATGCACTGTACGAACACTATATGGCGTTTGTTCAGGGCGGCGGTATATTTGTACCGACAAAGAAAAGTTACGAGTTAGGCGATGATATTTTCTTTCTGTTAAGTGTCTACTTACGCCCCGAACCCATACCCATGACCGGCAAGGTTGTCTGGGTAACCCACAAGGGTTCTGCGAGCTTTAAGCAGGAGGGTATCGGTGTTCAATTGAGCCCCGAACAGGAAGATTTAAAAGTTGATATTGAACAGGCACTTACCGGTACGGTACACTCCCACAAGCCTACATTAACCATGTAGAAATCAATCCTAAAAAAAGACCCTTTAAGCTATGCTGGTAGACTCTCACTGTCATCTGGATCACTTGGATTTAAGCGATCGAGACGGCGGCCTCAATGGCGTAATAGATGCAGCTCAGGCTCGCGGCGTCACCCATTTTCTCAGCGTCGCCGTAGACATGACCACCTCGCGCTCACTGATTGATCTCACCGCACAATTTGATAACGTCTACTCCTCGGTTGGCGTACACCCCTTGCAGAAAATCCCACAGCCGGTGCCGAGCATCGAAGAGCTGGTTAGTCTGGCCCAAGAGCCTCGCGTGGTTGCCATAGGGGAGACTGGCTTAGATAATTTTTACAGCAGCGAGACCATCGACTGGCAGCGCCAGAGTTTTGTTAATCACCTGCAGGCCTGTCAGGAAATTGCCAAACCTGTGATTATTCACACTCGCGATGCCCGGGAAGAAACCATTGCGCTGATGCGGAGACATACCCCATCTGCTGGCGGTGTGATGCACTGTTTTACCGAGACCTGGGAAATGGCCCAGCAAGCTCTGGAATTGGGGTTTTATATTTCCTTTTCCGGTATCGTCACCTTTGCCAATGCCAAAGAACTGCGCGATGTTGCCGTGAAAGTCCCGCTGGATCGTATACTGGTGGAAACTGACTCGCCCTGGTTGGCGCCGGTTCCCCATCGCGGCTCACAGAATGAACCTCAGTATGTTCGCGAAGTGGCGCAATGTATGGCGGATCTGCGCGGCATTAGCCTTGAAGAGCTGGCCGCAGCCACCACTGAAAACTTTAACCGTCTTTTTCAAATACCTGCCTAGATAAGAGATAGCCAATATGACCGAACTGACTAATAGCCATGCCCAGAGTTCAGGTGCAGAGCAGTCCAACTTTATTATCCGCACTTTTCCGGTGGGCCCACTGCAGTGCAACTGCTCGGTGATTGGCGATCGACTCAGCGGCAGAGCTCTGGTGGTCGATCCCGGTGGCGATGCGGATAAAATCTTGGCGCTGTTAACGGAATTAAATCTCAAGGTGGTGGCGATTATTCACTCCCATGCCCACCTGGACCATATCTTGGCCGCAGGGGAAATCAAAAACGCCACTGGCGCGCCGATTTATCTGCACAAGGGCGATCAGTTTCTCTGGGATATGGTTGAGGAACAGTGCGCGATGTTCGGTGTGCCGACGGTGTCACTGCCAGAACCCGACCACTATATAACAGATGATCAGTCGTTTGACTGCTGCGGTGCTGTTGCGATTCATACGCCGGGACACACGCCGGGCTCGGTGAGCTTTTGGTTTGATGAATACAAGACACTGATTGCCGGTGACACTTTGTTTCAGGGCAGTATTGGTCGCACCGATCTGCCCGGCGGCAACTTTGACGAGATCAAACAGTCGATCAGCCAGCGACTCTATACCTTGCATGATGATGCGGTTGTGATTACCGGTCATGGGGCCAGCACAACCATTGGCTCAGAGAAACAGAGCAATAGCTTTGTTCGTGCTTAAAAAATGCAATCCACAGCAGCAACCTAGAATTAGGAACTACAGATGAAACAGCAACAGCTATTAACCATGCTTGAACTGCAGAACGATATGAATACCAAGGTCCATACCCAGTGGCAGACGCAGAATTTTGAATGGTATCGGGCTATTTGGGTAGAGTGTGCCGAGCTGCTCGACCATTGGGGTTGGAAGTGGTGGAAAAAGCAGAATCCGGATATTGGTCAGATTGCACTGGAGCTGGTGGATATCTGGCACTTTGGTCTAAGCATTATGCTGCTGAAGGGCGACTCCGCGGAGTCTATTGCCGAGCAGGTTACCGCAGCTTTTGCGACGCCACAGCAAACTGGCGATTTTCGTATCGACCTCGAAGACTTTACCGAATATACACTGGCCAGCAAAGGTTTTGACGCTGTGCGTTTTGCCAAGCTGATGCAGGGTATTGATATGGACTTTGAGCAGCTCTATGTGGGCTACGTTGGTAAAAACGTACTCAATTTCTTCCGTCAGGATCACGGCTATCAGGACGGCAGCTACCAGAAGCAGTGGGGCGGCAAAGAAGACAATGAGCATTTGGTGGATATCGTTGCCCAGCTGGATACCTCAGCCAGCGACTTTAAAGATCAGCTCTATGCCCGCATGCTCGCCACCTACAAAGAGCTCTGCGCCTAGTCCCAGAGGGTAACGGATGCCGGGTAACCATCGAAGAGGGGGTTATTGTTGGTGAAAATGATCCCCATAAGTCTGGCAAGGATGCATTTTAGCTGTGCATCCTTATAATAGCGCCCCGAAATAGAGCAACT
Source organism: uncultured Pseudomonadales bacterium (assembly GCA_963968025.1). GTDB lineage: Bacteria > Pseudomonadota > Gammaproteobacteria > Pseudomonadales > Porticoccaceae > HTCC2207. The sequence goes on along the minus strand of CAXAFJ010000131.1, from coordinate 2,377 downwards.
AACAGGCTGCTCTACATTAGGCCTACATAACTTTCCCGGAGAACCATCTTGAAATCACCCGTTCGCGTTACTGTCACAGGGGCCGCAGGCCAAATTAGCTACTCTCTATTGTTCCGTATCGCCGCTGGCGAAATGCTTGGCACCGATCAGCCGGTTATTTTGCAGATGCTTGAAATCACTCCGGCGCTGGAAGCACTGAAAGGTGTTGCCATGGAACTAGAAGACTGCGCATTCCCGCTGCTTACCGATATGGTTTGCACCGACGACGCTGCGATTGCTTTTAAAGACACGGATTACGCATTGTTAGTTGGTGCTCGTCCACGTGGACCAGGCATGGAGCGTAAAGACCTGCTCGAAGCTAACGCTGCGATCTTCTCTGCCCAGGGCAAGGCGATCGATGCCAACGCTTCAAAAGCCATTAAAGTCTTGGTCGTCGGCAATCCAGCTAACACCAATTCTTTGATTGCTCAGCGCAACGCGCCGTCGATTAACCCGCGTCAATTCACTGCTATGACCCGCCTTGATCACAACCGTGCCCTGAGTCAGATCGCGGCTAAGACCGGTACCACGATCAATGATGTGACCCATATGACGATCTGGGGCAATCACTCAGCGACACAGTATCCCGATATCCACCAGACTAAAGTCAATGGTAAAGCTGCCATCGATATGGTTGATCAGGACTGGTATGAGAATGACTTTATTCCCGTTGTACAGCAGCGTGGTGCAGCAATTATTAAAGCCCGTGGCGCTTCAAGTGCCGCTTCAGCAGCGAATGCGGCGATTGCCCATATGCGCAGCTGGGCGCTGGGAACTGCCGATGGCGATTGGGTAAGCATGGGTGTTTACAGCGATGGCAGTTACGGCATCACCGAAGGCCTTATCTACTCTTTCCCCTGCGTCTGTAAAGATGGCGACTGGGAAATTGTTCAGGGCGTTGAAATCAATGATTTCTCTCGTGCTAAGATGACTGCGACTCAGCAAGAACTTACAGAAGAGCGCGATGCGGTTCAGCACCTGCTGCCATAGAGCGCTGTGAAGTTTGCTCGATATAAGAGTAAGAGCTGTTAGTTAGCAATATCCAAGGGCCGTTTATTCTTCATTGAGTAAGCGGCTTTTTTGTCGCTGAGGGATTTGCCGTTTTTGGCCCTAAATAGCCTCGCAAGCACGCTTTTACTGGTTGCTGGGACAATAAGTTTGCTACAGTAAGCGACCTTAAAAACAGCCTCTTATTGGGAGAGAACTATGGCATTTTCTGAAGTTGGAACTCCGGCGAGCGATTTCTCGCTATTTAATCAGCGTGGCGAAAAAGTCAGTCTGGCGGAATTCCGCGGTACCAAGAATGTGTTGCTGTATTTTTACCCCAAGGCAATGACTCCGGGCTGCACTGTGCAGGCCTGTGGTATTCGCGACAGCAAAGATCAATTCGCTGAGCTAGACACTGTAGTGATGGCTGTTAGCCCGGACTCAGTGGACCGTCTGGTTAAGTTTGAAGACAAGCAGGAGCTCAACTTTACGCTGCTCTCCGATGAAGATCATCAGGTCACCGAGAGCTATGGCGCCTGGGATATGAAGAAATTTATGGGCCGCGAATATATGGGCGTGTTGCGCAGCACCTTCGTGATCGGCAAAGATGGCCTGATTAAGCATGTGATGCCAAAGGTGAAAACCAAAAGCCATCACGACGACGCGTTGGCCTGGATTAAAGAGAACTTGTAATGCTTTTTATCTACAACGCTTTTAATCTACAAAGCTTTTTATTTACAAAGCTTTTAATCTACAAAGCTTTTTACCTTCAAAGCTTTAGCCCAGCGATAATTATTTTTTAACGGTAACTGCCGAGACCTAAGACTGTCGCGGCGCGAATTCTCTAAGCTTAATAATTTAACCCTAAGGATTAACTATGTTTTTTATTTCCAGTGCACAGGCTCAGACGGCTGCCGGTTCAGGCGACCCGGGCATTACCGGCTCGCTGATTATGTTTGGCGGTCTGTTTATCTTTATGTACCTGTTTATTATCCGTCCCCAGCGCAAGCGTCAGAAAGAGCATACTGATCTGATCACTGGACTGGCAAAGGGTGATGAAGTCACTATGACCAGCGGCATACTCGGCAAGATCGTTAAGCTGGAAGGTGAGTATGTAGTGGTTGAAGTGAACGACAAGCTCGAACTTAAGTTCCAAAAGTCCGCGGTTCACGCAGTGCTGCCAAAAGGCACCATCAAGGCGATCTAAGGTCGTTATCAAAAAAGGCCGCTAACGCGGCCTTTTTTACAACTACCCTTTAATGAATAGCTGAATCTAAAGAGAGTTGCAGGAAGGTGGAGAGACTAGCCCAATGATTAAATATCCCGAGAGACTCAATCTCGCCCAGACACC
>CAXAFJ010000130.1:0-5191 GCA_963968025.1 uncultured Pseudomonadales bacterium | reverse complement strand
CCACGGAAAAAGTAATCGGAACCAATTGCTACATTGCCAGACACTTCAGCAGCCATTGCAGTGGCACCAGACATCATCGTTGCAGCGAAAATTGCAGTTTTTAAAGCTTTCATCGATATATCTCCCAAGATATAAAAGTAAAATAAACACATTGTGTAAGGTTAAGTTTTTAATGCTTCGGTAAGGACAATGCACAACCCGTGCCAACATATTTTCAGCGGTCTTTCCGCTCAATTTATCATTAAATAGTCCCGTGACGGGCCAAGATGGTGCACAGATAAAAGCCCCTAGTGTAACCCGCGCACCAAACTGGGCAGCTCATTAGATGATTAGCGTGACAGGTCTCAACTGCTGTAAATGCATGGGGTATCCCAGTGCAATTTGCTAAACTGCAAAGTATCGCTCGGAACTAAAAGAGGAACTACCCATTGAATCAAGACAATATCGTCAACCAATTTATCAAACAGTTTAATCAGGCCTTTGTGCCGGGTGCTCAAGCCCTGGGGGATGAGATGCAGATGCAGGTTCGCTCCGCCATGACCAAGGCCCTGCAAAAAATGGATCTGGTTACTCGGGAAGAGTTCGACATTCAACAGGCGGTCTTGCAGCGCTCGCGAGAAAAACTCGACGCCCTCGAAACTCAAATCAGCAGCCTTGAACAAAGCATCAGCCAGCTCAGATCCAACCAAAGTAATAAATAGCCTACATATATAGTGCCCCTCACCGGATTGAGGGGTCATTCTAGAAAGACATACAGGGAGGTATGCAATGTCACTTGCGGTGGTCAACACGCGAGCAAAGCTCGGTATCAATGCGCCACTGGTCTCAGTTGAAGTGCATCTGTCCAATGGTCTGCCGAGCTTTCATATGGTCGGCCTACCGGAAACCGCGGTTAAAGAGAGCAAAGACCGGGTCCGCAGCGCCATCCTCAATTCGCACTTTGATTTTCCCGCACGGCGCATCACCGTCAATTTGGCACCCGCTGAACTGCCCAAAGAAGGCAGTCGTTTTGATCTCGCCATTGCCGTGGCGATTCTTGCGGCCTCGGGACAGGTGCCCCTGGATCAGCTCGATCAATATGAATTTATTGGCGAACTGGCCCTCTCTGGGGACACTCGTGGAGTCGATGCGGTACTACCCGCAGCACTGGGTTGTCTGCACCAGGGCAAGCGGCTAATTATTAGCCGCCATAATGCTGAGGAAGCCTCTCTAGTGGACGGCCTCGAGATCCTGCCCTGCACACATCTATTGGATATCTCTGGGCACCTACTGCAGCAGACACAGCTGCAACTTTGGGACTCTTCGAAAAACCCGTCAATAAACCCGCCGATAGATTCTCAAGATCAACTCACCAATAAAGCCAGTGACAATCACAGCCAGCTCAATCAAGTGATCGGCCAACACCATGCCAAACGCGCCTTGGAAATCTCCGCCAGCGGCGGCCACAAGCTGCTGTTTTACGGGCCCCCAGGCACCGGTAAAACCATGCTCGCCAGTCGCCTTCCCGGCATTTTGCCACCGCTAAATAACCAGCAAGCATTAGAAGTCGCTTCTATCTATTCCGTAGCTGGCAAAGGGTTGCGCCAACCGATCTGGGCACGGCCCTTTCGCGCACCTCATCACACTGCCTCCTCCGCGGCACTGGTGAGGGGAGGCAGTAGTCCGAGGCCAGGTGAAATATCCCTCGCCCATCAGGGAGTGCTATTTCTCGATGAACTGCCTGAGTTTTCCCGCAGCGTATTGGAAGTACTTCGCGAACCCATGGAATCTGGCGAGATTAATATCTCCCGCGTCGCCGCACAGGTCTGTTACCCCGCCAATTTCCAATTGATTGCCGCCATGAACCCCTGCCCCTGCGGCTATCTTGGCAGCCCCCGTTGTCGCTGCACCCCGGATCAAATCAATCGCTACCGCGGAAAGATCTCGGGACCGCTATTAGACCGCATCGATCTGCAGGTGCAGGTCACCCCCATCGAAAACAATCAACTGCTAAATCAGCAACAGGCAGATCACAAACAGCAACCCAAAGGCGAAAGCGACCAGCAGATCCAGCAACGGATCTGTGTCGCGCGCGAGCGACAGCTAAATCGACAGGGAAAAACCAATAGCCAATTGAGCAGTGAAGAACTGAAAACTATCTGCCCTCTAAGCTGTGAACAACGCAATCTGATGGATCATACGATTACCCGATTTGGACTTTCAACCAGAGGGTTTTATCGGGTGTTGAGGGTGGCGCGGAGTATTGCCGACCTGGCGGGCCGCAAGCAGGTTATCAGTGAGGACTATCAAGAGGCGTTGAGTTATCGCATCGCCTCAGAGCAGCGTGCTTCCGTCTAAGGTTTTAGATTAAGAGCCTATTAAGAGCCTAATTTAAGAGCCTAAGTTAAAAGCTTAGGCTTTGGACAGCTCTATACCACAGTGATAACAGTACTCGGCATCGGGATGATGGCCACTGCGTTCACAGATATTGCACCTTGTATTATTGCTGGCAGTATTGATCTCACGTGCAATCTCCGCGGTGAAAATACCGGTTGGAATAGCAATAATCGAGTAACCTGTGAGCATTGCCATAGTCGCAATAATCTGCCCGACCACAGTTTGGGGTGCAATATCTCCATAACCCACAGTGGTAATAGTCACGATGGTCCAGTAGATGCTCCGAGGAATACTGGTAAAGCCATTGTCCGGCCCTTCCACCAAGAACATCAAGCTGCCAAAAATTACACTGAGCACCATCACCACGGTGAAAAACACCAATACCTTGCGTCGCGAGGCATACATGGAGCGCAGCAGAATATTGGCTTCAGAGAGGTAGCGCACCAGCTTGAGCACACGAAACACACGCAGTACCCGCAGCAGGCGCAAGACCAGCCAGTAACTGGCACCGGGCACAAACAGCGCCAGATAGGTAGGCACTATCGAAAGTAGGTCCACAAGACCATAGAAGCTGAATATATAGCTCAGACGTTTCGGTGAGGAATAGATACGCAGTAGATACTCAATGGAAAACAGAGCGGTAAAGATCCACTCCAGGCGAAAGATCCAAACCCCATACTGATCGTTAATCGAACTAATCGACCCAAAAATAACCGCCAGCACACTCAACAGGATCATATAGATCAGCAAAATATCGAAGCGTTGTCCGGCAGGCGTATCCGTGCCAAAAATGACTTGGTAGATTTTTTCTCTGGCAGTGATCTCGATCATGCTAAGCGCCTGACTCTCTATTTATTTGAAGCTGTCTAATTGCAGCTGTCTAATGTAAGACTTTTAATCCCGTCTAAGACTTTTAATCCCGTCATTGTAGGCAGTAACCGCCGCCAGGGTCTATTTTATTAAATAACCACAGACCAACCGGATCAAACCACTATGACCAGATTAATCACATGCCTACTTTTTTGCTGCCTGCCCCTGAGCGCCTTTGCCCAGCCAGAACTCAAAGGCAGCCCCAATGAACTGCGCCAGTTCCTGCATCCCAATGACAAGATTGTCACGCTAAGCGCTGAAGCCGAAGAAAAAGCCTATTCCGACAGCGCCATTATTAGCCTAGTGATCACCAGCGAAGACAAGCAGCTCTCAACATCGATTTCCAATAACATTGCCATTAGAGAGTCCATCAGCCAACAGCTAGTCACTGCCGGTATAAACCCCGACCATATAAAAAGCTCAAAATTTTCCACCTCGCAGCAGTATGGCTGGTTTGGTAAAAAGCCCGATAGCTATAAGGTAGTTAACCGTATGGCCGTGACCATTACTCAAGAGTCTCAACTCGAGACCATCGCCAGCGTCGCCGACAGTAAAGAAGAAATAGAGCTATCCGATATCGCCTTCGAACACTCCAAGAAAGACGCCTATAAAAGCCAAGTCAAACAGCTTGCCCTGGAAAAGGTTATGAAACAAAAAGCCCTCTATGAAAAATCACTGGGCGTGACCCTGACCCCGGTAAATTTTAGAGACAATCGACTCTGGGTAAAGGGCACTCAGGGAGCGCAGATGCTTGAAGAGATAGTGGTGACGGCGACCAAGCGAAGCCGCAGCTACAATGATAAATCGATGAATCATATGCAAGCCGCGGCGCCGAGAACTGTTGAATCCTCTTTTGACGAGATAGTTTATAGCGCTGAGATCTTTGTTGATTTCAGTGCTGTTACTGACAAAAACTAATAGGAATAACAATGGATCTTTACCAAGGCTTGCTGATAATCACATCAATACATTTACTCGCTGCTGCTGCACCAGGCCCAGACTTTGTCTTGGTGTCTCAGCAAACTCTGGCCAATGGCAAGCGTGCAGGATTGCTCTGCAGCCTCGGTTTTGCTCTAGGCTTATCCGTCCATATTGTCTACTCATCACTGGGGCTGGCTGCAGTTATCGCCAGCTCGTCTTCGGCACTATGGGGCATTAAGCTTTTAGGTGGTGGTTATCTGATTTACCTTGGCATCAATGGCCTCAGAGCCAGAGCGCATAAAGCAGAGACCTTAAACACAGAGGCTGGCACTGCACAGTCTGGAATAAAGACAATTGGCTTAGGCTTTCTCTGTAACGCTCTAAACCCAAAAGCGCCGATCTACTTTGTCTCCTTGTTCACTATCGTCTTATCCCAAGATACACCGGCCCAACATTTATTGCTCTATGGCATATGGATGATGGTACTGCAGCTAGCTTGGTTCGCTTTTTTAACGCTGTTGTTATCCAGGCCCGCAGTCAGTGGTAAATTTCATAGTATGGGGCACTGGATTGATCGGATTGCTGGCGGAGCTATGCTGTTACTGGGCTTTAAGGTGTTGGCTACAAGAAGCAGTTGAAAACTAATGGGTAGCTTGAAGCGTCGCTCTTAACGAGGCCAGAGAGTCTCCTGCCAACTGGTTGAGATCCCTCCACTGCGGTCGGGATGACAGTGTTTTTTTGGCCTTGATGGCAGCTGTGATGTCGTCGCAACAGCACCCAAGACTGTCATCCTGAGCGAAGCCGAAGGATCTCCTCAGCACCTAAGACTGTCATCCTGAGCGGAGCCGAAGGATCTCCTCGCCGCCACTCGAAGCCCTGTTCAAATCCAGCCTGTCAGAATCACCCAATCTACGTCACTCTGAGCTAGTCCGGAAAGTACGCTGCCAACTGGTTGAGATCCCTCCACTACGGTCGGGATGACAGTGTTTTTTTGGCCTTGATGGCAGCTGTGATGTCGTCGCAA
>CAXAFJ010000129.1:0-5218 GCA_963968025.1 uncultured Pseudomonadales bacterium | reverse complement strand
TAATAGCTGGAATAATAGCTGGAATAATAGCTGGAATAGTCGCTTTGGATTCCGTACTCTTAAATAAAAAAAACAACCTTAAGGAACCCCCTATGGACAACGCAATTCTTTCTCCCGCCCTGGCACTGATCACCTGGTCATTAGTGATATGGCTTCTGATGTATGTTCGACGCATTCCCGCCATGCAGGCGGCCAGTATTGCTCCCGATGACGCCAAACATCCGGGATCACTGAATGTCCTGCCCAGCGGTACAAGGTCGGCGGCCGATAACTACAACCACCTACACGAACAACCCACCATCTTTTATGCATTGGTGTTTTACACCCTGCTGGCCGGCAACGCCGACAGTATCGCAATAAACCTGGCCTGGGCCTATGTCGGCATTCGCGTGGTGCACTCGCTTGTGCAAGTCACCTCTAACAAGGTGATGCTGCGTTTTCCTGCTTTTGCTGCCAGCTCACTGGTGCTGGTGGCTATGACTGTACGCAACCTTCTCACGCTGTAGTAAGCCGCCACCAACTGCTACCCCGAGTGCTTTTGATCCTTAGGTGAGCGGGGCCGGTGAATGTGGGGCGCCTAGATCGGTGATTGAAACCTGGGTAAGCGTCGAGCACTTACGGAAGAATTCTCCCGGTCTGCTGAAGGAGTCCTGGTCGAATTAGTGCAGGCACCAGAGGCTGTTATTGCAGCGTATAAGGTCTTGGCTGAGGCTTCTTAGTCAAGACTGTTGTCTCAGTGCTTTTTATTTAGAGGTTAGAGTTTGTAGTTTGTAGTTTGTAGTTTGTAGATTAGAGCCCGGCCATAAGAGAGCTGCAATCAGTCAGCTCCTGAGCAATCACATGAACCACATTACCGTCGGTCTCCACCACCCCTTTAACCATCAGCAGACTGCCTTTTAATAAAGCTTCGCGGCAGCGTTCCTGAACCGTTGTCCAGACGACTATATTGCTATTTCCAGTTTCATCCTCAAGGGTTAAAAAAATCACTCCCGAAGCCGTGCCCGGTCGCTGGCGTCCAGTGACCAAGCCCGCTATGCGCACAAAGCGCCGATTGCCCATGCTCGGTAGATCAATGGTTCGTTTACAGCGCTGCAGGGTTTTTGATCGCTCCCGCAGTATCGCCATCGGGTGACGGCCAAGGCTAACACCGGTGCTGCTGTAATCGGCATTGAGCTCTTCCACCTCTGAGGGAGTGGATAGAATTGCCGGGAGTGATTCACTGTCCTCTGTTGATTCCAGTAGGGGGCGGTAGTCTTCAATAGCCAACGCATCCCAGTGCGCCTGACGACGATTGCGGGTCAATGAACGCAGGGCGCCGGCACTGCTTAGTAATGCCAGATCAGTCTGGGATAAGCCTGCCATTCGGCTCAGCTCTGGGAGGCTATTAAATCCCTGCTGGCTATGCCTGCGTGCAGAGATGATTTTTTCCGCGGCGCGGTATGAGAAGCCTTTAATCAAACAGAGCCCCAAACGTATAGCCGGTTCAGTCGTACTGCCAGTTTCCAAGCTATGTTCCCAGCTGCTGTGGCAGACATCTATGGGGCGGATCTCTATCTGATGCCGCTGAGCGTCCTGTAATAGCTGTGACGGCGAGTAAAAGCCCATCGGCTGGCTATTTAGCAGAGCGCAGCAAAAGGCCGCGGGGTGGTGGCATTTAAGCCAGGCGGAGACATAGGCGAGGAGGGCAAAGCTGGCGGAGTGCGATTCGGGGAAGCCATAGACACCAAAGCCTTGGATCTGCTTGTACAGACGCTCGGCAAAATCCAGTGAATAGCCCCGTGCCATCATGCCGTCGGTGAGTTTCTGTTCGAACTGGGCGAGGGTCGGGTTGTTGCCTGAGCTGGATCCGACTTTTCCTGAACTGGCCATGGCGCGGCGCAACTGATCTGCCTGACCGCCACTAAATCCCGCCGCAACCATAGCCAGGCGAATGACCTGCTCCTGAAATACCGGTATACCCAGAGTCCTTTCAAGCACCGATTTAATTTCCTGACTGGGATAGTCTACTTCTTCCAAGCCCTGTCGGCGACGCAGATAAGGATGCACCATACCGCCTTGAATGGGGCCGGGACGCACAATGGCAATCTCGATGACCAAGTCATAAAAACAGCGCGGCTTTAAGCGTGGCAACATGGCCATCTGGGCTCGGGATTCAATCTGAAATACACCGACACTGTCGGCAGCACAGAGCATATCGTAGGTGGCGCGATCATCTTTGGGAATAGATTGCATGGTTAAATCGATCTGCTGATGGTCGCTGATCAGATCAAAGCAGCGATGCACGGCGCTGAGCATACCCAGGGCCAGAATGTCGATTTTCAGCAGGCCCAGTGCTTCGATATCGTATTTATCCCATTGAATCACTGTGCGGTCCGCCATGCTGGCGTTCTCCACTGGCACCAGAGTACTGATCGGACTTTTGGTAATAATAAAACCGCCCACATGCTGGGAGAGATGGCGGGGGAAGCCGAGAATTTCATTGAGCAATTTAAAAAAGTGTTCGGCGATCTGCCCTTGGCCCTCTTGATTACTAGCAGCTTGATTACTGCCTCCTTGCTGTTGAAACAGTGCCTGGAGATCGGCCTGTCGATCCCACCAGGACATGGATTGACTGAGCTGTTCGATAAACAGTGCGTCCAGCCCCAGAGCTTTGCCCACATCGCGCACGGCGCTGCGCGGTCGGTAGCTGATGACTGTGGCAGCGAGAGCAGCGCGTTCGCGGCTGTACTTTTTGTAGATATATTGAATCACTTCTTCGCGGCGCTGATGTTCGAAGTCCACATCTATATCCGGTGGCTCGTTGCGCTCTCTGGAGATAAAGCGTTCGAACAATAATGAGATCTGGTCCGGTGAGACCTCGGTGATAAACAGGCAGTAGCAAACCACCGAGTTAGCCGCTGAACCGCGCCCTTGACAGAGAATATTGCGGCTGCGGGCAAAGGCGACTATGTCGTGGACGGTTAAGAAATAGCTTTCATAGTTAAGCTCAGCGACCACCTGCAATTCATATTCAATCTGTTTGCGGATGGTTTCGCTGATGCCCTCGGGCCAGCGTTTGCCGACGCCTTCTTCCACCAGAAAGCGCAGTTGCTCGGTGGCGGTAAGATGTTCTGGAACGACTTCTGAGGGGTATTCGTAGCGCAGCTCTTCCAGTGAGAAGTGGCAGCGCTTGGCGATATTTAAGGTCTCGCGGAGCAGCGCGGCGGGATAGAGTTTTTCCAGCTGATTGAGCCTGCGCAGATGCCGTTCGCCATTGGCAAAACGACGCTGCCCGAGCTGCATCACCGAGCAGTTATGATGGATTGCGGTTAAGGTGTCTTGCAGTGGTTGGCGCTGGCGACTGTGCATATGCACGTCGCCGCAGGCAACCATGGGCAGCTGCCACATAGCCGCGAGGTTGCGGTAGTAATAATAATCGTTGGCATCATGGCCGCTGAGCAAGTGGGTGACACCGATCCAGAGTCGGTCTTTAAACCAACTGCTGAGTTGTTCGCCGCGCTGGTGGTCGTCGGCGAGCTGTTGTGAGGGTATCCAAATAAGCAGTGCGTTGCGCAGGTTGCCTTTGAGGTCGTTCCAATCGAGCTGGTAGCTGCCTTTGTCGCCGCGGCGGCGGGCGAGGGTGATCAGGGCGGAGAGCTCTGAGTAGGCTTGGCGGTTGCGGGCTAGGGCTATAAGTTTGTGGCCGTCGAGGCGGAATTCGCTGCCGATAATAAGTTTTAGATCTTGATCTATGGCGGCGACATGGGCTTTGACTACACCGGCTAGAGAGCATTCGTCGGTGATGGCGAGGGCCCTGTAGTTTAGGTCGCTGGCGCGTTTGACCAGTTCGTGGGGATGGGAGGCGCCGCGGAGGAAGGTGAAGTTGCTGATGCAGTGGAGTTCGGCGTAGGACATTGCTGGATACGAATACTGTATGGATAAACAGTATAAGGATTTTGTTGTGGTTGTAAATGGGTTTGTAGGGTAGAGCGGATTAGCTCGCTTCTGGCTGGGGCTTTACCAATCGACCAAACATAATCCCGATTTCAAAGAGTAGCCACATAGGTATGGCGAGCAGGGTTTGGGAGAGTATATCCGGGGGTGTTAGCAGCATGCCAAAAACAAAACAGAGGATAAAAACATAGGGTCGTTTTTTCGCCAGACTATCTGGATCCACAGCGCCCATCCAGGAGAGGATAACCACGGCTATGGGGATTTCAAAACTAATCCCAAAGGCGAAAAACAGTTTTAATACGAAGTCCAAATAGCTGCGGATATCGGTCATGATCGAAACGCCCTCGGGCCCTACGCTGGTAAAAAACATAAACACCAGAGGGAATACCACGTAGTAGGCGAAAGCCATGCCAGCGTAAAACAGGATCACGCTGGAGCAGAATAGGGGGATAACGATTTTCTTTTCGCGCTTGTAGAGTCCCGGCGCAACAAAGGCCCAGACCTGGTAGAGCACATAGGGCATGGCGGCAAATAGCGACAGCACCAGGGTTAATTTAAACGGCGTCAAAAAGGGCGAGGTGACGTCAGTGGCGATCATGGTTGATGATTCGGGCAGATACTGACGCAGGGGCTCGGAGACGTAGAGGTAGAGTTCGTTGCTGAAGGAAAACAGGCCGATAAAAATCAATGCCACAGAGGCAATGGCGCGCAGCATACGGTCTCTGAATTCAATCAGGTGGGCCATAAAAGGTTGGCTGTCTAGGGGCTCTTCACTCATCGGCTGTGGTCTTGGTTGAATTTGGCTTGGTCTCTGGTGGCTTGCTGTCCAGAGCTGTCACGGTTTCTAGGGGGCTCTTGATAGTTTCTAGGGGACTCTTGATGGTGTCTTTTATGGAGGCGGCTTCGAGGGCTGTGGCATCGAGAGTTTGTTGCAGGTCTTCCTTGGTCTGGCTGAGATCGCGCATGATTTTTTCATTGTGTAACTGTTGGCGAATATCGTCCATACCGACTTCCTGTTCGAAATCTTTTCGCGCTGAGGCGACCATCTGTTTGAGGCGGCCGATCCATAGGCTGATGCTGCGCACTGTTTGTGGCAGGCGCTCAGGTCCCATCACTATCAGGGCGACAGTGGCGATTACCAGCAGTTCGGAGAAACCTATATCAAACATTGTTTAATGGAGCCTTATTTAGTGTCATCCGCAGCCGTTACTCTGTCATCCCGAGCCGTTACTTTGTCATCCCGAGCGTAGCCGAGGGATCTCTTTGGTGTACTACCTTTCAAGTT
>CAXAFJ010000128.1:0-5337 GCA_963968025.1 uncultured Pseudomonadales bacterium | reverse complement strand
CAGTGAGTCGGTGGATACTGATGGTGATGAAATTGGCAACAATGCCGATCCAGACGATGATAACGATGGTGTTTTGGACAATGCAGATGCCTTTCCCGTAGATGCCACAGAGTCACTGGACACCGATGGCGATGAGATTGGCAACAATGCCGATCCAGACGATGACAATGACAGTGTTTTGGATGGCACAGATGCCTTCCCACTAGATGCTACAGAGTCATTGGATACGGATGGCGACAATCTCGGTAACAATGCTGACCCAGATGATGACGGTGATTTCTATCTGGATGCGGATGATGCTTTCCCGTTAGATGCCGGTGAATGGCTAGACACTGATGGCGATGAAATTGGCAATAATGCCGATCCGGATGATGATAACGACGGTGTCGCGGATGGCGATGATGCGCTGCCACTGGATGCCACTGAATCAGTGGATACAGACGGTGATGGGATTGGCAATAATGCGGACCCGGATGATGACGGTGATTTCTATATGGATGGCAATGACGCCTTCCCGCTAGATGCTACTGAATGGCTTGATACTGACGGCGACGAGATTGGCAATAACACAGACCCGGATGATGACAATGACTCTGTGATCGATGACGATGACGCCTTTCCCTTGGACGCCTCGGAGTCGCTGGATACAGACGGTGATGGGATTGGCAACAACGCCGACAACGATGACGATGGCGATGGCGTCAATGATTCGCGGGATGATGCGCCCTTGGATGTCAGCATTACCCCACCTACGGCGCTGTTCTACGCTGACCAACTTCAGGGTTCGGCGCCGCTGGTCGTGCTGTTTGATGCCAGCGACACGGTCGCCGGCTATCTCGATGACACTGTAGTGAGTTTTAGCTGGGACTTTGCCGATAGCTTGTCGGGTTCCGGTGTCAGTATTAGTCATACCTTTGAGACGGCGGGTACCTATGCTGTGGTGTTGACGGTACTGAATACTGATGGTCTGAGCGACACCTTTACTCAGTCGGTGTTGGTCTCCCCGGGTTCTTACTCAGTTTCTGGGGTAATTACCGTAGCCGATTCAGCGCATATAGATTCTGATGTCAACGATCTCGCATCGGCGGTTGTAAATAACGGTAGCTTTAGCCGTGCCCAGATACTGGATGTTCCGGGCAATGTTGTTGGCTATGTGAACACGGCTAATTATGGTGCCAACGGCAAGTCATTTTCCGCTGGCGACCCGCGGGATTTATATCAGTTTGAGGCGTTGGGCGGTGAGGTGATTAATCTTATTCTGGATTCTCCCGGCAGTACCGGTGCCGGCTATACGGATCTCGATATGTATCTCTATGACGCTGACAAAGACTTGGTAGGCTATTCTATCAGCGAGACCCAGTACGAGAGTCTGATGATTCCCCTTGAGCAGGGCATGTATTATTTGCGCGTCAATGTGTGGAGCGAGGGTGCAGGAAAGTACTATCTTGCGATTGGCGCTGGGCTTGAGAGTCTCGGCTCTGGCTGGTCTTCTGACTCTGAATTCGCCATAGGCGATGTGATTGTTAAGGAGCGGCCCTCTAAGAGTCGCAGAGCCAGTAATATTGCTCTCTCTACGGCCTCTCCTACGGCCATCAGGTCGATGGGTAACAATGGCCCCAAACTCTATCGATATGGACAGAATATTGGCCAGCAGAGTGCTGGTCTCACCAAGGGTGCTCGGTCTGCTAGCTTGACTGCCCCCTCAGATATAGATTTGCGCGTTGCCACTCTGCTGGCTGCCAAAGAGCTGTCGCTGGACCCGGCGGTGGAATATGCCGAGCCCAACTTCCTTCGCCGAGCCACCCAGATTCCCACGGATGAGCGCTATGGTATTCAGTGGCACTATGAAAAAATCAGGCTTCCTGAAGCCTGGGATATCACCACTGGCAGCACAGACGTCAAGGTGGCAGTTCTTGATACGGGTATTTTTGTCGCCCATCCTGATTTAGAGGCGCGCCTGTCTGACGATGGCTTTGACTTTATTAACAATTCTTACAATGCCGGTGATGGCCTAGAGGTCAATGAAGATAGCAATGGTAATGGGCTGTTGGATCCAGGTGAAGATCTGGATGGCGATGGCTATCTGGATGATGGTCAGGAAATCGATAATGATGCCAATGATCCCGGTGACGGCGCCGATAATCCCTATTGCACTGGTGGCTCCGGCAGTTCATCATTTCATGGCACTCATGTTGCCGGAACTGTGGGTGCTGAAACCAACAATGACGATGACTCCGAGGATATTAATGACAACGGTAGTCTCGATTTCGGTGAGGATATCGATAGCGACGGCACTCTTGATGTTGCCGGTGACGGAGTAGGCAATGGTATAGCGGGGGTTACCTGGGCGGGAGAGATTATGAATTTACGTGTTCTGGGTTGCGAGGGAGGCTATGACTTCGATATTGCCAATGCGATTCGTTATGCGGCGGGCCTTGAGAATCAGTCGGGTATTATTGTCGATGACCCTGCGGATATTGCCAATATGAGCCTCGGTGGCGGTGGCACCAGTTCGACCATGAGCAGCGCGATTGCCGATGCCACTGAGGTAGGCATGATTATCATTGCTGCAGCGGGTAATTCTGCTACCGAGTTGCCGTCCTATCCGGCGGCCTACAGCAATGTTATTTCGGTTTCAGCTACCTTAGAAGACGATAGTCTGGCTAGCTATTCTAATTTTGGCGCCACGGTGGATGTGGCTGCGCCGGGCAGCAAGATTAAGAGCACGATGGCAGAATTTAATGCCGAAGAGCAAAAAATAAAAGCCAGTTATGCTTCCTCTAATGGCACTTCCATGGCGGCACCCCATGTGGCTGGGGTAGTGAGTCTGATGAAATCTGTCTACCCTGAAATGTCTCCAAGCGACTTCGATGCGATTCTACTCAGTGGTGAAATCACTGTTGACCTGGGAGATGTCGGACGCGATGACCTGTTTGGGGCCGGCAGAATTGACGCTACCAAGGCGGTTGAATTCAGTAAGGCGATAGCCGATGGGTTTGAGGAAATCCCGATAACCCCGATTTTGTATCTCGATATGAGCTATCTGAATTATGGCAAAACAATCGGACAGTACAGTGTTAACGCCTCTAACTTTGGCAATGGCGATTTAGTTATCAGTTCGGTGAGCGCGGCTGACGCCTTTGTGACCATCAGTGAGCCGCTGCAGAACAATGGCATCTCCACCTATACCATCGGCATCGACCGCAGCGGTTTGGCTGATGGTATCTATTCTAGTAGCGTCAGTTTCACGTCTAATGGTGGCGATGTAGATGTCGCTCTGGTGTTTCAGGTGATGTCCTCCAATCTTGGCTCTGAGGGCAATCTTGGCAATATTTCGGTGATTCTCAAGGATATTAATACGGGTGCTGAAATACCGCTGCAGATTCAGTCTGCCACCGCTGGGCAATACAGTTATAGCATTGATGGTGTTGAGCAGGGGGTCTATGAAATTCACTCGGGAACCGATATCGATAACGATGGGGTTATCTGTGGTATTGCCGAAGCTTGCGGTGCCTATCCAACGTTGATGTCACCGGCCACGATCACGGTGAATGGCAATGTAGAAAATCGCGACTTCAGTCTTGAGGTTGATGGCTCGGCATATTCAGAGTGAAGATTACCAGTCCGGGCCGCCAGATTGGCGGCCCGGGTTCAGTCATTGCTCTAAGTGCGCCCATAGCGATCGTCAAAGCGCACAATATCGTCTTCTCCCAAATAAGCACCGGACTGTATTTCAATCAACTCGACGGGGATTTTTCCCGGGTTTTCAAGGCTGTGAACCGCGCCAATGGGAATATACACCGACTCATTTCCACAGATTAGCCGCTCCACATTATCAATGCTGACCTTGGCGGTGCCGCTGACCACCACCCAGTGCTCGGCGCGATGATGGTGCATCTGCACTGACAGCTTGGCTTTGGGTTTGACGGTGATACGTTTCACCTGAAAGCGTGACCCCTGATCCATAGAGTCATACTTACCCCAGGGTCGATAGACCTCGCGGTGGTGAATATACTCAGTGCGCTGCTCGGTCTTTAATTGATCAACCAGCTGTTTAACCTTTTCCACATGATCTTTGTGGGCGACCAACAGGGCATCCTTGGTGTCGACAATCACCAGATCACTAATAGCCAGAGTGGCGATCAATTTATTGTCGCCGCGAATATAATTGTTGTGGCTGTCAATGCTCATGCTGTCGCCGATCTCAACATTGCCCTGAGCATTTTTTGGCAACAGATCGAGCAGCGATGACCAGCTGCCGAGATCATTCCACTGCGGGTCCATTGGCATCACCATGGCATTGGCGGTTTTTTCCATCACCGCATAGTCAATCGACTCGGCAGGGCAGGCGGAAAACAGATTGCTGTCTGGGCGCACAAAGTCCATATCCACAGCACTGGTCTGCCAGGATTGCAGTCAGGCGCTGTAAATATCCCCGCGCAGTGTTTGCAGCTCCTCGAGAAAAGCGTCGCCGCGAAACATAAATATGTCGCTATTCCAGAGGTAATCGCCACTGGCGATCAACGCCTCGGCGCGCTCAAGATTGGGCTTTTCAATAAACTCGCTGATCTTCTGGGGTTCGCCGCCAGTCAGTGGCGCAGCACTTTTAATATAGCCATAACCGGTGGCCGGGTGATTGGGTGTTATGCCAAAGGTAATGAGCGCACCGCTTTCTGCTGCCTGATGCGCCGCCTTAACCGCCGCGACAAAGGCCAGTGGGTCGTCCATATGATGGTCGGCTGGCAACACCAGCAGCGTGGCGTCGGGATCTATATCCTTGGCTAACAGAGCCGCCAGGCAGATCGCCGGTGCGGTGTTGCGGCCGCAGGGCTCAAGAATAATGCCATGGTGCTCAGTGTCGCTGAGTCGCAACTGCTCAGCGGCGATAAAGCGGTGGTCTTCATTACAGACAATAATCGGTGGCGCACAATCCAAGCCTTGCAGGCGCTCTAGAGTGGTCTGTAGCATGGTCTTGTCGCCCACTAGGGGTATGAACTGTTTCGGGTAGAGTTGCCGCGAGAGGGGCCATAGCCGAGTGCCAGAGCCACCGGCAATAATCACAGGTTGGAGCATGTAAGATCCTTTTAGAAAGATGTAAATCCGTTTGCTAAAGTCTTATTCGACGATAAGTTGTCACCTGCTTAACTGTAGTTCGAATTGTCTTGAATTTCCTTGGCAGAATTGTAGGGCTTGTGTAGAATGCCATCCTCAGAAGAGATAGGAGCATAGCTCAGTTGGTTAGAGCACTTGCATGACATGCAAGGGGTCCGCAGTTCGAGTCTGCGTGTTCCTACCATTTCTTCAGATACTGGTTTATTAAGCGCGTTTATATTACGA
>CAXAFJ010000127.1:0-5406 GCA_963968025.1 uncultured Pseudomonadales bacterium | reverse complement strand
ACGCATTGCTTGATTAAATTTTTAAAGAACGATTCGCTCATCAGAGCGGGGGGCGCATTCTATAGAAGGCCGACCCATTGTCAACAGTAGATTTTAAATAATTATGAAGCGATTATTTAACTACTTTTCCCCGCTGCTTTTCTAGCGAGTCACCCTAGTTGGGAGGCCGCATTCTACAGACAGCTGGCATACAGTCAACAAGTATTTCCTTTAATTTCTCTAGTGGCCTGAAAGCGACTATTTGCACCGCAAAAGATGGTATTTTTTCTTGCCTAATCGGACTAGAAAAAAGCGCCCAAACAAAGCATTGGCAGGGTCGAACAATTCAGCGGCTTTCATGTTGTATTCAGCCCCTATAGCACGGCCATTAATAAACACCGATTCACGCCCCAACGCATCCTTTACTTCGCGGCCGGCTTTGGCCATTCCACAGTCAACCAGCATTGTGGTGAGCGGCTTTTCACTGAGATCGCCGCCTGACAACGCTGATGAGGGCATACCATCGAGACAGAGCTGCTCAAAATCAGACTCGGGCAACTGATTGGGGTCTCCGGTAAACAGCGCTTCAGTAATGCGCAGTGCTGCTGCGAGCCCCTCTTCACCATGAACTAGGCGTGTTGCCTCCCGGGCCAATACAGACTGACCCTGAGGCTTGCCCTCGGCCTGGGCGTCGGCCTCTTCCACTGCGCTGATCTCGGCCAGGGATAAGAAGGTGAAATAGCGCAGGAATTTATACACATCAGCATCGGCAACATTTAACCAGAATTGATAAAACGCTAACGGCGATGTCTTCGCTGGATCCAGCCACACTGCACCAGCCTCGGTCTTACCAAACTTGGTGCCATCGGCTTTGGTGATAAGGGGGACGGTGAGAGCAAAACATTGGGACCTGTTTTGGCGTCGCGCCAAATCAATACCGCCTACTATATTGCCCCACTGATCACTGCCGCCTACCTGCAAAGTACAGTCATGGCGACGGTTTAGCTCAGCAAAGTCCATACCCTGTAACAGAGCATAGGAGAACTCGGTAAAGGAGATACCGGATCCCTCGCGATCAAGGCGCAGCTTTACCGACTCTTTATTGATCATATTATTAACCGAGAAGTATTTGCCCACATCGCGGAGAAAGTCCAATGCTGACATCTTCTCTGTCCAATCGAGGTTATTGGCCACAAGCGCTGAGTTGGCGCCGCAGTCAAAGTCGATAAATTGACTGACCTGACCTTTAATCTTATCCGCCCAGCTTGAAATGATATCCGGCGTATTGAGCTTGCGCTCAGCCGCCTTAAAGCTTGGGTCGCCGATCATGCCGGTGGCTCCCCCGACCAAGGCAATTGGGGTATGGCCAGCCTCTTGAAAGCGCTTGAGCACTAAGAGTGGCACCAGGTGACCAAGGTGCAGGCTGTCTGCGGTGGGATCGAAGCCGCAATACAGGGTTCGCGGCTGGTCCAGATGCTCTTCTAGCTCGCTGTCTGCGGAGACCTGCGCGACTAGGCCACGCTGGTGCAATTGATTAATGATCTGACTGCCACTCTGTTTCATTGCTAGCTTTTTCACTCTGGCTAATTTGGTGGTCAACTCTACAGATTGAGAGGGCAAATACAAGATCTTCTCGCCCCAATCAGAGCAACAGCCTAGCTTGAGGTAGTTTTTAGCGACTAAAAAGCGAAAGTAGCTCGCTGTAATTTATCAATTGATTAGGCTAAACTTGCGCGAATCGTACAAAGTTGGCTGACTATGATCGCATCACTAATGCAAAAGGCGACCGGTTTTTTGCATCTTATGCTCAATGTTTTCCCACGACGCCACCTTATAGCGGCGTCAGTGGTCAGCTGCTGTCTGCTGGTATTGGTTGCCTATCCAGTCAGCGACGCCAAGGCCAATAAACAAATTTCAGAACAGCTCGCGATACCTGTCCAAGCAGCCATTATAGAAACCCCAGTACCAATCAATATTGCACCATCACTGAGATGGGTTGAGCAGTCGGTGGGATCAGGGGACAGCCTCTCAAAACTGTTTGGCCGCGCCAAGCTCTCCGCACTAGATGTCTACAAGGTCACCTCGTCTAAAGATGGCAAACTATTGCGCGATCTATTCCCCGGCGAGTCTTTCCGTTTTGGCATTAACCAGAGCGGTGAACTGGAGGAATTGCACTATCTACAGTCGAGACTGGTCAGCCGCGTCTACAGTCTCGAGGATGACAGTTACAGCTCTGAACTCATAGAGCTGCAGCCGGACACATTGCTCAGCTATCGCGAAGGTATTATTAACGACTCCCTCTATCTATCAGCTCAGCAGGCCAATCTGCCGGATAAGCTGATTATGGAGCTGGCCAATATCTTTGCCTGGGATATCGACTTTGTCTTCGATATTCGCCAGGGGGATTCATTTGCGATTCTCTTTGAAGAGAAGTATTTGGATGGAGAGATGTTTGCTGTTGGCGATATTGTTGCCGCGTCTTTCACCAACCGAGGCAACACTTATGACGCTGTTCGCTATACCGACACCAGTGGACGCTCGAGCTATTACACGCCAGAGGGTCTAAGCATGCGCAAAGCTTTCCTGCGCGCACCTCTGGATATATTTCGTATCAGCTCTGGGTTCAATCTCCGGCGCAAACACCCGATCCATAAAATGATCAAGGCCCACCGCGGCGTTGACTACGCGGCGCCCCGCGGCACACCGGTATTTTCTGCCGGTGACGGCAAGGTAACCGCAGCCGGTTACAGCAAAGCCAACGGTAACTATGTCTTCGTCCAACACGGGCAGACCTATGTAACCAAATATCTCCACCTCAATAAGAAAAAAGTCCGCCGAGGCCAGACCGTGAAACAGCGCCAAGTTATCGGCACCGTAGGCTCTACTGGCTATGCCACTGGGCCCCACCTGCATTACGAATTCTTAGTCAATGGCGTGCACCGCAATCCACGCACGGTGAAATTACCACAGGCCAACCCCATTTCAGCAACCGAATTAGCGGCCTTTAAATTGGCCACCACCCCAGTGCTGACGCAGTTGGCGCAATCGGGCACAGCCACTGAATTCGCTCAGTTGGAACCGCTATCTAGCCCTAAGGCAGGTATCGCCAATGCCAACTAGACTGCTCTGATGCCCACCGCAGATATTTATATTGGACTGATGTCCGGCACCAGCATCGACAGTATCGATGCAACGGCAATGACTTTTATTGAGGGACAGCTAGAGCTTTTAGGCAGCCATTCTGAAGCGATTCCTGAGAGCCTAAAACAGCAAATTATCGATCTCTGCCAACCTGGCAAAGACAGTGTGCAACTGCTCTGTGAAACCGATAACCAGCTCGGCGAGCTATTCGCCGAGGCAGCTCTGGCACTGATGGCGGCAGAAAGTATTACTGCCGAGCAGATCGTCGCGATTGGTAGCCATGGGCAGACTATTCGCCACTCACCACCCAAACCAGATGCCATTCCTTATAGCCAACAGATCGGTGATGCCAATATTATTGCCGCGCGCACAGGCTGCAAGGTAGTTGCCGACTTTAGACGCAAAGATATGGCCCTTGGCGGCCATGGTGCACCGCTGGTACCGGCATTTCATAAAACGATTTTCGCAGATACTCAGGCCAATCGAGTGATCGCCAATATTGGCGGTATCTCGAATATAACCGTCCTGCCCAGTGATGGCAGCTGTTTTGGCTTTGACACTGGCCCCGGCAATCTCCTGGTCGACGCCTGGTGTTTCAAGCACACCGGCAATAGCTTTGACGACAGAGGTTCATGGGGGGCAGCGGGACAGATACACGCTGCGCTGCTCAACCAGCTTATGAGCCACCCGTTTATCAGCCAAGCTGCGCCGAAGAGCACCGGGCGGGAAATGTTTAACCTTGCCTGGTTGGAACAGCAGCTGAAAGACTACAGTCTTGCAGCGCAAGATATTCAAGCGACGCTGGTGGGCTTTACTGCACGATCACTAGCTGGCGCGATCAATGCCTTGAATGAACCAGCCGATGAAGTCTATATCTGTGGTGGCGGGGTGTTTAATGATCAGCTGATGGCACAGCTGCAAATCGAACTCGGATCCGTAGCTCTGCACTCAACTCAACAGCTGGGTTTGGACCCAACTTGGGTAGAAGCCTGCGCTTTTGGTTGGCTCGCGCATCAGCGGATAAATAATCAGCCCGGCAACTTGCCGAGAGTAACCGGCACCAGCCGAGAGACTGTACTCGGAGCCTTATACTTGCCTTGACTGGCTCAGGGAACGGGGAGCTGGGAATAAAGGTATGAAAAGAAATATACAAAGGATCAGAAGTGGCAGCCACTTAGAAAAAACTGTAATCCTCTTCTTCAAGCAGACGCGTTAACTCAGCGGGACCAAAATCCACCGGCGAAACAAACGGCAATAGATCGCCTCTATCAAGACCTATGGCTTTGGAGCTCACCTGACAGACTCTAATATCAATCACCCCCAGGGACGAAAGTCGCGCGGCCAGATCAACGGTTGTTTTGTACATGCCGTAATTCTGTTTGAAAAACATCGCCACATCGGGACCAAAGATCACAAAGGCAATGGGGCCAGCAGGCTTATTTAGGGAGTCAAAATAGTCTTTTGATTGGAAGTTAGCTTCAGCACGACGCAGCGCCTCGACGATCTGGCCCGGTTTATTTATATCAATGCGTGCCACGTAACCTGAGGCGTTATCCACAGCGGCCAAGCTTGCACCTGCATTAGCACTATCGCTAACACCAGCACCTAATTCTAAGACCGGCTGAGCGAATGAGAAACCTGACAAAAAGCTCGGCAAAACAATGAGCGCGAACCAAAAGCAACGCATAACAACAATCCCTGTTTAGACTAGTCGGCTTGGACTAGAAAGCTTGAATCCGAAAGCTTAGATGGAAAAAGACGCCCCGCAGCCACAGGTAGTTGAGGCATTGGGATTGGTCACCAAAAACCGCGACCCCATCAAACCCACTTCATAGTCCACCGTCGATCCAACCAGATACTGATAGCTCAATGAGTCAATCAGCACAGTTACGCCATCTCGGGTCACCTCTGTGTCGTCCTCGGCCATAACATCCTCAAAAGAGAATCCATACTGAAAACCTGAACATCCGCCTCCGGTGACATAAACGCGCAACTTTAAGTCGTCGTTGCCCTCCTCTACTTTCAGAGAGTCAACTTTGGTCACCGCCTGTTCAGTGATATTCAGCGGTGCTGGGATGTATGTTTCAATACCTGACATTATTACTCCGTACTTCAGTTTCTGTGCGCGCAGCACTTATACACTGCGCAAAGGGCCAGACAAGATCCTTGTCCGGCATTGTACTCTTTTACTAAGTACTCTTTTACTAAGTACTCTTTGATTAAGTACTCTGTTACTAAGTTACCGCTAGTTGCTGAGCTCTTTTGCGTCCGCTGGAAACTGCGTAA
>CAXAFJ010000126.1:0-5568 GCA_963968025.1 uncultured Pseudomonadales bacterium | reverse complement strand
TCAAATGGAAATAACAGCAGTACTGCGACAACCCAAATAGACCCTGGCCATACCCATGGGACCGATCGCAAGGGTATGGCCAGGGTCTATTCGCACCCAACCCAGCCTGCCAGTCGACAAGCCAGAGTTCCCTCGTCGCTGCGCTCTGTCGGGATAACAGGGTTTTGTGCGCTCTGTTGAGACGACATTAATATATAACAGGGTGCTAACCGCCAGACTTTTGTCTTTAAAGCAATAAAGATACCCATATACCGGCATTTACCCCAGCCTTAAACAGAGTAATAATACCCTGATTTAAAGTGGTTACTATGCCCCTGCGCCTAGTGAATAATAAAAATAACCATAGGTGAAAGATGAAACCCAACCGGTTTCAGCCTAGGAGAGCACAATGCCCGCGAGCAACAATCCGATTATCAATTTCCTAACCCGAGTCTCAAAAATCGAAGCCTCAGAGGCGAAAGCCGTCCTCAGCTCATTTTTGTTTGTCGTGGTATTGATGTCGGCCTACTACATTCTGCGGCCAGTGCGCGATGCCATGGCCAGTGACTGGAGCGATGCAGAAGTCAGCTGGCTGTGGACGCTTAACTTTTTTATCAGCACCGCAGTGGTGGCGGTCTATGGCATAGCGGTGTCACGTTTTCGCTTCCGGCTTCTGGTGCCGGCTATGTACGCTATGTTTGCCCTGAGTTTTGTGGTGTTCTATCTGTTGGCGTCAAATTCTGTCGATCGCACATTAATTGATAAATCCTTTTATGTCTGGGTCAGTGTCTTTAGCCTGTTCCATATCTCAGTGTTTTGGAGCTTTATGTCAGACCTGTTTAGTAAAGAACAGGCCGGTAGACTGTTTAGCATTATCGCCGCTGGCGCCAGTGTCGGCGGTCTGATTGGTCCCTCTATCCCGTCGTTTTTCTCCGTCTCTCTAGGCACCGATAATCTGATGCTGATCGCCAGTCTGATGCTGCTGATCCCAATTCCAATTATCTTCTACCTACAGTCGTTAAAAGTGTCAGACTTAGGTAATCAGGATGCAGAGCTAAAATCCCCGAGGGGGGCCATTGGCGGCAATCCTTTCGCCGGTTTCAAAATGTTTTTCTCCAATCCCTATCTGCTCGCCATCGGCCTGTTTATTTTTCTCTATACCGGTATCAGCTCTTTTGTCTATTTCGAGCTCAAGAATTTACTCAGCGAATTAAGTCGCCCAGAGCGCACCGCGGTATGGGCGCAAATGGATTTGGCGGTCAATATTCTCTCCATCGCCACCGGCTTATTTGCCACCAGTCGCATTGTCAGTAAATTTGGCATGCCCACCACTATCGCCCTGGTACCGGTCATGATTTGCATTGGTTTGCTGGTGTTGGCGGTGTCGCCCTTTTTAGGGGCAGTGGTCGCCCTGCAGGTGATTCGCCGAGCCGGCAACTACGCGGTCACTCGACCGGCGCGGGAAATGCTGTTTACCCGAGTTGATCGAGAAACCCGCTTTAAAGCCAAACCGGTTATCGATATTGTCGCCTATCGCGGTGGCGATATGTTGATGGCTTGGTTGTTTACCGGATTAACTCAGGGCCTTGGTTTGGGTCTGGCAG
Organism: uncultured Pseudomonadales bacterium; assembly: GCA_963968025.1. Taxonomy (GTDB): domain Bacteria; phylum Pseudomonadota; class Gammaproteobacteria; order Pseudomonadales; family Porticoccaceae; genus HTCC2207. The sequence continues at coordinate 3,985 of CAXAFJ010000126.1, read as the reverse complement.
CTGTGGCTTTAGTGGGGGCCGGCATAGCGGCGCTCTGGTCGCTGGTGGGTATTTATCTCGGTCGCTGGTTTGAGCAGGATGAGGCTAGTGCATTAGAAGAGAAAGGCACTATGGCGCCGCAGAGCTGAAGGGTATAAAAGTCGCGAATTAAAAACTTATCAACAAGGGCTAATGCCTGTTAATGAGTATTAGGTTTAATAACAAAAAAGGTAATGGATCAAGATTATGAAAAATTTCTCAATAAGTACAATTTTGGCGCTTTTTATAAGCGCTTTCTCATTCGCTAATGCAGCTGACACTCAAGGCAATTTGAAATACGTCGAGTATAGTCAGATGGGCAATCCTGCCGAGGTGCTCGACGTAAAATACCATAGCTCTCAGGCTTTAAAAGCCGGTGAAGTCAGAGTTGGCGTATTGGCTGCGCCAATTAATCCATCCGACCTTCTTCAGATTGCCGGCAAGTACGGGGTCGATGCAGTATTGCCCGCTAACCCTGGTAGTGAAGGTGTGGGTCGAGTGCTGGAAGTGTCTCCCGAAGTGAAACACCTGGTGGTTGGCCAAATGGTATTGCTTGCCAGCGGCAGCACTTGGCGCGAGGAAATTGTCGCTCCAGCAGCAGGCTTTCTTCCCTTACCTGATCTCGGCCCTGTGGGTCCTGAGGTGATTGAACAGTTGGCCATGTCAGCGGTTAATCCTTTGACGGCACTGCTCATGTTGAACAGCTTCACCGACCTTGAAGAGGGTCAATGGATTGTCCAGAGCGCGGCTAATTCAGCGGTGGGTGGCTATGTTATTCAGCTGGCCAAGCAGCGTGGTATTAAGACAGTTAATGTTGTGCGTCGTGAAGGCCTGGCTGAAGATCTGATGGCCAAAGGTGCGGATGTGGTGTTGATCGATGGACCTGATCTTGCGGCACAGATTGCTACGGCAACAGGCAATGCTGTTATTGCTCTGGCGCTGGACCCGGTGGGCGGTGAGACTTTTACGCGACTGGCGGATAGTCTTGGTTATGGCGGTACTCTGGTGACCTATGGTGTGCTCTCGGGACAGCCGTCAAGCTTGAATACCGGCAAGATTATTTTCAACGACATTAGCATACGGGGTTTTTGGCTCTATAAGTGGTACCAGACCGCTGATATGAAAACCAAGCAGGCTGCGTTTGGGCAGGTTATTCCCTTGGTTGCTCAGGGTATTTTAAAAGCCAATGTTGACTCGCGCTTTAGGGTTGATCAGATCAAGCAGGCTGTCACTCGTGCTGCTGAGCGCGGTAGAAACGGCAAGGTGTTAATTGTGCCCAATGCGCTCTAGTAGTTGCTTGTAGGCTTCAACAGGAAAGCGTTAAAGACTACAACTATAGAGACTACAGCTATAGAGCCTAGGGGGTTTAATTGGGATATTCAGCAAGCTGCTGAATATCCCTTTTTTACTTGTGGGAGAGCCACTTTGGAGAAGGGCTTTAGTTTTGGCTGGTTGAAAAGTGCGCCACTAAAAAATCCACCGCGACCTTCACTTTCGGCATCAGGTACTGCTGCTTTTGATAGAGCAGATAAATGGCCAGATCCGGGTTTTGGCTAACTCTCAATGTCGGCTCGATAAATAATTCCTGTAATTCACCACTGTCTAAATAATCCTGCACCGACCATCTGGGTACCATGGTGATTCCCCGCCCGGCGACGGCCTGTTGACCCAACCATTTGCCGTTATTAGAGATGGCGAGAGGTTGAGCTGATACGTCTAGCCATTGTCCATCCAACTCACAGAGCCAGGGACTGGGTCCGGCGGGTGTGCGAAAAAATAATCCTTGATGCTGTTTCAGCTCAGTGGCTTGCACAGGGGTACCCTTGGCGGCTAAGTAGCTCGCCGCCGCCACAGGTATAAATTCGTTATCCATCAGGCGCACGGCCTGCACTCGCTCATTGGGTGCATAACCACCGCGAATGGCAATGTCGACATCGTCCCGTGACAATGTCGACAGCTCATCGCTGAGGCTGATATCCAAAATAATCTCTGGGTAGAGGGTTTTAAACGTATCCAAGAGGGGCAGCAGCAGGCGCTCGCCAAAGCTGACCATGGCACTGATACGCAAAAACCCTCTGGGTTTGGCCTGGTAGCTGCGCACAGTTTCATCGCTCTGTTCAAGTTGAGCGAGAATCTTCTGTATCTGTTTAAAATACTGCTGACCAATTTCGGTTACCTGAACGACTCTGGTGCTGCGTTTTAGCAGGTTCGCTCCAAGACTTTTCTCGAGGTCGGCGATGCGTCGAGACAGGGAGGAGGGGGGGACGGAAAAGGCTTGGGCGGCTCGAGTAAAGCTGCCGGTTTCTACAACCTTGCTAAAATATCTTAGTGCTTTTAGCTGATCCATGGAGAGATTATCCTTTAGTGCTGCGGCTGTTTTTGTCTTAGGGGCGGTCTTAGTCACAATAGAATAGCGCACTTTAGCCTGATAAATCTGCTTGCTCGATCTACATAAGAGATCAGCTTAAGAGATTAGCTTAAGAGATCAGCTGTACGCAGCTTATTGTAGTTTCTCTAAAGTCAGAGGCAGCAATCGCTTAACAAACTCAGCATAGGCGAGTTTTGATGGGTGCAATCCGTCAGAGGCTACTAGGGCAGGGTTTTCGAGTCCCTGGTCGGTGATATCGGTTATGTAAACGAAGGAAATGCCATTTTCTTGGGCATAGTTTTGAGCAAAATTATTATACAGCTGGAGCTCTGCGCTAATTTCCTCTGGATTGCCACCCTGACCGAATCGCGTGTAGGCATAGTCGGGAATCGAGATAATAATTAGCTTGCTGGCGTCACCACCGACAGTGGCAGTCGCGGCGTTTACCAGTTCGACAAATTCTGTTTCATAGAGGCTGAAGGGTCTGTTTTGGAACTGGTTATTGACCCCAATAAGCAGCGTGACTAGGTCGAAATCCTGTGCTGGCATTGCACTGTTAAGTTCATTTTTTAGGATGCTTGTGGTCCAGCCCGTCTGGGCAATAATCTGTACTTCAATGCTATTATTTTCAGAGCTATTGAGTTCAGAGCTATTATTTTCAGCAAAAGCTAATTCCAAACCCTCTTTAAGTTGCATTGGAAAGCTGCATGCGTCACAGACACTTTGGCCGATGGTATAGCTGTCACCAAGGGCTAAGAGTTTAAAATTTTGTGGCGTGCTATTTTCGGTGGATTGGAAAAATGACCATATTGCATTATACAAATTGAAATCGTCGCCGAAAGCGATGCTGTGTCCTGAGTCTCTGGCAATCACATAGTCAATCTTTGTATTTTCGAGGCAGCCACTAAAGGCGATTTTATCAACGGTATAGTCACCCCATATCTCGACCCTGCTGCTCGGGGTCATATTGCAGTTGGCATTGGATGCCCAGTTCTCTGCACTGTTCTGAGCCGACATAAATAGACTGTCGGCAACCCCAGGGCCGCCATTGACAGGCACCTGACTGTCATCTGCGCCACTGACTTGGAAAACGGATACCGCCCGAGGGGCAACTGCCTCACCGAGAGTCGCGGTCTGTTGGCTGATCAGTGGCGCTATGGCATTAAAAATTGTTGTCTCTTTGGCAATCTTATTGACCAGCCCGGCGCCATTTGAGATACCGATGCCATAGGCCCTGGTTAAATCAAATAGCCCTGCGGGATCGAGGCTGTTGACAATAAGGCTGACAAATTCCACATCATCGGCATTGGTTTCACTGTTGACGTTCCAGCGCTGCTGGTAGCCCTGGGGGAATACACCAATAAATTCGCCAGCATCGATTAGGTTGGCAATGCTGGGGTTTTGCTCCAACCAATCGGTTCTGTTACCACCGGCCCCATGGAAAAAGAACACCACCGGATAACTGTCTTCTGAGGGATTCTGTGGGTAGCGCAGTTGGTAGGTACGACTGACAAGCTCACCGTCGATGCTCTGGGTGATTGTCTCTGCTTGGTCGGCTGAGGTATCAGAGGTATCAGAGGTATCAGAGGTATCAGAGGT
>CAXAFJ010000125.1:0-5719 GCA_963968025.1 uncultured Pseudomonadales bacterium | reverse complement strand
ACACAAATACCACTGGCCATGACAATACGGCTAGCGGTGTACAGGCGCTGTTCTCCAATACCGCGACCGGTGTTGAAGCCATGTATGGCAATGTCACTGGTTACTACAATACCGCCGTAGGTTATCGCGCGCTGACCAATAATACTGGACCCACTGCGACCTATTACAAGGGCGGCACCTCCAATACAGCCTTTGGCTATCAAACGCTTGCAGCCAATATCACCGGCTGGCAGAACACGGCAATTGGCGAGTCGGTGCTCACCAGCAACACTCTTGGTGCCCACAATACTGGCATCGGTGAAGACTCTCTGTTTGGTAATCTATCGGGCAATCACAACACCGCCTGGGGTGAGTCGACGCTGTATAACAATGTTTCCGGCAATGACAATGTTGCCGGCGGCTATTACGCGCTAAATACAACAACAGGCAGTGGCAATGCCGCCATCGGCCATCAGGCGTCGATGAATCTGGTCACCGGAGATTACAATACCGCGATCGGCTATCAGTCGGGCTATGGTCTGACGTCAGGCAGCCACAATATCTATGTGGCCTCCGCCGGTGCCAACACCGAATCCTATATTATTCGCATGGGTACACAGGGCAAGCATCTGGGGGCCTATATTGCCGGTATCTCTGGGGTCACAGCCACTGGTGGCGCTGCAGTCTATATCAACTCTAGTGGCCAACTGGGCACTCTGCCTTCGTCACAGCGCTTTAAGAAAGATATCAAATCTCTGGATGCTACTAGCGAAAAAATTATGAATCTGCGTCCAGTGACCTTCCGCTACAAGCAGGCAGACGAAAAAGGCAGCTTCCCAACGCAGTTCGGCCTGATTGCTGAAGAAGTCGCCAAAATACTGCCTGAACTGGTGGAATTTGACGAAGAAGGCAAGCCCCTATCGGTGTTTTACCACCTGTTAACGCCACTGCTGTTAGCGGAATTACAGCGCGGCCATGTTGAAAATCAAACACAGCAAACCGCCCTAAATTTACTCCGCGAACAAAATGCCATGTTTAAAGCGGAACTGGTGGCTGTGCGTCAGCAGATAACTCTTCAAGCGGCTCAGATTGCATCGTTCCAGCACAGCTCATCCCAACTTGCTCAACAGCTGGCCCGGTAGAAATCGACCTAGCTAATCGATCTATCTAACTGAGTACCACTAGGCGTGCCGCTATTTATTTGGCTGCACGCCTTTTGCTTTTCGGCACAGTAACTATCTTTTTACCCCAAGTGATTTACACTGCGCCTCCCAAGCCAGAACATTGAATCCCTATGCTCTCCTACCGTCACAGCTTCCATGCCGGCAATCATGCTGATGTTTTAAAACACGCCGTGCAGTCGCTGATTCTGCAGTCACTCAAAGTCAAAGATAAAGCCTTTGTCTATATCGACACCCATGCCGGTGCCGGTTGCTACGACCTGCATTCAAAGGAGATGGATAAAACCGGTGAGTATCGGGAGGGTATTAAGCGACTCTGGGAAGCGGATGTTCCCGCTGCTATGCAAGCCTATTTAGATATTCTAAAAAACCTAAATAGCGATGGCGAAGGCGAACTGGACCAGTATCCGGGCAGCCCACTGCTGGCCAAAGAGCTCTGCCGCCCCCAAGATCGCCTATTGCTCAGCGAACTGCACCCTGCGGATTTTGTATTGCTGAAAGAGCTGTTTGCCAGTGATCGACGCACTCAGGTGCATAGGGTTGATGGCTTTAGCCAGTTAAAAGGTGCACTGCCCCCTCTAGAGCGACGCGGCATGGTGCTAATCGACCCGCCCTATGAGCTAGATCATGAATATGCCGATGTGGTGAAAGCGGTAGCGGATGGTATAAAACGCTGGGCAACCGGCACCTTTGCGATCTGGTATCCAGTGGTTCACAGCGATGATGTGGCTTTTTTAGAGCGCAAGTTTTCCAACTCAGGGCTGCCGGGAACGCTACAGATAGAACTCAATGTAGTGCAGGGAAATAATCGTTTTGGTATGACCGGGTCGGGAATGATTGTGGTCAATCCGCCCTGGAAACTAGAGCAGCAGATGAATGAGTTGCTGCCCTGGCTGGTGGATAAACTGGGGCAGTCCCCTGAGGCCAATTTCAAACTGCGCTGGCTCAGTCCGCCACGCTGAACCCTATGGTGGGATTTATGCCTGGCGATCTCGCGAGGCTTTCTTTTCCGCTTGTTTTTCTGCTCTGCGCCGTTCAGTAGCTTCCAGAGCGGCATTGCCTATATGTTCTTCACCCCGAGCCTTGGCCAACTTGACCTGCTTCTGACGCTCGGTAAAACGCTTCTGCTGCTCTTCATCGACGCTGCCAAAACAGTGGTGACAGGAGAGTCCCTCCTGATAATGTATATGCGCCATCTCCTGCTCGGTGATCGGCATGCGACAGGCGTGGCACTGGTCGTAAGAACCGCGCTTAAGATCCTGGTCCACTGCGACGCGATTATCAAAGACAAAACACTCGCCGTCCCAGAGGGTCTGCTCTTTGGGCACTTCTTCGAGATATTTCAGAATACCGCCCTGAAGGTGATAGACCTCATCAAAGCCCTGCTCTTTCATATAGGCGGTGGACTTCTCGCAGCGGATACCGCCGGTGCAAAACATCGCTATTTTTTTATGTTTGCTGGGATCTAAATTCTGCTCGGCCCAGGCGGGAAACTCGCGAAAGGTTTTGGTCTTCGGATTAACCGCATTGGCAAAGCTGCCAATTTCCACTTCATAGTCATTGCGGGTATCCACCACCAAGACATCGGGGTCGGCGATCAGGGCATTCCAGTCGGCGGGTTTAACATAGGTCCCGGCGGATTTTTTGGGGTCAATGCCCTCGACACCCATGGTGACGATTTCTTTCTTCAGTTTTACCTTGGTACGGTAAAAGGGAATTTCGCTGTGATAGGACTCTTTACAGTCGATATTTTCCAGGCCCGGTTGCTGTTGCAACCAATCCAGTAGTGCGTCTACAGACTCACGGGTGCCGGATACGGTGCCATTGATACCCTCATTGGCGAGCAACATTGTGCCAAACACCTGATTGTCAGTCATGGCCTTGAGCAGCGGCGCGCGCAGGGCAGCATAATTTGCCAATGTGACAAATTTATACAGGGCGCAAGAGACATATTGATCAGACATAAGTGGAAGACCTTGGATAAAGCTTCTGGATTCGCGGCGCATTGTAGCAAAACCGTTAAGACTGTGGCAGCGCTGGGGTAAATCCAATCCAGCGCGAGAGAGGTATATAGAGTCGTATATAGAGAGGTATATGGAGAGGCATAAAGAGCGGTACCCAGTCATCCCAGCTATTAGGCTGCTTGACTCAGGGCTCTGGCATTGGACAGTAACTTTAATAGACAATGTCAGCAACAGCGGTTTATAAAAATAATAACCTTTAGAGATTCCCATGACGATAAAAACAAACGGATTGCGCCGCAATGCGCTTCGACTTTCTGCCGTGACAGTAACAATTATATGTGGCGGACTATTAGCCTGTGGCGGAGGTGGTGGCGGTTCAATTCAGAGCGATCAAGAGCCACTAACGCCTCCAGCTGACACAACTGCACCAGTAATCACCGTTACAGGTTCTCTCAGTGTGACCATTAATCAAGGCGCCGCCTATGCCGATGAGGGTGCAACAGCAGCTGATCTAGTTGATGGCGAGGTTAATGTAGAGACCGTCGGACTAGCCGCAGTTGACGTCAATGTTCCTGGCACTTATACCATCCGCTATTCAGCGACTGACCTAGCTGGCAATGCAGCCGCTGGCAAAACTCGTACAGTCACTGTAGTTAGCATCCCGGTCACCGGCCCACAGCCTATAGATTCGGAGAAGTGGTTCCATCAAACCCGCCTGCCCGATGGCAATGCCTGGTACAACGGCGAGATACAGCACTACACCAACCGTATCGAAAACGCCTATGTCAGTGACGGCACATTGAAAATTGTCGCCATAAGAGAGAGCTTTACCGATCAAAACCGCACCAAACAGTTCACCTCAGCGCGGCTCAATTCGAAGTATGCCTTTACCTATGGCCGCGTCGAGGTGAGAGCCAAGCTACCCCAGGGCAGTGGAACCTGGCCGGCGATCTGGATGCTGGGAAAAAATATTACCGAAAATGGCGGCTATTGGCAGACTCAGGGCTTTGGCACTGTCGGCTGGCCAGCCTCTGGGGAAGTCGACATCATGGAGCACTGGGGTAACAATCAAAACAACGTCTCCAGCGCACTGCATACGCCTTCAAGTTATGGCGGCACAGTTAATGTGGGCAGTCAATATATAGACACGGCTTCAACCGAGTTCCACATTTATTCACTGGACTGGAATGCCGATCGTATGATCTTTAGCGTCGATGGCAACACCCATTACACCTATGGGCCAAACGATAAAAATCCATCGACCTGGCCATTTGATGCCGATCAGTACCTACTGCTGAACTTTGCCATCGAGCCGGGTATTGCCAGCAGCTTTAACCAGGGTGAGATGGAAATTGATTACGTCAGGGTTTATACCCCCAATGCCAGCTCATCAGCGGTTCCAATTTGGGCCGATGAATTTAACAACTAATACTGGCGAAGGAATAACTTGGCTTACACAGCGTTATTGATTTCAAGAAGAGTTTGCAGGGGATTGGCCGATTGCGTAATCGGTCGGCCAATCACTAGATAGTCACTGCCCAATTGCATGGCTTTTTGTGGCGTCACAATACGTCGCTGATCATCGGCGGCGCTATCCGCAAGACGAATACCCGGGGTGACCAGCTTAAACTCGGCACCCAATTCAGACTTCAAACTGCTGGCCTCTTGGGCCGAACAGACCACTCCGTGGAGGCCGCACTTCTGGGTCAACTGGGCCAGATGCAGCACCTGCTCGCTGGGGCTGCGCTGAATACCAATCTCAAGCAAATCCGATTCATCCATACTGGTGAGCACAGTCACGCCAATCAACAGCATTGGACTGCCCTGCTGTTCAAGGGCGTCTCTGGCGGCGCTCATCATGCGACTGCCACCTGAGGCGTGAACATTGGCCATCCATACACCCAGATCCGCAGCGGCACTGACAGCCTTGGCAGCGGTATTGGGAATATCGTGAAATTTGAGATCGAGAAATACGTCAAAGTTGCGGTCTACCAGCGCCTTGACCAGAGTTGGGCCCGCCGCAGTAAATAATTCTTTGCCAACTTTTAAACGGCACTGAGTGGGATCCAGCTGCTCTGCCAGGCTCAGGGCTGCATGTTGGTTATCAAAATCCAGGGCGACAATAACGGGGGCGGAAGAAGGCATAAGCAGATTAATCTCGTTTCGCGGCGCGGGCTAATTTGCGCCGATAGTAGGTAATAAGGATGGAGCTCGCCAGCAGCCCAAGCAGACAGCCAGCCACCAGAAAGATCATCAACCAGAGGCCGAGGCTCAGAGTAGCGCTTTGAAAAACAATAAAGTCGATGCTCAGCTGCTGACTGTTTTCAAGGGCAAACAGCGCGCCGACGGCGGCAATGGCCAGTAGTATTAAAAACTTAATCAATGTCCAGACTGCGCGCACAGGTATCTCCTTTTTCAACCATGACTGTTACAAGACAGCCTCGTTCCAAGACTGCCCTTAAGAGTGTACTCCTAAAATTGTAGCGCTAAGATTATACTCTTTGCCTTTCACCTCAACAAAATATCAGGCACAAAAATATCAGACAAAAAAATGCGCCGCAGGCATAACCAACGGCGCATTTTGATATTCTTTGA
>CAXAFJ010000124.1:0-5753 GCA_963968025.1 uncultured Pseudomonadales bacterium | reverse complement strand
CACTGTCATCCTGAGCGAAGCCGAAGGATCTTTTAGAATGCGGCACCAAGATATATCGAAGCGGTTGGGATGAGATCCCTCCACTACGGTTGGGATGAGATACCTCCACTGCGGTCGGGATGACAGTGCGTAGCACTGTCACTATATTATGTCTTAAAAAGAGTGAATTACTGCGCTACTCTGTATAATCGCCAAACCGGTTTTTGGATACTCAGCAATATGGCACATTTTCAACGCATAGGCTTGCTCGCAAGTCTCGACGTACCCGAGGTGCGTGACTCACTCAACAAACTCGAAGCCTTCCTGTTAAGTCAGGGCCGAGAGGTTGTCTACGAAGAGCGCGCTGCCAAATTAGTCGACTGGACTGTGGATAAAATTCTGCCCCTAGACCAATTTTCAGGTGCAGTTGATCTGGGTATAGTCGTCGGTGGCGACGGCAGTATGCTCAGCGCCAGCCGCAGCATGGCAGCGAGTAAAATCCCACTGTTGGGTATCAATCGCGGCCGCTTGGGTTTCCTCACCGATATCTCCCCCGACGAAATCGCCGAGCGGGTATTGCCGGTGCTCTCCGGAGATTACAAACAAACCAATCGTTTTATCCTCGAAACCACCATCACTCGTCATGGCAAAGTGATCGGTGAGGGGCTTGCGGTAAACGATATAGTCCTGCACCCAGGTCAGTCAGTTCGAATGATGGCCTTTGAACTCTATGTGGATGGCGAGTTTGTCTACAGTCAGCGCTCCGATGGTCTGATTGTTGCCACTCCCACAGGCTCAACCGCCTATGCGCTCTCTGCTGGCGGTCCGCTGCTCTGTCCAGAGTTGGATGCCATGGTGGTGGTACCCCTGAATCCCCATACGTTAAATAGTCGACCCATTGCACTCCACGGCAATTCGCAGATTGAAATCCGCGTCAGCTCGCGCAATGAGTTGCACCCGTTGATTACCTGCGATGGCCACAATGATTATCTCAGTGAGCCGGGGGATATTATTACCATCCGCAAGCACCGCGATGGGGTTATCTTGATTCACCCAAAAGATCACAATTTCTATAGCATCTGTCGCTCAAAGCTCGGCTGGGGCAGTCGCCTCGACAGAGCCAAAGCCAACGTTACCAATGGCAGTTGAGCCCCCTGAGCCATCGACCCGATCCCGCTGGCGCGCCGCCGCCAAACAGCACCCGGCAACAGCGCTGCTATTTTTAGCCAGCCTCTGCGGTTGGTTTGTCGGCAGCTACTTTTACCCGATTCCGCGGATGTTAGTGTTTGGTGGTATTGCTGAGGGCGAACTCTGGCGTCTCGTTACGCCAATCTTTGTTCACTTTGGATTGATGCACTTTGTCTTTAATGGTCTATGGTTATCCCTGCTCGGTGGACGTATCGAAATGCTTCTGGGTCCGCTGCACCTGTTACTCCTAGTATTGGTCAGCGCTGTAATCTCCAATATGGCGCAGTTTGTCTGGACTGGCTCGGTGGCCTTTGGCGGTATGTCTGGGGTTATCTATGCGCTGCTCGGCTATATCTGGATTCGCAATCTGCTGTCACCCCATCCGATGCTGGCACTGCCGAAAGAGCTGATCGGTTTTATGCTGTTTTGGTTACTGTTCTGCATGACCGGTGTTTTAGATTTTTTATTAGGCGTTGGCATTGCCAATGCAGCCCATTTCGGCGGTTTAATCGTAGGTATGTTATTGGGCCTGATTTTTGGCTTTGTAGGCACTGTAAGAATGAGGTTTAAATAGATAATGGATTTACAGCAGTTACTGGGGAGCATTACTCCAGATATTTGTGAAAGCTTGAAGCGCGCCGTTGAAATGGGCAAATGGCCCGATGGCCGCGCTCTCACCGATGAGCAAAAGGCACTCTGTATGCAGGCTATTATTGCCTATGATCAGCGCAAACCCGCCGACCAGAGAACTGGCTATGTGCCACCTAAAACCACCGCCTGCTCGCCGCCGCCGGATGAGCAACCGCTGAAATGGAAAAACTAATTAAGGCTCCAGCATGTCGATAAAAGCGTCCGGGCATCTTCAAAAGATGTTTACTTCACTGGGTGAGAATGGCCAGGTTGACTACCAACTGCCGTTAGATGATCAGCGGATTGGTATGAATGCCTTAATCGGCAAAACCATTTCGATTGAGCACCTGGGTGATATTCACTGCATTCACTGTGGGCGACGCTCGAAAAAGAGCTTTAGTCAGGGCTACTGCTATCCCTGCTTTGCCAAACTGCCCCAGTGTGACACCTGCATCATGAGCCCGGAGAAATGCCATTTTCATCACGGCACTTGTCGCGATCCGGAGTGGGGCGAAAAATTTTGCTTTACCGACCACTTTGTCTATCTCGCCAACTCGTCGGGTGTGAAGGTGGGCATTACTCGTGGAACCCAGTTGCCAACCCGCTGGATCGATCAGGGTGCAACCCAGGGGCTACCGATTTTTCGTGTCCAGACACGCTACCAGGCAGGCTTAATTGAAGATTGCTTGCGCGAACATGTCGCCGATAAAACCCACTGGCAGAAAATGCTCAAGGGCAACGCGGAAGATATCGATTTGGCGGCGATCCGAGATGAGTTGATGGCGAAATCGGAAGAGGGTCTCGAACTGCTTGAGCAAGAGTATGGGCTACAAGCGCTGCAGCGTTTGTACAGTGAGAGCACCACAACGATTGATTTCCCGGTCAGCCAATGGCCGGAAAAAGTGAAGAGCTTTAACCTCGACAAGCAACCTCTAGTGGAAGGCCTTTTGCTGGGTATCAAAGGTCAGTATCTGATTCTTGATACAGGGGTAATTAATATCCGTAAATTCACTGCTTACAATATTCAATTTTCTGTTGCCGCTTAGGCACACAATAAGAGAGTAATACTACAAGGACCGTCACCATGAAAGATGCACTGCCACAGACTATTTATCTCAAAGACTACAAAGTATCGCCCTTTGTCATTGAGAAAACCGATCTGGTTTTTGATTTGGCCAATGACTACACCAGAGTTATAGCGACACTTTCAATCCTGCGTAATCCACTCAGCGATGAGCAGAGCGCGGATCTGGTTCTGCATGGCAGTGAAGGACTTGATCTGCAGTCTGTAGCTGTCGATGGCCAGCCATTGCTAGAGGGCGCCTATAGTCGTGGCAGCGAATCCTTAACCATTAGCGGTTTGGCGCAGCGCGCCGTGGTCACCACCGACGTGCTGATCAAGCCCCAAGACAATACCACCATGATGGGTCTCTATCGCTCGCGCACCCTGTACTGCACTCAGTGCGAAGCCGAGGGCTTCCGCGATATCACCTACTATCTGGATCGCCCGGATGTGATGTCGGAATTCACGACTAAGGTGATTGCCGATAAAACCCAGTACCCCGTACTGCTCTCAAACGGCAACCCGATTGAGCGCGGCGAAGTCGATGGCGGCCGTCATTTTGTTACCTGGCACGACCCGTTTAAAAAGCCTGCCTATCTGTTTGCCCTAGTCGCCGGCACGCTAAGCTGTGTCGAAGATAGCTTTACGACTATGTCTGGCCGCGAAGTGACGCTGCAAATCTTTGTTGAAGAGAAAGACTTGGATAAATGCGCTCACGCCATGCTCTCCCTGAAGCACTCCATGCGCTGGGACGAAGAGGCCTATGGCCGTGAATACGATCTGGATATCTTTATGATCGTCGCAGTGGATGACTTCAATATGGGCGCCATGGAAAACAAAGGTCTAAATATCTTTAACACCTCTGCGGTATTAGCCAATCCCAAGACCACTACCGACGCCTCGTTTCAGCGTGTCGAAGCCATTGTCGCCCACGAGTACTTTCACAACTGGTCTGGCAATCGTGTGACCTGTCGCGACTGGTTTCAGCTGAGCCTCAAAGAGGGCTTTACGGTATACCGCGACTCCCAGTTCTCCGCTGATATGAACTCGGCAACGGTTAAGCGCATAGAAGACGTCAGCTATCTGCGCACCCATCAGTTTGCCGAAGATGGCGGCCCCATGTCCCATCCGGTGCAGCCTGACTCCTATATGGAGATCAATAATTTTTACACCCTAACCATCTATGAGAAGGGCGCCGAAATAGTTGGCATGATTCGTACCTTGCTGGGTCCCGATATCTTCCGTAAAGGCAGCGACCTCTACTTTGATCGCCACGACGGCCAAGCTGTCACCATTGAAGAGTTTGTTAAAGCCATGGAAGACGCCAGTGGTCGCGACCTGAGCCAATTCCGGCGCTGGTATAAGCAGTCGGGCACACCCCAGTTGGCTGTTAGTTCAAGCTATGATGCCGCCGATCGGACTCTGACATTGGACTTTGCACAGAGCTGCCCAGCCACCCCGGGACAGGCCCAGAAGCAGCCCTTTGTGATACCGGTAAAACTCGGCTTAGTGGGAGCGTCAGGTGACCTGCCGCTGAATCAGGCTGGCGACACAGAAATCGTTTATGACGTCAGTCAAACCCATCAGCAGCTAATTATTGAGAATATCGACGAAGCCCCAGTGCCCTCATTACTGAGAGAGTTTTCATCACCGGTAAAACTTGATTACGCTTACAGTAAAGATCAGCTGATTCATCTTATGGCCAACGACAGCGACGGCTTTAATCGCTGGGATGCAGGGCAAAAGCTGAGCTTTGAATTACTTGAGAAACTCACCGCCGACAGCCATCAGCAACGCCCACTGGAGATGGATAACCAGCTTGTTGACGCCTACAGATCACTGCTGAGTGACGCCAGTTTAGACCCCGCCATGGTGGCTCTGATGCTGCAGTTGCCCAGTGAGGCCCAGCTTCATGAAGAGGCTGCCGTGATTCATGCCGAGGCGATTCACAGTGCTCGAAACTTTGTTCGCCAAGCACTGGCCGATGCTCTGAACCAAGAGTTCCTCGCCGTCTATCAGCGTCATAATATCGAGCAGAATTACGCCCCAGACGCCTCGCAGATTGGCCGTCGCTCGCTGAAAAATACCGCCCTCAGTTACCTGATGCTGGTCGACCGGATTGGTGTAGATCTAGCATCTGAGCAGTTTGAACGCGCTGACAATATGACCGATAAAGCCACCGCGCTTTCCTGCTTGGTCAACTGCCCAGCTGCTGGTCAAAAGGCTGAGAGCGCACTGCAGCAGTTTGAACAGCAATATCACGATGAAGCCCTGGTGATGAATCTATGGTTGCAAGTGCAGGCAGCTAACAGCCAGCCCGGTGGGCTGCAGCGGGTCGAGGCGCTTGAAGCACACGCCAGCTTTACCCTCGGCAACCCGAATAAAATCCGCAGTTTGATCGGCGGCTTCTGCAATGCCAATTTGGTGAACTTCCATAATCCTGATGGTTCAGGCTACGAATTTCTCAAGCAGCGTATTCTGACGCTGCATAGTCGCAACCCTCAGGTTGCCGCACGGTTGATGACACCACTGACACGCTGGAAGAAATTCCCCGAGCCTAATAGCTCACAAATGCGTGGAGCGTTGCAAGTAATTGCCGATGAGCGGAGATTGGTCAAGGATATCTACGAAATCGCGATTAAAACGCTGCAATAAGTGTGACGGCTGGACAAGCCGGAATTGTTGGCTATGCTTTAAATGTCGGGTCTGTATTGTCCTTTTTATGGGCTCGGCATTCACGGCCACAGCTTGCTTTTTGGCTCAGTTTTAACCGGCTTGGTTGACTAGCTAGTAGAGAATGCCTAATCCTCATTCTAGGTCGCTGAAGACAGATGAAACTCCATTTAAGAGGGCCGTTATGGCCCTCTTTTTTTAATCTTTTTTAATCTTTTTT
>CAXAFJ010000123.1:0-5892 GCA_963968025.1 uncultured Pseudomonadales bacterium | reverse complement strand
AAAGCCTTTGAGCAGGTCGATGTGATTATGGGTCCCACCACCCCATCACCGGCGTTTAAGTTTGGCTCCAAGGGCGACGACCCCGTGGCCATGTACCTCGAAGACATTTACACCGTCGCCACCAATTTGGCCGGCCTACCTGGCATGTCAGTGCCCTGCGGCATGGTTGATAACAAACCCGTTGGCCTGCAAATTATCGGTAACTATTTTGATGAGGCGCGGATGTTAAATATCGCCCACCAGTATCAGCAGGCTACTCAATGGCATGCGCTAGCACCAGAGGGAATTGCCTAATGAGTTATTCAGGTTGGGAAACCGTTATCGGCCTCGAAGTGCATGTGCAACTGGCCACCAAAACTAAAATTTTCTCCGGCGCCAGCACCGCTTTTGGTGCCGAGCCCAATACGCAGGCCTGCGCCATTGATCTGGCCATGCCCGGCACTTTGCCGGTACTCAACAAACAGGCTGTGCATTATGCCGTGATGTTTGGCTTGGCGATTGATGCGGAAATTGGCAAAGAGTCTGCTTTCGAGCGGAAGAACTATTTCTACCCCGACTCTCCAAAAGGTTACCAGACCACACAGCTGGAAAAGCCCATCGTCGGTCGCGGCAATGTTGAAATTACCCTGACCGATGGTCGCACCAAAAATGTGCGCATTCATCATGCCCACCTTGAAGAAGATGCGGGCAAGTCACTGCACGAAGGGGATTTTCGCCACGGTGTCTCAGGTATCGATTTAAATCGCGCCGGCACGCCACTGATCGAGATTGTCTCGGAACCGGATATGAGTAATGCCGAGGAAGCCATCGCCTTTGCGAAAAAGCTCCACAGCATTGTTACTTCTATCGGTATTTGCGATGGCGAGATGTCTCAGGGCAGTATGCGCTTTGACGTCAATATCTCCGTGCGCCCTAATGGCACCACTGAGCTGGGTACTCGAACTGAAACCAAAAACCTTAACTCCTATAAGTTTATGGAAGAGGCTATTGCTAAAGAAGTGGAGCGCCAGATTGATCTGATTGAAGATGGCGGCACGATTAAGCAGGAAACCCGCCTCTATAACGGTGATACCAAAGTCGCCCGGTCGATGCGCAGCAAAGAAGAAGCCAACGACTACCGTTACTTTCCCTGCCCTGATTTATTGCCGGTAATTGTCAGCGATGAAACTATTGAAGAGCTGCGCCGCAATTTACCCGAACTGCCCGATGCCAGACAGGCGCGCTTTATTGAGCAGTACGGACTATCCGATTATGACGCTGGGGTGATTGGCAGTGATGCGGCAATGGCAGCCTTTTTTGAAATCGCTGCTGAGAAATCAGGCAATGCCAAACTGACTGCCAACTGGACCATGGGGGAACTGGCTGCGCGTTTAAACAGTCAAGACCTGAGCATTAGCAAAAGCCCGGTCAATGCAGAGCAGTTGGGTGGGCTGGTGGTGCGGATTGCCGACGACAGTATCAGCGGCAAGATGGCCAAGCAGGTATTCGAAGGTATGTGGGCTGGCGAAGGCAGTGCCGATGAGATTATTGAAGCGCGCGGACTCAAGCAGGTTTCAGATAGCGGCGCACTGGAGCAGATGGTGGTAGATGTATTAACTGCCAATCAGGCTATGGTTGATGACTATATTAATAGCGACGAGACCAAGCGTAAGAAAAAGCTCGGCGGTTTTATGGGTAAGATTATGCAGGCCTCTAAGGGCCAGGCGAATCCCCAGCAAGTGAACCAAATACTCGCGCAGAAGCTTAACGAATTACTTTAAAGGATTAGGGAACAGTCATGTCACTGAAGAAAGATAAAGAGAAAGTCCTCGGCGAAGTTTTTGATCACGAGCGGGTAAGAAGCTTTTTGAATTACGAGGCCCCTACAGGCGTGAACAATGACTTTCATACTTTGGAAAAAGCCTATCGCGGAATGAATATCGATAATTTTGTGACCTTTTTAGGCTTTTTTAAAGAGGCGGGACGCGATCTTAATGCCACTAACCCTGATGGCAAGACGCTGGCGGAAGTTGCTGGTGAGCATGGCCATGGGGTGGAGTATGTGGGTGCGCTTAGGGCTGCGGCGGCTGAGTAAAGTTAGTTAGAGATCTGCGGTGCTGAAGGTTTGTGGTGGGTCATGCTGTTAGAGAGTAGCAGCTAGAAAGCTATTGGCTGGGGAGGGTGCGGCAAACCCATGCAGCCCCTTGGCGATCGGTCCCATGAGTTTGCCATGTTCAGCGTTCGCGCAACTCGCTAACGCTCAAACAGGGCGCTCTCTCAATCTGAAAATGACAAACTCATAAGCGGGCCCTGATTGATCGCCAAGGGGCTACATGGTTTTGCTGGTAGATCGAGTGGGCTGCTTGGTCTTTTCGACGAATTTCAATGCTTGCCTGACGACTCAGACTGTCATCCCACCTCTATTGTCACACCACCTCTATTGTCACCCTACCTATACTGTCATCCCGAGCGCAGCCGAGGGATCTCCATAACGACACTGCAATACTGTGGGACACAACTCAGCTTCTCAGCATTGGAGGAGACGCTAACGCCACCTTCTCAGCGCGACACAGCCGCTTCAAAACACTGCCCAGCCCGATTCTTAACCACCTTGTCAGCAGCAAAAACCTGGCCATTCATCACAATATACACGCCGTCTTCCACCATCTGAATAGCCCCCACTGCACAGCCAATATTAAACACCGCATCGGTATCGGTAAAAGCGGCGGGCTGCATCGCACCGGTGAAGATAATTTTCTTGTTGGCAATTTCACCCAGCCAACCCGCGGTCTCAACCATGCCGTCAGTGCCGTGCATAATCAAAATATACTCGGCATCTGTATCACTGACCCGCTGCTGAATAATCTGGCGGTGCTCATCAGTCATATCCAAACTGTCGAGGCGCATCAACTCATCGACACAGAATTCAAAGCCAACATTCATGCTCTCTAAAATCGGTCCCACCACCGGGTCGCCAATCTGAAATTCACTCAGGGCATCAAAATACATTTTATCCAGGGTGCCACCGGTGGTGAATATCTGTAACTTTTTCATTAATTTATATCCCGAAATGCATCTCGCGTCAGATTCTCTAATGAGCCATCGCCGTGAACCACTATATTGTCTTCAATACGAATGCCGCCGAAGGGAATAAAGTCCTCTACCCGCGACCAGTTGACCTTGCTGCTATGTTCGCCCTGACGCAACTTTTCCAACAGCGCCGGAATAAAATAGACACCGGGTTCAACTGTATGGATCTGGTTGGCCACCATCAGTGCACCGCTGCGCAGCTTGGGATATTTCTCTGGAGCGGGCAATAGGTCACCCTGAGCATTGGCTAGGTTGCTGCCGCGATCATGTACATTGCAGCCGAGATGATGGCCGAGACCGTGGGGGTAAAATGTGCCGGTAATACCTTTATCGAAGGCCTCTTCTGGCGAGACAGTCAGCACATCAAATTGGCGCAGTATTTCGGCGACTTTTAAATGGGACAGAACATGTAAGTCCACCGGACTCTTGCCTATGCCACCCCCCGCTACAAGCTCCAGTTGCGCCACATCCATGGCGGCAATTAGCGCGGCGAAATCAGAGCCCAAATCATAGGCATAGGTGCGGGTAATATCTGAGGCATAGCCATTCATGGCCACGCCAGCATCAATTAAAAAGCTTCGCGGTGTGCGGCGCTGCTTATCCAAGTTGTGATGGTGCAAGACTGCGCCATGCTCATTGACCCCGGCAATAATACCGTAGGGCATTTCATTTTCACTGCAGTCGCAGCCGCGCAGATAGGCGGCGGCGATCTCAAGCTCGGATACACCGGCCATAAAGGCTGCATAGGCGGCGCGATGGGCTGGCACGGCAAGACGGTTAGCCTGGCGCACGCAGTCCTGTTCGTAGGCGGTTTTGCCGCGACGCTGGTAGTCGACCTGATCAGTAATAGCCTTGGGATTCCAGTGCTCTGGAGCGACCTCGAGACTGTTTTTCTCGGCGATAAAGGCGCTGCCCCCGTCTCGCACAGAGAGATATTTTTTCAACTCATCGAGAGTGGCATATTCGACAATCTCAAGACCCTGTTCAAACCCGGGCGGCAAACTCTGAGGCGCGGTGTGCCAAATATCTTCGACACAGAGCAGGAACAGGCGCGGTCGATCTGCGTTAGCTGCAATTTGCAGATAAGAACCGACACGTTTGCCCAGTGGCGCCCATTCGCGAAAGTAAGGGTTGGCGACAAAGGGATAGGCCATATCATCGGCAAACTGCGTTTTGCTGTCACCGGCGGCAATAATAATTTCATCAAATTCTGTTGCTGCAAGAATAGCCTGAAATCTACGCGTTTTTTCTGCTAGGTGTTGCCCATAGAGGGCTGCTTGATCCGCTTTGTCAGTCATCTTAACTAAAGATCCTTTTTTATCGGTTGAACAATTTTTACACTAGGCCTATTAGAGAGCCTCTTAGAATAACACTGCCACCCGCCTGACCGCTTGGTTTTTCAGCGGCCATTACGGGCAATAAAATCTACTCCGTAATCCGCAGTAGCTTCCATTTCTCGGTTCTAAATCTGAGCCAATGAACCAGACACATGGTGAAGCCACTGAGCAAAAAGAATAGCCATGACCAGAGTAGACTGCCATCCCAAAGATAGGCCAATAAGGCAGTGGGCAACACCAACACCAGCCAGTTAGTGAGAATACTGGCCAAAGCGACAAAGCGGGTATCCCCAGCACCTTTCAGGGCCCCAGCCATCATCATTGAAACCGCTTCAAACACACAGAACATCGCCACAACTATCAACAGGTCGTCGACCAACGGAATAGTACTAGCATAAATCGCTGGCGTCATACCTTGGACAAAGGGGGCGACAAACCAATTCGGCTGAGTCACCAACAACAGCCCGGCGACAACAAAAAACACTAGAGACAGATGAATCGCAGAATAGGTGACCTGCTCAGCCGACTCCGGATCCTCTGCCCCCAGGCGCTGGCCGACTAAAATTGATACGGCAATACTCATTCCCGCTACCGGCATAACCATGATCATAAAGACATTCATGGCGATACTGTGGGCAGTTAATGCTGCGACACCAATTCGGCCAATCAACAAGACAAATAATGTCCAGGCCAAGACCTGTATTTGAAATTGAAAGCCCACCGGTAAACCAAAGCGCAGCAGGCGTCGAAATAACATCGAGTCGAAATGCCAGCCAGACAGAGTGTTATAGGAGCGCCTGTAGCTAGGGGCAAAAAACACCCACAGCTGTGCAAGAGTGCCCAACAGCAAAGATATAAACGTAGCCCATGCAGCCCCCGCCACGCCCATTCGCGGCATTCCCCAGTGACCAAAAATTAACCCGTAATCTAAAATAATGTTCACCAGAGTAATCAGCAGATTGCTCCACATCACCACTGAGGTGCGGCCAATACCTGAGAAAAACCCTGACAGTGAGGCGGAAATAATCGCGATGGGAATAGTCAGGGTTAAGATTCGAGCATAATCCGCTTCCATAACCTGCAATATAGGGTCATGACCAATCAGCTTGAATAGCGGGATGATGTAGATATATACGGGCACAACCACCAGTAGAGATAGGCCTGTGGTGTAAAACCCCTGCCACACCATAGGGCCGATCCGAGCATCTTCTCGGGCGCCATAATACTGGGTAACAAACACTCCTACATAACCCGCCAAACCGAGAAACACCGCCGTCAGGGTCATAGTCACCAGCGTCGCTGGCACTGTTGCAGCCAGGGCATTGGGATCAAACCAAGAGAGAAACATCCGGTCAATAAAGCTTTGAAGGCTACCTGCGCTTGTGGTGATAACGAGCGGAATCGCTAAGACAAGAACCTCTTTGTAACCGCTGGGGCTGTGCCAGCGGCTTTTAACTGCGTGAAACATATTTCCTCATATGGGACG
>CAXAFJ010000122.1:0-5917 GCA_963968025.1 uncultured Pseudomonadales bacterium | reverse complement strand
TTAGACAGCTTTTAGTTAAAAAGCTTTTAGTTAAAGAGCCAAAACTAAAAACCCCCCAAACAGTCTGTTTGGGGGGTTTTTTGGGTTTTAAAAAAAGTACCTGTCAGAAACACATTAAGAGCATTAGCCTACAACCTCAACGCTGCCCTCAGCTGCAAGCAATACCCTCTCGCTGCCGCTCTTGCCAACTTTGATCCAGATACACCGGCACCTCTAAAGAAGGCAGCAGCGCTACACCCTTTAGCATATCCGCGCCGCGCTCGGCCAACATCATGGTTGGTGCATTGAGATTGCCATTAGGAATCGTCGGGAACACTGAGGCATCGATAACACGTAGGTTTTGAATACCGCGCACACGCAGCTCTGAGTCCACCACCGCCATCTCATCAACACCTATCTTGCAGGTGCCGCAGGGATGATAGGCACTGTCCACGGAGGCTCTAACAAAGGCATCGATTTGCTCGTTGCTCTGCACCTGCTGCGTCGGTTGAATCACCTCACCACGAAACGCGTCCATGGCTGGCTGGCTCATCACCTCGCGAGTGAGATGAACACAGTCGCGAAAGCCCTCGCGATCGGTTTCGGTTTCTAAGTAGTTAAACAGTATCTCCGGGTGCTGACTGAGATCCCCAGACTGCGCCCGCACATGACCGCGACTGGTGGGCTTGTTGTGGCCCACATGCACTTGAAAGCCATGGCCTTTAACCGCAACCGAACCGTCATAGGTGATCGCGCCAGGCAAAAAGTGATACTGGATATCCGGAGATTTAACACCCGCCTTAGAGCGAATAAAGGCACAGGCCTCAAAGTGGTTGGTGCGCCCTAGACCAGTTTTAAACAGCAACCAACGGGCGCCGATTAAGCCCTTTTTAAACAGTCCCAACTCTGAGTTAAGACTGATCGGCTGCTTGCAGCGGTATTGAAAATTAAACTCCAAATGGTCCTGAAGGTTTTCACCCACACCGGGCAACTCATGCAGCAGGTCGATGCCCGCAGCCTCGAGAGTTTGGCGCGGACCTATTCCAGAAACCTGGAGCAGCTGCGGTGAACCAATGGCGCCGGCGCTGAGAATTACTTCCTTATTGGCGCTGTATACACTGGTTTTACCGCCTACTTTGCATTCAATGCCAGTGGCGGTTTTGCCCTCAAAGACAATACGTGTCACTAGGGCGCGCTTGAGAATAGTTAAATTAGGACGCTTTTTAGCGGCTTTTAAATAGGAGTAACCAGTTGAGGCACGGATACCGCGATCCACATTCATAAATTTTTGCCCGAAACCTTCCTGACGAAAACCGTTGTAGTCTTCGGTCTCCCCATAGCCCGCTTCGACACCTGCATCGATAAAAGCGCGATACAGTGGGTTGCGCATATTATTGCCATCACTGATTGCCACTGGGCCTTCATTGCCAGTGTAATCGGTATCGCGGCATTGATGGTTCTCGAATTTTTTAAAGTATGGCAGGCAGTTTTGATAGTTCCAGCCGCTGGCGCCCTGCTCTTCCCACTGATCAAAATCTGCAGCGTTACCGCGCACATAGACCATGCCATTAATCGACGAGGTGCCACCGAGCACTTTGCCTCGCGGACAGTTCATTCGGCGATTGTCTAGAAAGGGTTCAGGAGCGGTCTCAAAGCCCCAGTTATATTTTTTGCTGTTCATGGGAATACCCAGCGCCGAGGGCATGCGCACGAAGACACTGCCATCGCCGCCGCCATATTCCACCAGTAGCACTTCACAGTTGGGGTCTTCACTGAGCCGTGACGCGACAATCGCGCCAGCAGAGCCAGCACCTACAACAATATAATCAACAGTCTTTTGCATTATGTTCATTCTCTTAAAACTGACTTAAATAACATTTTGTTCGACAGAAAAGCTCTCGGCCAACGCTCTACGACGCTTAAATAACAGTATATAGATGACCAGATACAAACCGATAACCGTCAGCCCCACCCACTCAATTTCAAAGGGCGTAAACTGATACAGCAGCACCAGTGAAACGATCAATAACCAATTGCCAAGAACGTATTGTCCGCGACCGACCTGCTCCACTCCCAGCGCTACATTATCCGTATATAACCTAATCAGCGAGTCTAGGGAGTTAATCACAAAGAGTACGCCGACCATAACCATTGCGGCATTTAGTACCCAGCTCACTGGAATATCATTGGCAAAATAGTAGTAGAGCGTGGCAAACCACAGAGCGATGGCAATCGAGGGAATAACCAGCAGTGCCAGCATCAGCTGCCACACTTTAAGTCCACCGACAAATCGGGCGACAAACTGACCAATCATAATGCTCCAGGCAAACCACCAGAATAGATACCAGCCATGATAGTCACTGATGGGGCTAACAAAGCGATGAATATTTTCAAAGTAGCCGGCTATATTCCCCAAAGTGCCAAGATACTCATTGATAGAGGCGCCAGAGGCCAGGAGCATCGCGACATTGAGCAGCAAAAATAACCCACTGGAGGCGATACTGAGTATCTTGAGATAACGAATCTCTGTGCTGGACCAGACCGCCATCAGGATAATACACCCGACCAAACTGTACTTCTGTACTGGCGTTATGCCAGCGATATAGTTGGGCGCATAACTGAGAAACAGAAAGGCGGTAAAGGCGCAGGTAGCAATGATAACCAGATTGTTAATCCAGCGAATAGGCCTGAGTTGAAACAGCCCTACCTTGGGTTCGACAATACAAAAATAAAAGGTCGTCAAAAAATAGAAAGCCCAGACCAGGAAACCCCAAAACCCAAACTCAATGGCCAGTGGATTGGTGAAGCTATAGGCTTCCTCTGCAGCGTAGACGGGGAACTCGACCAGTGGAAACATGATCAGCCCAACATCCAGGCCGGAGGTAAATAAGATCGCGGAAAAGGCCACCAGAGACAGTGGTGTTTGACCCATACAGCGGACATTACGCCACTTTAGGCAAATAAAGACTGAAGTTATAAGAGTCACTGCAATCGCTGCCGAAAGAACTTCGACCATACCAATCCCCCTGATTTTTAAGCACCTAAATACTTAAAGGTTGTTCCAGCTGGACGTAAATGCCGCCGGAATCATTGTTATTGAATATCTAATTAGCATTTAACTCTGCAGCTAAACCATCCGATCATCATGACAGAAAAGGCACCCTAAGAGAACGCGGAGCATTTCCCTCAGAGCCCTACCCTGAGGGTTGGCGTTATAGCCCCCATGAAATATACTCATGGAAATAATAATAAAAATAACATCTCCCAGGCGGTACCCCCATGTTCAAAGACATTACTCAATCTATCGAAGCTTGCGCCGCCTACTACGGTGACGAAGCCGATCAAATGAAGCAATATCTTATTCAGGGTCAAGAGAAAGCCCTAGCCCTGCCAAACCGCGGCCCGATTCGCTTTGATAAGAACGGCGATATTCACCCTGATATCCTCACCGCCTATTCAACCTATGGTTTCTATATTTTTGAAGCTGCTCTGGGTGAAAAGGAACTCAATGATTTAAAAAGCGACTTAAAGCAAATGCGCGAAAATTTCCCCACCGAGATGGGCGCAACTCTAGATGCTAAAGGAAGACCAGCACTGGGTTCTGATAGAGAAGGCTTTGCATTGCAATGGGCAAAGCCACTCTCAGATCCACTGGGCGGCACAGCGATGCTTAATGGCCGTCATCAGGTTAAACTATTTGAGCCAAAGCCAGGCGAAGGTGCTCCACAGGCGACGCCGCTGTACCTGGGTGGCTCATTACAATATTCAGATGCCTGTTTGCGGACATACGCACATCCAGGGCTTTTAAAGATGGCCGAAGCGGTTAATGGCACGGATTTTGTGCCCTTTCATGAAGGTTTATTTATCAAGGATGCAGGACTTGGCGCTGCCGTGTCCTGGCACCAGGATGGCGATACCCACTGGGACAGCCCGGTGTTTGACGAGAATATTCATGGCTTTAACTTTATGGGCCAGGTCTATGGCAGCACCGCAGTAAACGGCGTCTGGGTTGTCCCCGGGAGCCACAAAAATAGCAGAGTGAATATTGTCGAACTGGTTTCTGAGGCCGGCACCGAGCGTCTGCCAGAAGCCGTACCGATTATTTGCAACCCCGGTGATGTGGTTATCAATAGCCGCCAAATACTCCACGGCTCCTTCGCCAATACCGGTCTAGAAGACAGAGTAACGGTCAACTTTGGCTTCCATCAGCTAGCATCAGTATTAAATGTGCGGGGCGCTGGCCTTCACGCAGAAGCCGCAACCTTTGACCAAGCGTTTATCAAACATCGCTCCAGATTAATTGGTATAGCCATTGCGGCACGCAAACAGAGATTCCCCGACGAAGTGCCCTATGACTATTCACCAATAGCCAAGGACGCTGAAAAGCCGGTGTGGAATGAGGACGTTAAGGCGTCGCTTAAAAACTACAACCTTATGGACTTAAGCATTTGAATTTTTCTAGACAATAGGAATTATCCATTGATCGGTATCAGTATTAATTGATCCCTGCATCAACTCCACCACCACCCTGTCGATGGTGCGCAAATCCCGAGCGGCCATAGTGGCAAAGTCATCCTCTCCCAATTGATCCGGAGTCTGATCGGGGAAATGCCTTCGTGTTCGATGAATGGAATAGGTGTTAGAAAGATTGGCTTTATTAAAGGCTTTCTCTACTCCCTGCTTGCCCAGCATAAAGCCGAGCAAACCTCCCCAGGTGGCAGTAGGATTATCGGAATCCCAGCCCGCCAAGGTACCAATCTGAAGCGTACGTATGATATCCCCTTCCCCATAAAACAGACTCACCAAACTGGCGGCAAAATTGATTCCCGCATCAAAGGGTTGATCATAGGTATAGCCATCCGTTTTACTCAGCTGATAGCGTTGATACACCGCGTCTCTGGTACTTTCCCAGTCCTCTTTGTTGGGATTATTTAGGTACTGGTTTTTAACGAAAACATACATTTTTCCAGCGCTAGAATCCTCAGGGAGCTGGGCTCTGGCCTGCTCAGCTAACCATTGCGTCTGCTGCTTTAAACTCAGTGAAGCATCCACCCTGGAGGCTAATGCATGCATAGCCACATAAAACTGCGAGATCCACTGGGCGTCAAACACAGCCGTAGTGCGAATCGGCAACAGTGCTATATCCACAGCAACATCCGCTCTGGCCGGTGCTAACAGACCAAATATTTCCGTGGTCAACTGGGCATCGATCATCAATGACTTTGAATTGTTCAGCGGATCGCTGGTCTCTGGCGGGGTCATGCCCTGCTCCATCAAGATCCGCGCTCGCTCATTTGAGACCCACAAAAAGTTTTCTATTTGCGGCGTCGAATCAGGGAATTTTTGAAACAGCGGTGCATCGGTCTCGGAGTAAATATGCTTTAGCCAACCGCGGCGTATTTGCTCCGCACTGAGCTTGCTAACTCGGTGCTGATCATGGAGAAAGGAATACATATATTCGATATCAGTGTCGTCATCTGAACCCCAGGGTTGGCCCTGTTCCTCAAAGTAAAAATCAATGTGGCTAGCATGGGGGACATATTCGCCCCACATAGCTTTTAAGTCAGGCTTGCCCCAATCGTCATCGGTGTAAAACGGCATGGTCTCCAGCGTGCCTACCTTATCCATTTCGGTGATCAGACCAGTCCAGTTGGCGATATTTTGCCCCAGCCAAAAGCCCTGCAGTTTCTCGCTGTACTCTGCACGTGAAATAGCAATCACCGACTGATTAGTATCTGACGATGAATCTGGGGATGAGGTTGGGTTAGAGCAACCCGCTGTGCTGGCCAGCACAATCAGCAGTGCAGACTTGTAGAGGTGGGGGCGGCACATATACGAAGCCTGTAGTTATTGATACACAAGTCTACAATATTGTTTTTTGACAGGCGATAAAAAAGGACTGTATGACTACAGTCCTTGATATATGGTGCCCGGGGTC
>CAXAFJ010000121.1:0-6141 GCA_963968025.1 uncultured Pseudomonadales bacterium | reverse complement strand
TCTATTAGAGATTCTATTAGAGATTCTATTAGAGATTCAATCATGCTCTCGATAGTATAAGAGCTGTCTAACTTATAGCCCCATAGTTTATAGCCCCATAGTTTATAGCCCCATAACTTATAAGCTAAGCCCAAAATACTGAGCACCCTATGCGTTACAGGCAAGATTTCGATCCCGGAAAAAAAATTAACTGGAAACTATTTCAGATTATCTGGCCCTACCTGCTGGAATATAAACTTCGTATTGGTATAGCCATTGTTTGTCTAGTGCTCTCTAAAGGCGCCAGTGTCTACGGTCCTTTTCTGCTTAAAGATATAGTGGATACACTGAGCCCTTCCGGGAGTATTGATAAGGCTTCAGGCCTTCCTAATCCGTTAATAGTGCCTATAGGACTGGTTTTAGCCTACGGATTTGCGCGCTTTTCGATGATTATTCTCGGCGAGATTCGAGACACGGTTTTTGGTCGGGTCACCGAGCGCGCCATGCGCCGTGTGGGTCTGCAGGTCTTTGTGCATGTGCACAGCCTTGATCTGGACTTTCACCTCAATCGCCGCACCGGTGGATTAGCTCGAGATATAGATCGCGGTACCAGTGGCATCAGCTTTTTGATGCGTTTCTTTGTGTTTAATATTGCCCCGACATTAATTGAAATCGCTCTGGTTATTGGTCTGCTGTTTTATAACTACGGTATCGAGTTCGCCGCGATCACCATGGCTTCAGTGGTTCTGTATATCCTCTTTTCACTGGTCACCACTGACTGGCGTACGCAGTTTGTCCGCGAAGCCAATAAAGCTGACTCGGCGGCTAATACCAGATCCATAGACAGTCTGCTGAATTATGAAACGGTTAAATACTTTACCAATGAGAAGTATGAGGCGCGGCTCTATGACCATGCTCTAGAGGACTGGGAGTCAGCAAGACGTAAAAACCGCTTGTCACTACTCTCTCTAAATGCCGGCCAAGCGCTGATTATCACCGTCGCTATGACCGCGATGATGTGGCTGGCTGCCCAGCGAGTTGCCGAGGGCACCATGACCATCGGTGACTTTGTGTTGATCAATGCCTTTATGATGCAGCTGTTTATGCCGCTTAATTTCCTCGGTTTTGTCTACCGGGAAATTAAAGGATCCATGGCCAATATCGAGAACATGTTTGACCTGATGGAACTCAGCAGCAAGGTCAAAGATGCTCCAGCAGCGCCGCAGCTCAATGTCCGTCAGGGGCATATTCGCTTTGAGCAGGTCTCCTTCGACTACCAGCCGGATCGGCAGATTCTGAACAACATCAGTTTTGATATAAAGCCCGGCGAAAAAGTCGCGATAGTAGGTGCCAGCGGCGCCGGTAAGTCGACTCTGGTAAAGCTATTATTTCGCTTTTACGATCCAACCCAGGGCAGCATTACCATTGATGGGCAGGATATTCGCAACGTTTCTCAGGAATCTCTGCGTGGGGCTATAGGAATAGTGCCTCAGGATACGGTTCTATTTAATAGCAGCATCTTTGACAATATTCGCTATGGCAAGCCTGAGGCCAGCGACGAAGAGGTTCACAATGCGATCCGCATGGCTCATCTGGAAGCCTTTATTAAACAGCTACCTGATGGCGTGGATACCATGGTGGGGGAACGGGGTCTGAAGCTATCCGGTGGTGAAAAGCAGCGTGTGGCCATCGCCAGAACGATTCTTAAGCGACCGCCGATTTTGTTATTTGATGAGGCTACCTCATCACTGGACAGTAAATCGGAACGCTCCATATTGGCGGCGCTGCGAGAGATCGCCGAGGGGCATACCAGTCTGGTTATTGCTCATCGCCTGTCGACCATTGTTGATGCGGAAAGAATAGTGGTGCTTGACCAGGGCTCTATCGTCGAGCAGGGAACCCATGAGCAATTGCTGGCGCTAGAGGGCCGCTATGCTGAGCTCTGGTCTACCCAGCTTAAGTCTACCCAGCTTAAGTCTACCCAGCTTAGGTCCACACAGCTTAGATCTCCGTGACAGCCTGAGTAAATGCACCACTCGCTAATCAGTGACAGCTGAAAAACTGGCTCTGAGAGCCATATCGCGGCACTAACTGCTTCTGGTTCAACTATTAGTGTTAACCAGTTCGCACAATTCACGCCAAGCGGTTGCGGTATTTAGGCCAGAGCATAAAATCGCGTCAATCGTAATCAATAAGTGTTGGCATGAGGCTGACAGGGAGCTTTAACGGAATGGGCATCAACTTAAAAAACATAACTCTATCTATCACTAGCGCTGCTCTCCTGCTGATTAGCGCTGCAGCCATCGCCGCACCAGTCGATATTAGCTATCAGGGTGCTGGTACCTCAACCTCGCTTAAAACTAAGAAAAATGGCTCGGTCAACGCCGGGCTCAATGCAATAACTGTCGACGGTACCAATAGCCTAGCGGTGAATACCTCCAATAGCAGCATGGCAGGCACCTGGGAAGCCACAGTGAACAATTATGCCGCTGTTCAGGCTGGCGCGGGAAAATACAACGGTGGTCGTAAAGGCAAGGAAAAGTATGCCAAAGCAGGATATCTGTTTAGCCTATTAGATATTTCCGAGAGCCTCAGCTCCACCGCGGCAAAATACAACGCTCTGGTAAACTATGTTATCTGGGACATAATGGATGGTGCGCCCGACCTTAAAGATCGCCGCGAAAAGAAATTGGTAAAGGCTCTAAAAAAGCGAGCCGATGCCAATAAAAAGTTTGACTGGTCGACCACCATGCAGGTCTACACCTCCAATGACCCTGGTGTCACAAGAGAGTTCTTTGCCGTGCTGCCACCGATTGCAACACCGATACCCAGTGCCCTGTTTTTGTTTGGCTCAATGGCCCTAGGGTTATTTGGGATAGTGACACGCAAGCAGGCTGCTAGCGCTTAGATTGGCCACTACTCAGCCCTTTACTCAGCTCTTAACTCCGCTCCGAAGGCTCTCTCCTAACAATTAGGTGGGAGCTTTTTTTAATGCCCGAGCTTTTTACTGTCGACTTATCGCACCACTGAACAGATAAAGTGAATATAGCGCCCCAACCATTTAAACGGTTCCTTTACTGAGTGGCGCAACTCCATATCTATAACGGCACTGGCATCTTCATGACCACCGCGCTGAGTGGTCACATAGTCGTGAAAGACTCTAATACCGGCGCTGTAATCCGTCGCCAGCCCAGCCTCCTCAACCCACTGCTGCACAGCATCCGGTTGCAGTGGTTCGCCAGGCGTGAGGCTTTTAGGGTGTGCGGAAAACTCTCCCTGCAAGACATTAAAGTTACCGCGAATTAAATTGCGATAGACCAGGGCATTCTGGTTATAAAAGGTTAGAGACAAGCGCCCCTGGGGTGTCAAAAATCCCTGCAGATTTGCAACCAGCAATTCTGGCTCTGCCAACCATTCGATCAATGCGTGGCTCATCACCAGATCAAATTGACCTAGACCTTCATTTTTTAGTGTTTGGTAGGGTTGCTGGTGCCAGATAATTTTATCCAGCACCCCTGCTTCCTGGGCCAGTTTCTGCGCCGCCTCAAGCATCTGTTGAGAGAGATCATTATAGACTACCTGATGACCCAGCTTGGCCAGCGCCACAGTCAACTGCCCCAACCCGCCGCCAATATCGAGAACCCGCAATGGCGTCTGAGCCTCTAACTGCGGCAGAACCGAAAGCAGATCGCGCCAGATAACCGCAAGGCGAATATCGCCCTTTAGACCGCCATAAACTTTGCGCGCAAACTTCTCGCTCAGATCATCGAAATTTCTATCAACTGTGTTTTTGCTCAAGCTGGTCTCGCAGAGTCATCGAATGGGTGATACATAATGAATAGCGCGATGGTAACCGGAATTCAGCTCTGCAGATATAGCGAAGCGTGCATTTGCCCTTTACAATGAGCGCCTAATTAAAAGGTTCTTCTTATGTCTCAATCCACCACTTCTGAACTGCCAGGCTCTCAAATACCGGCTTCCCACCAAACAGAAACCGTACTGCTTACTCAGGAGTTAATTCGTCGTCGCTCGGTGACACCAGATGACTGCGGCTGTCAGGAGGTGATGATTGAGCGACTCAGTGCCGTGGGCTTTAAAATCGAGCGCCTACGTTTTGGCGATGTGGATAATTTCTGGGCAGTGCATGGGGACAGCGGCCCCACCCTGTGTTTTGCAGGACATACCGATGTAGTGCCCACTGGCCCCGAACAGAACTGGCAACAGGCGCCATTTGATGCATCCATAGTCGAGGGTCATATAGTCGGCCGCGGTGCAGCGGATATGAAAGGATCTCTGGCTGCCATGGTTGTGGCCTGCGAGCGCTTTGTTGCAATCAACCCAAAACACAGTGGCCGCATCGCCTTTCTGATCACCAGCGATGAGGAAGGCATTGCCATCGATGGCACCATTAAAGTGATTCAACTGCTACAGCAGCGCAATGAGCTTCCGGAGTGGTGCCTTATTGGCGAGCCATCCAGTAGCGTAAAATGTGGTGATGTGGTTAAAAATGGTCGCCGCGGTTCCCTGGGCTGCACCCTTACGGTTAAAGGCCAACAGGGCCATGTGGCCTACCCTCACTTGGCAGACAATCCGGTACACCGAGCCGCCCCGGCTCTGGCGGCACTGGCCACTGAAGTCTGGGACAATGGCAATGAGTTCTTTCCCGCCACCAGTTTTCAGATTTCCAATATCCAGGCCGGTACTGGTGCCACCAATGTGATCCCGGGCGAAATGCAGGTAATCTTTAATTTCCGCTTTTCTACCGAGTTAACCGAGCAGCAAATTACTCAGCGTACAGAGAGTATTCTCGACCAACATGGGCTCAAGTATTCGGCCAACTGGCATCTCAGCGGCCATCCGTTTTTGACCTCCAGTGGCGAGTTGGTCAGTGCCACTGTCGAGAGTATTGCCGAAGTCACAGGCCTTGAAACCGAGCTATCCACTGCCGGCGGCACCTCTGATGGACGTTTTATCGCCCCATTAGGCGTTCAGGTGATTGAGCTCGGCCCAGTAAATGAAAGTATTCATAAGATTGACGAGAACACCAACATTGATGATCTCAACTGCCTCACTGAAATCTATGAGACTATTTTAACCAAGTTGCTGCCTTGAAAACTGTGCCAACGGGCCAACTGTGAACGCCCTTAACAGCGGTCTCTATTTAGCCGCCGTTCTGATCTGGGGTTCGACTTGGCTGGCCATCACCTACCAGCTCGGCGTGGTGGACCCCTTGGTGTCGGTGATCTATCGTATGGCACTGGCATCGGGTCTGTTATTTATCGGCTGCTGGCTGACAAAGATCCCCCTGGCGATGAGCCTGCGCGATCACCGCTTTATGGTGGCTCAGGGCGGCTTTCTGTTTGGCCTAAATTACTGGACGATCTATTGGTCTGAGGTCTATCTGCCGAGCGGATTGGTTGCGGTGATTTTTTCGCTGTTGGTATTTTTCAATATTATCAATGGCCGACTCTTTCTAAAATACCCGGTGACATTACAAACCATTGTTGGCGGCCTGGTAGGTCTGGTAGGTATCTGCATGCTGTTCTATCCTGAGATGACCCTGCTCTCGGCCACCGAGGTGCATACAGACTCAACCAAAAACGCCGATTCCAACAATCCAATGCTGGGCTTTGGACTGGCCTTTATTGCAGTAATGTTTGCCTCTCTGGGCAATATCGTAGCCACGCGAAATGGCAATACGGGTATCTCTATATGGGCGATCAACGCCTGGTCGATACTCTATGGCGCGCTGATCCTAACCCTGATCGCTCTGGTGACTGGTGCTGAGTTCACCTATGAATCGACTCTGGAATACACCCTGTCGCTGCTCTATCTCTCAGTGTTTGGCACTATCTTGGCCTTTGGCGCCTACCTCAAGTTGCTGATCAATATAGGGCCCAATCGCGCTGGCTATACCTCGCTGGTTATCCCTTTTGTCGCGATCATCCTGTCGACAATCTTCGAAGACTATCAGTGGACTCTGCTGGCTGCTGGGGGTTTTGCCTTGGTAGCAGTGGGTAACTATATGGTATTGAAACGGCGTTGAGAGATGTGCAACGAATACGCTTTTGCTTAGAGACCACTTTTAGATAGGACGCTTTTGGATAGAACGCTTTTGGATAGAACGATTTTAGATAGAACGCTTCTAGACAGGAAGCTTCT
>CAXAFJ010000120.1:0-6179 GCA_963968025.1 uncultured Pseudomonadales bacterium | reverse complement strand
GGGATTTCAGAATGATTGATGGGGCAATAGGACGGCGAAAGGACGGCGAAAGGACCGAGAGTCAAAAAATGGGCGAAAAAAAAGGGCTGCATCTCTGCAACCCTTCTTAAATTTGGCTCCACCTCTTGGATTCGAACCAAGGACCCAATGATTAACAGTCATTTGCTCTACCAACTGAGCTAAGGCGGAATCATGTCTAACTAACGACAAGGCGCGCATTTTAGGTGGCATAAAGGCTAGAGTCAACAATTTCTGAGTACTTAATTAGGGCGATTTGTCGCTTGTCTGCAAAGTCTGGTTGCAGATCAATCTGGCCAAAGCATGAGCGCTATTTGGGCGCTGCTGAAAATGCCACTCTTGAGGCCAAGTTTTTCACCCTCACAACTCGTTTGACGCTTTATAGCCTGTATAATCTGGCCCATTGTGGCCCTAGGGTCGGCGCTTTATGGAGGGAACGTCGTTTGAATCATGCTAATTTGTTGAATAACTATCTGCTAGTGGTCGTCTTATCGTTGGTTGCCAGTATCGGTTTGGCCGAACAGCATGCGCCGGCGGAGACCCCCAAGGCAAAGGTCGTACAGCAGTTTACGCCGCTGTTTGCCGAGGTCAGTGAGCAGCTGTCGGCCAGTAAGCAGCGCTACCTCAGTGATCCGATGGCCTATCAAGCGTTTATCGATCGCAGCTTGCGGCCGCTCTGGGATGCGTCGTCTACTGCGAGAGCCCTGGTGGGGCGGCGGCATTTTGAGGCGCTAGCAGGGCCACAGCAGGGCGCTTTGGTAGAGGCGGTAAGGGACACTCTGATGCGCTATGCCTTTGAGGGCCTGGAAAATTACTCTGGACAGCAGTTCCGGGTGGTCGATGTAGTGATCAACCCAAAAGCCAGTATGGGCTGGGTTCAGGTGCAGATGGAGTCGACACTGATACCAGATATTGTTTTAGACGTATTGATTAAACAAACCGACCGCGAGAAAGGTAAATGGCAGGCGGTGGATGTTCGTTTTAAGGGCATCACCTATGTGTCGGTGAAAAAACATAAATTCCGCGAGACCATTGAAGAGCAGGGCATAGAGACATTGATTACTGACCTACAGAGTAAAAACCGCGAGTACTTTGCCGATATCTGTACTCAAACCCAGAGCAGCGGCAGGGCACCCTGCGCCCTGAGCGCGGAGTAAGCGTGGCCGATATTCTACCCATGCCGCCGTTGACGGTGGTCAGTGACTACTCTCCCGCGGGAGATCAGCCTGAGGCGATTAAAAAACTGGTTCAGGGTCTAGAAAATGGCCTCTCCGCCCAGACCTTATTGGGTGTAACCGGTTCCGGCAAAACCTTTACCGTCGCCAAAGTCATGGAAGCCGTGCAGCGCCCGACGATTGTGATGGCCCACAACAAGACACTGGCGGCGCAGCTCTACGGCGAGTTTAAGAGTTTCTTCCCGAATAATGCGGTGGAATACTTTGTCTCTTACTACGACTATTATCAGCCCGAAGCCTATGTGCCTTCATCTGACACCTTTATTGAAAAAGACGCGGCGGTAAATTCCCATATTGAGCAGATGCGACTGTCAGCCACCAAAGCGCTGATGGAACGCCGCGATGTAATCGTTGTGGCCACGGTGTCCGCTATCTATGGTCTTGGCGACCCCAAAGCCTATATGAAGATGCTGCTGCATCTTTCCCGCGGTGAAAAAATTGATCAGCGGGACATTCTTCGACGTCTCGCCGAGCTGCAATACAAACGCAATGATATCGACTTCGATCGCTCCTCTTACCGCGTGCGCGGTGATGTTATTGATGTCTACCCGGCAGACTCGGACTATGAAGCACTGCGCATTGAGCTGTTCGATGACGAGGTGGAAAACCTTACCCTGTTTGATCCCCTGACCGGCGAAGTGTTGCGCAAAGTGCCGCGCTATACCGTCTACCCCAAGTCTCACTATGTAACTCCTCGCCACACAGTAGTTGAAGCTGCCGATAAGATTATTCTTGAGTTGGATGAACGCCTCACCCAATTGCGCTCTGTGGATAAGCTGGTTGAAGCCCAGCGCCTCGGCGAGCGGGTGCGTTACGACAGTGAAATGATGCGTGAGTTGGGCTACTGCAATGGTATCGAGAACTACTCGCGCTATCTTTCCGGCCGACCGCCAGGCGATCCGCCACCGACGCTGTTTGACTACCTGCCCGACGATGCATTGCTGATTATCGACGAATCCCATGTCACTGTGCCGCAGATAGGCGGCATGTATAAAGGCGATCGCTCACGCAAGGAAACCTTGGTTGAATACGGCTTTAGACTGCCCTCAGCCCTCGATAATCGCCCCCTGCGCTTTGATGAGTGGGAAGGCTTGGCGCCACAGATGATTTTTGTCTCGGCGACACCGAGTCGCTATGAGGCTGCTAACGAAGGGCAGATTGTTGAGCAGGTGGTGCGACCCACCGGATTACTGGATCCTGAGATTGAAGTGCGTCCGGCGCTCAACCAGGTGGATGATGTACTCTCCGAGATTCATCGCTGCGCCGCCGCCAATGAGCGTATTTTGATCACCGTGCTGACTAAGCGCATGGCTGAAGATCTCACTGATTATCTTGCCGAGCACGGTGTTCGGGTGCGCTATTTGCACTCGGATATTGACACCGTTGAGCGGGTAGAAATTATCCGCGACCTGCGTCTTGGGGAGTTCGATGTGCTGGTGGGTATTAACCTGCTGCGAGAGGGTTTGGATATGCCGGAGGTTTCCTTGGTGGCGATCTTTGATGCCGACAAAGAAGGCTTTCTGCGTTCTGATACCTCATTGATTCAGACCATTGGTCGCTCTGCCCGTCATGTGCGCGGCAAGGCGATACTCTATGCCGATAAGATTACCGGTTCTATGGGGCGTGCCATTGATGAAACTAAGCGTCGTCGCGCCAAGCAGATTGAGCACAATGCATTGCATGGGCTAACGCCTGTCGGTATCACCAAGTCGGTGGCCGATATTAT
This sequence comes from uncultured Pseudomonadales bacterium, assembly GCA_963968025.1. GTDB lineage: Bacteria > Pseudomonadota > Gammaproteobacteria > Pseudomonadales > Porticoccaceae > HTCC2207. Next base: position 3,200 of record CAXAFJ010000120.1, on the reverse strand, counting down.
GGAAGGGGCTTATGCCGGGCAGGGTAAGACTAAGCGCGGCAAGAAGGTTGCTGAGGGCCTTGGGCGCTATGATATTGATGAGGCGCCGGTGGCGATTCGCGATATAGCCAAAGAGCTTAAGCGGCTGGATGAGAAAATGTATCAGCATGCGCGTAATCTGGAGTTTGAAGAAGCGGCTCAGGTGCGCGATGAGATTGGTAAATTGCGCGAGCGCAGTTTGGCGTCTTAGACGACAGAGAAAATTCTGCATAAACATTTTTAAGCCATAGGGTTAAAGTGCTTTTGGAGGGTCTTTTGTGATCTGAGATAAAGATATTTCTATCATTAACAGCCAATAATTACATTTAATCATAGGAAAATTGCTGCAACTACTAAGGCTTTACGAATAAGCTACCCCTATGAATACCCCAATCCAACGTACAATCAACCAAAAGCTACTAGCCTGGCAGCAATCTAGTGGGCGCAAACCCTTGGTACTCCGAGGTGCTCGCCAAACGGGAAAGTCACACGCCCTAGCGGCCTTTGGTGAGGCGCATTTTGAGGCCTGCCACCATTTGAATTTTCGAGAAAACTCTGACCTGGCAAGCCTGTTCGAAGGCTCTCTTTCGCCGCAAGCCATTGTTCAATCTTTAGAAATTATTCTTGATACGAATATTAACCCTGAGACCGATTTACTTATTTTTGACGAGGTGCAGGATTGTCCCCGGGCCTCAACCAGTGTTAAGTACTTCTATGAAAAAATGCCTGAGCTTGCCCTTTGTTGCGCCGGTTCCTTACTTGGTGTTGTTCACACAGAGGCATCGTTTCCCGTGGGCAAAGTAAACTTTCTTGATCTGCACCCCTTATCATTTACTGAATTTTTAGGTGCGATTAAGGAGACGAAATTATTAGATTTCTTGTTAGACCTTAACTCCGCGAGCAGCATTCCAGAGCCGATACATAACAAGCTTCTCGATCTATTAAAAGAATACTTTATTGTCGGTGGTATGCCAGAGGTAGTTGATGTTTACCGCCATCACCGGGACCAGCGCCTGACTGCATTCAAATTAGTGCGGGAAGTTCAGCAAGACTTGCTCGACGCCTATGTCCGTGACTTCTCCAAATACGCTGACAATGTGCGCTCCGACCGTATTCTAGCCGTGTTCGCTTCCATCCCGTCACAGCTTGCAAAAGAGAATAAAAAGTTTATCGCCTCAAAAGCGCTTTCCGGTGGGCGTTATTCTAATTTGCAAAGCGCTGTGGATTGGCTAGAGGGTGCAGGATTGGTTACGAAGGTACCCATCACCAACTCTGGTGAATTGCCTTTCTCTGCATTTACTCAAGAGAATCGTTTTAAGCTATATTTTTTCGATACGGGTTTGCTCGGTGCGTTGGCGCAGCTGTCACCAAATGCGTTGCATAAAGAAACGGATTTATTCGCTACATTCAAAGGCGCATTTTGTGAAAACTATGTTGCTCAAGAGCTCAGGTATACGGATACAAGAACACTGTATAGCTGGATGAACAATACGTCTGAAATCGAATTTATGCGTGAAGTAGATGGCCGAGTGTTGCCCATTAAAGTGAAATCGGGCAAATCTGGAAAGCTTAAGAGTTTAAATGTGTTTGCACAAAAATATGGTGCGGCCTATCGCACGCGTTTCAGTACTCGTAACTTGGAAATTAATACTGATGCGGGAATGCACAGTTATCCGTTGTATTTAAGCGGGTATTTTCCACTGCCTCTGTAACTAAGCTCTAAGGCTTTCGGTTCTGCTTAGTCAGAATCTCTCTTATTCTCTCAAGACAGCCTTCCATACTACTGCGAATAAAGGTTTCAAAGGCTACAGGTGTAACAGCTGTTTCCCAAATCAGGCGGCAGCCATCGTTATTGGCTATGACTTGCATGCTGGCGTGGTGAGACTCCAGCGGGGCGGGAGTTTCAAAGCAAGAATATTCCATGGTTCGCTGCTCAGGGTCACGACTTAGGATTCTTTCTTTAATATCGCCCGCGCCGGGAAGGGATAGGGAGCGCACTTCGCCGTCGAATGTGCAGCTGGCAGCGCCAGGAACCCAGTCGACTCGATCTGGGGTGCCAACGATGGCCCATAGTGCGTCTGCGGAGGCATTGAATTGGTGGTCGAATTTTACTGGCATAGGAAGGGTCCGTTGTTTTTTATTATTGTGATTGCGGATTGGGCACTGATACTAACTGATTGGCGTGTCAGCTACCAAATTTGGATTTTGGGTCTGGAGCGTCTCAATCGGTTGGTTGGCGTTGATTCGATGTCGCTCAGGGTGATGGAGTTGGGTGCAATACGGCAGGAGATCCTTCGGCTTCGCTCAGGATGACAGGGTGGGGAATGTCATCTGGATCACAGGTTTTATTGGCCCGACCAGCAAAGTCTGTCATTTCGACCACCAAGCTCTGTCATCCCGACCATAGTGGAGGGATCTCCATCAGGTCACTCCAGTTTGGATTCATCCTCTCAACCAAGCGTTCTTTCTTATCACGCCGCCAGCGTTTCAGCTGCCGTTCTCGTGCCACGGCTGCATACACGTCATTAGTTATTTCAAAGTAGACCAACTTATTAACATTGTATTTGGCCGTGAAACCTGGGATTGACGTTTGCTTATGCTGCGCGAGCCGAGTTTCTAAGTTACTAGTCGAACCTATGTAAAGCACATTGTTGTTTTGACTGGCGAGAATATAAACCGCGTATTGCTTTTCCATGGGGGCGAATTTGGCTGGGAGGAGGGTCGTTATTTTAGCTTTCTACTGGTTGATATTAGGTAGGCCAGATCACAGGCTGGCCATTTAAAAAGGGCCTTTGATAAGGTTTAGAGTGAATAGGTAGGGCTTGGAGCAGACTGCTGGAGATCCTTCGGCTTCGCTCAGGATGACAGGGTATGTAGTGTCATCCAGACCACAAAACTCATCCCGACCATCAAACTCTGTCATCCCGGCCAAAAAATTCTGTCACCCCGACCATCAAACTCTGTCATCTCGACCAAAAAAATCTGTCATCCCGACCGCAGTGGAGGGATCTCCACCAGATCACTCCAGCCTGGATGGATCCTCCCGACTAAGTCAAGAATGACCACTGCAGTTTCCCGCAGGCAATAAAAAAGGCCACCTCTTGCGAGGCAGCCTTTTTCATTTTAGTGGCGGACCGGACGGGACTCGAACCCGCGACCTCCGGCGTGACAGGCCGGCATTC
>CAXAFJ010000119.1:0-6200 GCA_963968025.1 uncultured Pseudomonadales bacterium | reverse complement strand
TGAAGAGCCCGTTATTGAAGAGCCAGCAGTTGAAGAGCCGGTAGAAGAACCAGTGACAGAACAGCCCGACCCCCTCTCCACCCAATCTGACACTGCTCGTGCAGGCAAGATAGCCGGCGTCAATATTTGGCAACTGCCCAATTCCCCAGATGGTGATCGTCCCGATCAATGCTGGCTCGCGGTGGGTTCTGATCCCAGCGGTGAAATCTATATCTCCGGCCATGATCACCAGACCAACTCCATGCTCTACCGCCTGTATCAATCCGACAATACAGTGCGCTGGATTGGCGATGCGCGCACCGCATCTGAAGCCGCTGACAATTGGGAAAATGGCGAAACCGCAGAGAAATTTCATACCCGCCCTATTCATCACGATGGCCAAGTCTATGTCGCGACACTGGACAACTCCAATATGGACAATGGCTTTAGAAATACCCGAGGCTTTCACTGGTACAGCTACAAGATCAGCAAAAATCGATTCTATGATCTGAGCGCCACAGAAACCAACGGTGTCGGCGCAGAGACATTACAGCTGGCCACGATTCAAATAGATCCAGTCAACAACCTGCTCTATGGCATGTCGATCCCAGAAAACAAACTGGTGCGTTATGACATAACTGAAGGCACCACCACTGTGCTGGGTAACCCGGATGCTTGGACCGGTTATTTCTATACCAACCGCTTTATGTGGGTAGACTCACGCGGCCGCGTCTATATCACCGGCGGTTCCTCAAGAGGCCAGTGGAATAAGGGTGAGTCTCCAGCAGTCTTTAATCATGTTTGGTACTACGACCCGGCCACCGGTTTTGGTGAACTGCCAGAGTTTGAGCTTCAGGGCCCAAACTCTATGGAAGTTGGCCAATGGGATCGCGAGCATAAGAATCTTTATACCAGTGACGATCAGGGCAATATTTATCGCTTTAACGATGCCGCCGCCAGCTGGACATTTCTTGGCCGACCAGACTTTTCCAGCTCACTGAAAACCTGGATTTTCCAACTCTCCGCCGATGAGGAAAAAATCTATATCGGCCTCAGCGATGGTTCGAGACCCAATGCAATTTATGAGTATGATATTGCCTCAGGCGATTCCTATGAATTACTTAAAATGACCAATCTCGACGACACCGCAGCGGCAGAGGCGTTTATTACTGGATATGATTCTTGGGACAGTAAGGGCAGCTTTTATATTGCCAGCTTTAGCATGTATGACAATGACAATGTCTTTATGCTCGGCATTAACCCAGTAGACATTAAGCTGGCGAAAGGCCTGGTCCCTGAGCGCATAGAAGTCACAGCCACAATGTAAAATAGCGGTAATATTCGAGTATCACGCAGTGGATCAACTACGGCTTCACTGGATATTTTATATGAGATCAGAGGCTCTGATAGTGCCGGAAAATGGGTGACTACAGCCTATGGCGAAATTACTGTTGCAGCGCAGCAGAGCAGTTTCAGTATTGATTCTGTAAGTCTCAGTTTGCCGACGGGAAGCTCGGCGATAACCTATAAGTTCTTGGTTGTGCCGGACGGCAATGATTATCTGGTGGGTGACGAGACTACTGTGGCGTTTATACAGTAGCGAGCGAAGTGGTTATTGAGATCCCTCCACTGCGGTCGGGATGACAGGGTGCAGCGGTCGGGATGACAAGGTGCGGCGGCCCGGGTGACAAGGTGCGGCAAACCAGCCTGTCATCCTGAGCGAAGCCGAAGGATCTCCCGCCGACTGCCTCAGACCCTACAAATTATCCATCATCTTGGCGATAGCAATATTACGCTGATCATCAACCAACTTAATCATCGGCCGCTCCGACATCATTTTCATCCATTCACGCAGCCCCTCCACCTCCGACAACATATCCCAGCCATAGACTTTCCTGGCAATCAATCGGGCATTCATCACAATGTAATAGGCATAAAAATCCACCATAGTGATCTGACTACCCATCATATAAGGGGAAAAACTGGCAAGACGATGTACCGCCGCCAGGCCCTTTACCATGACGGGTTTAACCTGATCCGCAACCGGCTGATTGAGCTCAGCACCAAAAAACGCATAACCCACAAGCCGCGCCGATTCATTGCCCACATAGAGCTCAATCACCTTGAGCAGCTCCGACATCTTGGCACTGGCAAAGGGATCAGCCGGTGTCATTGGCTGATCCGGAACACAGTTCTCGAGAAAACCCAAAATCGCACTGGTCTCGCTGAGATAACCCTCATCCACCTCAATAAAGGGCATCTTGCCCATAGGGCTCAACTCAATATAGGGCTCGCTATAAGACGGCGCTATTTCAACCTCCTCAAATTGGAAACCCTTCTCTAACAAAAAAGCTTTGACTGCAGCGTGATAATTACTGATTTCGAGACCGTAAAGTTTGATCATTTCTGGAGTACCTGTGCAGTTGAATAATTTATCGACTCTTGGGGAGCAATGTGTAAAAGCTTAGCCTGTAATTAACAAGCTTTCATAATCAGCTACAATCGAAGCAAATGCAGCCGGGTCTGCCGCGGCCTTCTTTCGGTAGTGAGCCAGAGTCTTTTGCCAATATTGCTGATGATCTAGATCCAACCGATCCCACATATTACCGCCTGTGGCAACAATCGGTTGCGTCGAACTTTGTGACACATAAATAGCCTCATAGAAGCGATTGTTCTCGAGAATAATCTGCTCCTGCTTTAAACCAAAGCCATGTTCGATCAACGCTTGGCGCACCGCATAATTACCGTGCACAGAACAGAGCAGCAGATCAAAGGGCAAGCCTGACATGGCTGCGCAGAGACTCTCAATAAACTGAATGGTTTTGTTGCCGCCCACTCCGGCGATAATAAACAGCTGAGACTCAACCTCAGGCACCTCAAGAGCTTTTACATCTTGGCAAATCACCTGCCAGTTAAAATCATCCGGCGAAAAGCGCCCCTGTAAATCTTGTTCCAACAATGCCATCTGTGGGCTGAGAATATCGACAAAGACAACCTTGTCAGCCAACTTGCGCTGGAGCAGGGACATGCCCAGCAAACCATGATCACAGCAGCAATCCCAAATGATCGAATACTGCTGCTCAAGCATAGTATCTAACTGCCTGAGACGACGCCCAAGCTTGACTGCTGTTTGACTATTCATAAAGACTATTCACAAAGACTATTCACAAAGACTATTTATAGAGACTGTCGCGGTAAATTTCCCAGCAGGTTACCGGATAGTTTGACGATAAAAAACGTTTTTAAATGACAATCGGCATAACAATCCAAGGAATAGTGGTTATAAACCATATTTCTGTAACTAAACTACAGATTGGCGTACAATTGCTCCGTGAAATAAGAGCCATCCACGGCCCTAAAAACCATCCAATTTAAGACCAAAGGAGAAGCACCCCGTGCTAGAAGCCTACCGCGCCCATGTCGCAGAACGAGCATTAGAAAACATTCCCGCCAAGCCACTGGATCCAGAATGGACTGCAGGGCTAGTTGAGTTATTAAAGAACCCACCAGCCGGCGAAGAAGACTTTCTGCTCGACCTGATTGCCAACCGCGTACCTCCTGGAGTTGACGAAGCGGCCTATGTAAAAGCGAGCTTTTTAAGCGCGCTGGTTAATGGCGAAGCCTCCTCACCGATTATTGATCGCAGCGCTGCGGTCACCCTGCTAGGCAATATGCACGGCGGCTACAACGTCGCTACACTGGTTGCCCTGCTTGACGATGCCGAATTAGCCGGCCAAGCTGCTGAAGAATTAAAAAGCACTCTTCTGGTATTTGATGCCTTCCACGACGTCGCTGAAAACGCCGATGGCGGCAACCTGCACGCCAAAGCAGTTATGCAGTCTTGGGCCGATGCGGAATGGTTTACGTCCAATGATGCAGTCCCCGAAAGCATCACAGTAGCCGTGTTTAAAGCCACTGGCGAAATCAACACCGATGACCTCAGCCCGGCACAGGATGCTTGGTCGCGCCCAGATATTCCATTACACGCCCGCGCTATGTTTAAAATGACCCGCGATGGCATGCATCCAGAAGAGCATGGTGTGACCGGTCCCATGACCCAGATCGACGAATTAAAAGCCCGCGGACTGCCAGTGGCCTTTATCGGCGATGTGGTTGGAACAGGCTCATCTCGTAAGTCAGCTACAAACTCCGTACTCTGGTTCTTCGGCGACGATATGCCCGGCGTTCCCAACAAGCGCTCTGGCGGCATCTGCTTCGGCAGCAAAGTCGCTCCAATCTTCTTTAACACCATGGAAGATGCTGGCGCCTTAGTCTTTGAAGCCCCAGTAGACAACATTGCCAATGGCGATGTGATCACTATCTACCCCTACGAGGGCAAGATTCTCAACGAAGCTGGCGAAGTGGTTTCCGAGTTTGAGCACAAATCAGAAGTCATTCTTGACGAAGTGCAAGCCGACGGTCGTATCAACCTGATTATTGGTCGTGGTCTTACTCAGCGTGCTCGCGAGCACATGGGCCTGCCACCATCAGATGTCTTCCGTCACCCCACTGCCCCCATAGTTACTGACGCTGGTTTTACACTGGCCCAGAAAATGGTCGGCAAAGCCTGTGGCACCGACGGCATCCGCCCCGGCACCTACTGCGAGCCAAAGATGACTACTGTAGGCTCACAGGACACCACTGGCCCGATGACTAGAGATGAGCTCAAAGATCTAGCTTGCCTGGGTTTCTCAACCGATCTGGTCATGCAGTCTTTTTGTCATACAGCGGCTTACCCCAAGCCCGTTGATATCAGCACCCAGCACAGTCTGCCCGACTTTATTATGAATCGTGGTGGTGTTTCTCTGCGTCCCGGTGACGGCATTATTCACAGCTGGCTCAACCGCATGTTGCTGCCGGACACTGTAGGTACTGGTGGTGATTCACACACAAGATTCCCCATGGGTATTTCATTCCCAGGTGGCTCTGGTCTGGTTGCTTTCGCAGCAGCCACAGGCGTTATGCCATTGGATATGCCCGAGTCTGTATTAGTGCGCTTTAAAGGCAAAATGCAGCCCGGCATTACATTGCGTGACCTCGTGCATGCCATTCCTTACTACGGCATTAAAGAGGGTTTGCTAACTGTTGAGAAGAAAGGCAAAAAGAACTTCTTCAGTGGTCGTATTCTGGAAATTGAAGGCGAAGGCATTGAAAGCCTCACCGTTGAGCAAGCATTTGAATTATCTGATGCCTCAGCCGAGCGTTCAGCTGCCGGTTGTACTATCAAGTTAAGCGAAGATTCCGTTGCCGAATACCTGCGTTCCAACGCCACTCTGCTGCGCTGGATGATTGCCGAAGGCTATGGCGATGTTCGCACACTAGAGCGCCGTGTCCGCAAGATGGAAGAGTGGTTGGCCGAGCCAACATTAATGGCTGCCGATGCTGATGCAGAATATGCCGCAGTGATTGAAATTGATCTGGCCGATATTAAAGAGCCAATTGTCTGCTGTCCCAATGACCCGGATGACGCCAAGCTTCTTTCAGACGTTCAGGGTGACAAAGTCGACGAAATCTTTATCGGCTCATGCATGACCAATATTGGCCACTTCCGCGCCGCGGGCAAGCTCCTCGACGAAGCCGGTTCAGTAGATTCCAGATTCTGGATCTGCCCTCCTACTCGTATGGATGCTCACACGCTCATGGAAGAAGGCTACTACAACATCTACGGTAAAGTCGGCGCTCGCACAGAGATGCCAGGCTGTTCACTGTGCATGGGCAACCAGGCACGTGTATTAGCCGGTGCTACTGTGCTGTCTACCTCAACGCGTAACTTCCCCAACCGTTTAGGTGATGGTGCCAATGTCTATCTGACATCTGCAGAGCTAGCAACAGTTGGTGGTATCTTGGGTCGACTGCCAACAGTCGCCGAGTATATGGAATACGCCAGCAAGATTGATTCTATGTCTGCAGAGGTTTATAGCTACATGAACTTCGATCAGATTGAGTCCTTCCAGAAGTCCGCTGAGGAAGGTAAGTTGATTGCTGCGCAGCAGATTGTTGAGGTAACTGGAGCTTAAGCCCCAGTTATCCTGAGCGCAGCCGAAGGATCCCGTCCAGACGACCGAAGACTTTAACCCTGCTGTCAGACTGATACCTTAACTGTCAGTCTGACGCATTAAATGTCAGTCTGATGCCTTAAATGTCATCCTGAGCGCCCTAACTGTCATCCTGAGCGCAGCCGAAGGATCTCATGCAGACGACCGTAGACTTTAACCCTGCTG
>CAXAFJ010000118.1:0-6322 GCA_963968025.1 uncultured Pseudomonadales bacterium | reverse complement strand
CAGAGTATGCTTGGTACCAGTGGCCGGACTCGAACCGGCACGCTTTTAAGGGCGCGGGATTTTGAATCCCGTGTGTCTACCAATTCCACCACACTGGCATTCCGATAATTTAAAGAGATCGCTCTCTGTGGTCTTTCTGTCCGCTCCGATTGTCCTCAGGAACGCGGCGATTATAGCAGTGATGAACAGGCGGTCAACCGGAGATATAGGGCTTCTGCATTTAAATCTTCTGGGTTGAAAGAGTTTGGCCTTTGGCGCTGTTTTCTATACCCTTGCCGGCTGGTACAAATCAATCTATAACTACTGGCTTTTGCCCTGATATTTATGCGCCGCGATCTCTTTCAATTTGACCTTCCCGATGAGCTGATAGCCCGCCAGCCCGCTGAACAGCGTCAGGGTAGTCGGCTGTTGTATCTCGATTCTGCCTGCGAGGATCTGCGCCATCAGCGGTTTACTGATCTGCTGTCGCATATCGAGCCCGGTGATCTGATGGTGTTTAACAATACCAAGGTGATTGCGGCGCGGTTATTTGGTCAGAAGGAGAGTGGCGGCAAGATTGAGCTGTTGGTGGAGCGGGTGTTGAGTGCCGATTCGGTTCTAGCCCATATTCGTGCCAGCAAATCCCCCAAGCCGGGCAATCAGCTACTGTTTGATGAGGGTTATAGCGCGGAGATGTTGGGCCGGGTGGGTGATCTGTTTGAACTGCGATTTAGCGCGCCGGTTTTGGATGTGCTAGATCAGATTGGTCATATGCCACTGCCTCCTTATATAGACCGTGCCGATAATGAGGAAGATCAGAGTCGCTATCAGACGGTTTATGCGGATCAGTTGGGTGCGGTGGCGGCGCCGACGGCGGGGCTGCATTTCGATGATCAGATGCTCGCGGATATCAAAGCCAAGGGCGCGACGATTGCCTTTGTGACGCTGCATGTGGGGGCTGGGACTTTTCAGCCAGTGCGTGCGGACAATATTCACGACCATCATATGCACACCGAGTGGCTGCAAGTTAGTGATGAGGTCTGTGAGCAGGTGCGGGACACCAAAGCGGCTGGTCGTCGGGTCATTGCTGTGGGCACCACCAGTGTGCGCTGTCTTGAAACCGCGGCCAGCTCAGGTTCGATTATGCCCTTTGAAGGTGATACCAATATTTTCATCTTCCCCGGCTACCGTTTTAAAGTGGTGGATGCCCTGTTAACCAATTTTCATCTGTCGGAATCGACGCTGCTTATGTTGGTCAGCGCTTTTGCCGGTTATAAGCCTATAATGCAGGCTTATTCAGAGGCGGTGGCTGAGCGCTATCGCTTTTTTAGTTATGGCGATGCAATGTTTTTGCGTCACAACCCCCTGGCCCCTGAGACTATTCCCGAATGAGTTCCACTCTTGATTCAGCACCTAATTCAACACCTAATTCCACACTTAATGTCCAGGCGGACCACCAATCCAGGCGCGAGTGCTTTATGAATTTTGCTGTGTCGGCTATTGACGGCAAGGCACGGCGTGGTGAAATGACCTTTCCTCGCGGCAAGGTGCAGACCCCAGCCTTTATGCCTGTGGGGACTTACGGCACGGTTAAAGGTATGTTGCCCAAGGATATCGTTGAGATTGGTGCTGAGATGATTCTCGGCAATACCTTTCACTTGATGCTGCGTCCGGGCACTGAGGTGATCAAAGCCCATGGCGATCTCCATGACTTTACTCAGTGGCAGGGTCCGATTCTTACTGATTCCGGTGGCTTTCAGGTATTTAGCCTCGGTGATATGCGCAAGATCACCGAAGAGGGGGTGAAATTTAAATCGCCAATTGATGGTAGTCCGGTATTTATCGATCCGGAGAAATCGATGCAGGTGCAGGCGGATCTTGGCAGTGATGTGGTAATGATTTTTGATGAGTGCACGCCCCATCCGGCGACGGTCAAGCAGGCCAGTGACTCTATGCAGCTGTCTTTGCGTTGGGCGGAGCGCAGTAAAACCGCTCATGGCGACAGTCCCTCGGCGCTATTTGGCATTATTCAGGGGGGTATGTATGAATCCCTGCGCGATGAATCACTTAAAGGTTTGGTGGATATAGGATTTGATGGCTATGCCATCGGTGGCTTGTCAGTGGGCGAGCCGAAAGAAGATATGATGCGCATTCTCGATCATCTGGCTCATCAGATGCCGGCGGATCGACCCCGCTACCTGATGGGTGTGGGCAAGCCAGAAGATTTGGTTGAAGGCGTGCGCCGCGGTATTGATATGTTTGACTGTGTGATGCCAACCCGCAATGCCCGCAATGGCCATCTGTTTACCAGCACCGGGGTGGTGAAAATTCGCAATGCCCGTCATCGCCACGACACTGGCACGCTGGATAGCCAGTGTGACTGTTATACCTGTACTAATTTTAGTCGCGGTTATCTCCATCACCTGGAGCGCTGTGGCGAGATGCTCAGTGCGCAGCTCAATACCATCCACAATTTACGCTTTTATCAGACCCTGATGGCGGGCTTGAGAGAGGCAATTGCCGAGACTCGACTGGAAGCCTTTGCCGATGAATTCTATCTGCAGCAGGGCAAGGATAAGCCTGCGCTTTAGGGCGCGAGGCTGGCTGGGGTTTAAATCGTCAATTGTGCCCCCAAATAAGGTGCTAATTCCGCTATAATGCGCCGCTGAATTTATTGGAATGTCTTACCATGCCTAACAAATTTCCCCTGTGGAAGAATATAACAATCCTCTTGGTTGTCACCTTTGGCTTCGTCTTTGCCGCGCCAAATCTCTATCCGCCGGATCCAGCGATTCAGCTGTCGGGACAGAGTGGTGCCATGCAGATCGACGCCGCCGTATTGCAAAAGGTTGAGCAATCTTTAGATGAAGCGGGAATTGCTCACTTTGCCGGTGAAGCCGATGGCGAGGCGCTTCTGGTCAGATTGAATGATATCAAGCTGCAGCTGCGCGCCAAAGAAGTGATTCAGGCGACCATGGGCGGAGACTATATTGTTGCTTTGAATCTGGCTCCCACTACGCCGGACTGGTTGCGCGATCTCGGTGGCATGCCGATGAAGCTGGGTCTCGATCTCAGCGGTGGTGTACACTTTTTACTTGAAGTCGACCTTGCATCAGCCCTTGCCACTCGTCTTGAAAGCGATCTCGAAGATGTTAAGACGGCGCTGCGGGAAGAGCGGATTCGCTATCGCAGCTTTGAGTTGAGCAATAATCAAATTATTGGCCAGTTCCGCGATGTAGAAGAAGTGGCTCGCGCCAAGACCTTAATTCGCACCAACCTGCGGGATCTTCAGCCCCAGTCTCAGCCGGGTCAAAACCCCCTGTCTCTGGTGCTCAAGCTGAGCGATATCGCCAGCCGCGAAATTGAAGATAATGCGATTAAGCAAAACCTGACCTCCCTGCGCAATCGCGTCAATGAGCTGGGTGTCTCTGAGCCAATGGTGTCCCGCCAGGGTAAAAACCGCATTGTGGTAGAACTGCCTGGTGTTCAGGATACCGCTGAAGCCAAGCGTATTATCGGTAAGACCGCCAATTTGGAATTCCGCCTCGAGGCCAGTGGTCGCGTTGGCGAGATGTTTGATTTCCGCAATCCAAAAGGTCAGGGCCCAGATGCTCGCCTTGAAAGCAAAGCGGTGATTACCGGTGAAAATGTTACCGATGCTCGTGCCAGCTTCGATGAGAATGGTCGTCCTCAGGTCAATATTACTCTCGACGCCAAGGGTGGTTGGCAGATGGGTTATGCCACTAGAGACAATATTGGCCGTCGTCTCGGGGTGCTGTTTATCGAGTTCAAAACCCGATTGGAAAAATCCATCGACGAAAACGGTGAACTGGTGCTGACGCCGGTGCCTTTTGTCGAAGAGAATATTATCAGCCTGGCTACGGTTCAGGCCCAGCTCGGCAAGCAGTTTAGAATTACTGGTCTCGAGCAGCGTGAATCCTCAGAGCTGGCTTTGCTGTTGCGTGCCGGCGCCTTGGCCGCGCCTATGTACATTGTTGAAGAACGCACCATTGGCCCCTCACTGGGTGCTGACAATATTGCACTGGGTGTTAAGTCAGTGGCTGTGGGCATGGCTCTGGTACTACTGTTTATGTTGGTGGTTTATCGCGGCTTTGGGGTCTTCGCTAATATCGCCCTGGCAATGAATTTGGTGCTGCTGGTGGCCTTTATGTCGTTGCTCGGCGCCACTCTGACTCTGCCGGGCATTGCCGGTATCGTTTTGACTGTGGGTATGGCGGTGGACGCCAATGTGCTCATCTTCTCAAGGATTCGTGAAGAGCTAGCGGCTGGGTCGTCGATTCAGGGTTCCATCAGCTCCGGTTATGACCGCGCCTTTGTGTCGATTCTGGATGCCAATATCACCACCCTAATTGTTGCACTGATTCTGTTTTTAATTGGTTCCGGTCCGGTTCAAGGTTTTGCTGTGACCCTGTCCATCGGTATTTTGACCTCGATGTTTACCTCTATTGTGATGACCCGCGGACTGGTTAACCTGATTGTCGGTGGCCGCAAAATCAAAACCCTGTGGATTTAGGAAGAAGATGATGACTAATTTAAAAATCTATAATTTCATGGGGCTGCGCAAGATTGCAGCGATTTTTTCCGCTGTATTGTTGATTGCTTCGGTGGCGTCCCTGTCCACCAAGGGCTTGGTGTTGGGGCTGGATTTTTCCGGCGGCACACAGATCGAAGTGGGCTACGAGCAGCCAGCTGATGTTGCGGCGATTCGTCAGCAGCTTGAAGGCGCTGGTTTTGAAGGCCCGGTAGTTATTCAATATGGCTCTGAGACCGATGTATTGATTCGCTTGCAGGGCAAGCCGGAGCAGGGTCTGTCTGAAAAAGTCTACGACGTTCTAGAGGATGGTAGCGAAGCGGTTGAGTTGCGTCGTGTCGATTTTGTCGGGCCTCAGATCGGTGAAGAGCTGCGTGAAGATGGTGGCCTCGGTATGCTCACGGCGCTGGCGGTGGTGATGCTCTATGTAGCGATTCGCTTTCAGCTTAAATTCGCTATTGGCGCGGTGTTGGCGCTGGCTCATGATGTCATTATCACCCTCGGATTCTTCTCTATTGTTGGGCTTGAATTTGACCTCACGGTATTGGCGGCTATATTAGCGGTGGTGGGTTATTCGCTCAATGACACCATTGTTGTATCCGATCGTATCCGTGAAAATTTCCGCAAAATTCGCAAGGCAACACCGGTCGAAGTGATCAACGAGTCACTCTCACAGACATTGTGGCGCACCATTAATACCTCGGTAACCACGATGCTGGTGCTGCTGGCGTTGTACTTTATTGGCGGTGAGTTGATCCATAATTTTTCCGTGGCGCTAATGGTCGGTGTGGGTATAGGTACTTATTCTTCAATCTATGTTGCCGCCACCGTTATGCTGGCCCTCAAAGTAGATCGTGAAGATCTGCTTGAGCCGGTTGAAGGGGAGTTGGTCGACGACCTGCCTTAGAACTCTGGCGCGTCACTCCAGTCATTTTCATCCCGATCCACTAGTCCTCGTCGCTGTAGCCTGTGCTATCTTAAGTAGATTGCAAATAGCTGCACCGACAATGGCTAGTGGGAGACTGGGTGATGAGCAAACATGAAACAATAAACTATCTTGAATTTCCGTCGCGGAACCTCGCCGCGACCAAAACCTTTTTCAGCGCCGTATTTGGCTGGACCTTTACCGACTATGGCCCCGAGTACACGGCATTTTCCAATGCTGGACTAGACGGTGGTTTCTATGCCGCCGATCAGGCATCCAGCTCCGGGAGGAGAGGAGGGTACTTACTGTCATGAATTAGCCCTGCTGGTTGATTAATTTGGCTTTCATCCTTGGATGCTTTCCCAGGGTGATCGTCAGCACGCCATCTCGAATTTTGGTGGTAACTTGATTTGGATCTGCTGTCTCCGGCAGTCTAAAACGTCGATAAAAGCCCCCCTGATTCGAGATATTGCAATGGCGATTATAGCGCCCGGGGTCTATATTTTTTTCAATTTGAGCTCAGCCTTGATCGACAAAATGCCATTTTCGATATGCATTTCGATATCTCTGATATTGATCCCTGAAATATTAACGCTGACAAAGAACTGACAATCGGACTCATGGATATTAATCGGCGGAATCCATAGGCCAGTGATGACATTGTTATGATCGTTTTCAGCTGGAGGGGGTTTTTCGCTAGACGATTGAAATGAATTATTAAAGTCTTGCTGTAATCGACTCAATAGTTCGTTGGATTCTTGTAAATTTGAGACCATCACGACACTCCATTTTACCGGGAAACTGGGCTTTCAGAAACTGACCTTGTGGGACATTTGGGCAGAAAATCAATTTTTCTAAAGGCTAAT
>CAXAFJ010000117.1:0-6392 GCA_963968025.1 uncultured Pseudomonadales bacterium | reverse complement strand
GAACCTGAACCTGAACCTGAACCTGAAAGTGAAGATAAAGAAAATTAATAAGATGAGGCAGCCTAATGGCACTTAAACTCTGGCACTGCGCCGGTTCTCGCTCGATTCGTCCGCTCTGGACGCTATTGGAAATGGGGCTGGATTTTGAACTTGAGACCATGCTGTTTCCACCGCGCTTTGCGCACCCCGGTTATACCGACCTCAATCCCATTGGCACTGTGCCGTTTTTCACTGACAGCAGTGACCCAGCTAATCTTGTCAGCATGACCGAATCCACAGGTATCAGCCAGTATCTGGCGGACAAATACGCTCCCACGGATCTCGCCGTGCTGCCCAGTGAGCCTGCCTATGGTGACTATCTCAATTGGCTGCACCGCAGCGATGCGACCCTCACATTCCCCCAGACGCTGGTGCTGCGCTATACCGTACTTGAGCCTGAGGCAACACGGGTGCCGAAAGTGGCTGAGGACTACACCAAGTGGTTCTTCTCACGCCTGCGCTCAGTTGAGCTGGCGCTCTCCGATGGCCGTGAATATCTCTGTGCCGATCGTTTTACTCTGGCAGATATTTCAGTGGGCTTTGCCCTGCATTTTGCTGATTTGCTGAGCCTCAAGGGCGGCTTTAAGCCCCATACATTGGCCTACTACGAACGCCTTAAACAACGCCCCAGTTTTCAGCAAGCGATTGCCAACGACGGTTCACAAAATATATTGGAAGGTCTCTAAGCATGCCGCTACACCCTAAATACCCGAAACTCTTTACACCTTTAGATCTGGGTTTTACCCAATTAAAAAACCGTGCACTAATGGGTTCCATGCACACTGCCTTAGAAGAAGCCGAAGGCGGTTTCGAGCGACTGGCCGCTTATTTCGCCGAACGTGCTCGCGGTGGTGTTGGCATGATGATCACTGGGGGTATCAGCCCCAATGAAGAGGGCAGCATGGGCTCTCAGATGTCGACTCCTGAGCATGCGGCGGGTCATCGCCAGGTCACAGACGCGGTTCACGCTGTGGATGCCGATATTAAAATTTGTATGCAGATACTCCATGCTGGCCCCTTGGCGCACACCCCAACCTTGGTGGGTCCTTCAGCTGTGCCTTCGCGGCTTTCACGAT
Source organism: uncultured Pseudomonadales bacterium (assembly GCA_963968025.1). Classification (GTDB taxonomy): domain Bacteria; phylum Pseudomonadota; class Gammaproteobacteria; order Pseudomonadales; family Porticoccaceae; genus HTCC2207. Next base: position 5,277 of record CAXAFJ010000117.1, on the reverse strand, counting down.
TGATGCCCAATGAGCTTGACGAAGCTGGTGTACAGAAACAAATTAATGATCATGTTAACTGCGCCAAAATGGCCAAGTTAGCCGGTTATGACGGTGTCGAAATTATTGGCTCAGCGGGTTACTTGCTGAGTACTTTTTTGGTTGAGAAAACCAATCAGCGTGAAGACCAATGGGGCGGTAGTTATGAAAACCGTATGCGCTTCCCCTTAGAGATTATGCGCCGCTGTCGTGCCGAGGTCGGTGAAAACTTTATTTTGATTTTCCGTATCGCGGCGATGGATATGCTCCAGGGCGGTATGTCTTGGGATGAGGTCGTGCTGTTGGCCAAAGAGATGGAAAAAGCCGGCGCGACTATTATTAGCACACACTTTACCTGGCATGAGTCTGCGGTTCCGACTATCGCCACTATGGTGCCCCGCGCGGCATTCTCTGGGGTCACCGGGCGCCTGCGCAAAGAACTCAGCATACCGACGATTACCAGTAACCGGATTAATATGCCCGATGTGGCAGAGCAGGTTCTCGCCGATGGGGATGCCGATATCGTCTCCATGGCGCGACCGATGCTGGCGGATGCGGAACTAGTACTGAAGGCTTTTGCAGGCCGTGAAGACGAAATTAATACCTGCATCGGTTGTAATCAGGCCTGTTTAGACCATGGTTTTGAAGGCAAGGAAATTAGCTGTCTGGTCAACCCTAGAGCCCTCAACGAAACCCTTTTAAATTACCTGCCGAGTGAGGCGCCGAAGAAAATTGCCGTAGTCGGTGCCGGACCCGCTGGTCTGGCCTATGCCAAGGTGGCATCTGAACGCGGTCACTCTGTCACGCTGTTTGATGCGGGATCAGAGATTGGTGGGCAGTTTAACCTGGCTAAGCAGATTCCAGGCAAAGAAGAATTTTATGAAACCCTGCGTTATTACCGGCGCATGATGGACGTCAACCATGTGGATCTGCAGTTAAACCGCAAAGTCACAGCTGCCGAGTTAAAGCTCGGTGGTTTTGAACATGTGGTGGTCGCCACCGGTATTACCCCGCGAGTGCCACAGCTTGAGGGGATAGATCATCCCTCGGTGGTGAGCTATGTGGATGTGCTGCGCGGCAATGTGGAAGTAGGCAAGCGGGTGGCGGTGATGGGCGCTGGTGGTATTGGTTTTGATGTCTCGGAGTTTATTACCCATGTCGGCGTATCCGCGGCACTGGATAAAGACGTCTTTGCTCGCGAGTGGGGCATTGATTTTAAAAACCATCCTCGCGGCGGTGTCACAGGTGTCACGCCTCAGGTGGAAGAGTCTGGCCGGCAAGTCTATCTGATGCAGCGCAAGTCGACGCGAGTAGGGCGCGGCTTGGGTAAAACCACCGGTTGGACCCACCGTATGTCACTGGACAAGCGCGGTGTGCAAATGATCAATGGCATCGACTATGAGAAGGTCGATGATCGGGGGCTGCATGTGACTGTCGCGGGTGTGCCTCAGCTGTTTGAAGTGGATACAGTCATTGTCTGTGCTGGACAGGTGCCCAAGCGCGACCTATACGATGAGCTCAGTGACAGTGGTATAGCGACCAGTTTGATCGGCGGTGCTTTCGAGGCTTCGGAGTTGGATGCCAAAGCGGCGATTAAGCAGGCCAGTTATTTGGCTGCCGAGGTTTAAACTGCAATGTTAGCTGGGGCGTATAAACCGATAACAGAGTAGTAACGGATTAGGTCTAGAGGCTAAATAGGTAGCTTCTTTTTAATTGACACAATAAATGCCACAACCTAAGCTGTGGCCAAAATAACATTAGTCGGAGAGATAGAGATGGACATTAATTTTTCAGCAGAAGATCTTGCCTTTAGAGATGAAGTGCGTGATTTTTTCGCCACAGAGTTCGACGCAGATACTGCTCATAAGCTGAGTGGCGTGCAGACTGCAGATTACAAGCCCGCAATCGTCAGCTGGCAGAAGAAACTCAATGCCAAGGGCTGGATCGCCCCGGGTTGGCCAAAAGAGTATGGCGGCACCGGTTGGAGTGCAACCCAGAAGTTTATCTATGAAACTGAGCGCGGCGCCGCGGGTATTCCCGATGTCGTGCCATTCGGTTTAAAGATGGTTGCCCCGGTGATTTTCACCTTTGGCACCGAAGAGCAAAAAGCGCGCTTTTTGCCGAGCATTCTCTCCAGTGACGACTGGTGGTGTCAGGGTTATTCTGAGCCGGGCGCCGGATCGGATTTGGCCGCACTGACGACATCTGCTGAGTACGCTGGCGACAACTATTTGGTCAATGGTGCGAAGATTTGGACCACTTTTGCCCAGTACGCCGACTGGATTTTCTGTCTGGTTCGTACCACCAAAGATATGCGCAAGCAGCAGGGTATTAGCTTCTTGTTGATCGATATGAAAACTCCGGGTATCACGGTTAAGCCAATTGTGACTATCGATGGCAAGCACAGTCTTAACGAAGTGTATTTTGAAAATGTCTTGGTGCCCACCGATAACTTGATCGGCGAGCAGGACAAGGGCTGGACTTACGCCAAAGCACTGCTGGCTCATGAGCGTACGGGTATGGCTGAAGTGGCTGACTCCAAGCGCATGCTGCGCACCCTCAAGCAACGCGCTACTGAAGAAGTTAACGGCGGCGAAGCGATGATCAATGATCCAGTCTTCCAATTGCGTCTGTCGGATATCGAGATGGAGCTGATGGCTCTTGAGTACACCGAACTGCGCGTATTTGCCTCTATGGCTGGCGGCGGTATGCCTGGCCCCGAGTCTTCGCTGCTGAAAATTAAGGGCACTGAAATCTCTCAGGCGATTCACGAGTTGCAGTTGCAGTTGGCTGGTAGTTACGGCGGGGCTCTTCAGGGTGTGCAAGGTGATCTGAGCAGCGACGAGCTGGGTCACGACTATGCCCACGAAGCCCGTGGCAAGTATATGTATGGCCGCGCAGCAACCATCTATGGTGGTTCCAACGAAGTGCAGCGCAATGTAATTGCCAAAGCCGTGCTCGGCCTGTAGGCCCCAACAGATTTCCGGAGTAACAGTAATGAATTTTGAATTTACAGAAGAACAAACCATGATCAAAGACAGCGTTGCGCGTTTTGTGCGTGACGAATATGACATGGATACACGCCGTAAAATTATCAATTCAGAAGAGGGCATCAGCCGCGACTTCTGGAATACCTTTGCCGAGTTGGGTTGGTTGTCAGTCCCTTTCGCGGAAGAGTACGGCGGTTTTGGTGGCACGGTAGAAGATTTGGCCGCGGTAATGGAAGAGCTGGGTAAAGGCGTAGTCGTAGAGCCCTATGTTTCAACTGTTGTCATGTTTGGCGGTCTGCTGGCGGCATCGACTAACAGCGCGCTTAAGGAAGCGATTATTCCTACAGTGATCGATGGCAGCTGCATGGGCTCTTTTGCCTTTGCTGAGCGTCAGTCGCGCTATGAGATGGCCGATGTGGCGACTACTGCAGTAGCCGCTGATGGCGGTTATCGTCTCGACGGTGAAAAGACGGTTGTGATCAATGGCGGCAGTGCCAATAAGTTTGTCGTTAGTGCGCGCACTAGCGGTGGTCAGTTTGATCATCAGGGCGTGAGCCTATTTGTTGTCGACGCCGCAGCTGAGGGTGTATCGGTTAAGAGCTACAAGACTATGGATGGCCAGCGTGCCGCCACAGTCACTCTGGCTAATGTAGTGGTTGCTGAAGATCAGCTGCTCAACGCTGTTGGCGAAGGCATGGATCTGGTGGATCAGGTAATGCCGTCGATTCTGATGGCGCTGAGTGCTGAGGCTCTGGGTATTATGGCAACGCTGAATAGCATTACTGTCGACTACTCCAAAACCCGTCAGCAGTTTGGTTCGCCGATTGGTTCTTTCCAGGTTTTGCAGCACCGTATGGTCGATACCTTTATGTCCTGTGAGCAGGCTAAGTCGATGCTCTATCGCAGCCTCTGTCAGGCTAACGAATGTGCAGCGGACGCGTCGGTTGATACCACTGAGTTTATGAAGTCAGTGCATGCTCTAAAGGTCACTATGGCGAAAGCAGGCAAGCATATCGGTGAAGAGGCGATTCAATTGCACGGCGGTATTGGTTTGACCGACGAGTTGAATATTGGCCACTTTGTTAAACGGTTGATGACCATTAACGTGACCCTCGGTGATCGTGACTTTCATCAGAAGAAGTTTAATCAGCTGAGTTACTCAGCCTCGTGATTATCCTTGCTGGGGCTGTAATAGTAGGGCTGGTGTTTTCACTACTGGCCTATATATTTACGCGAGATAGCCTCAGCAAATATGATCTTCCCGAGGGGCAGCGTTTTAGCCCCGCGGATAGCACTGCCGCCGCAGTCTCTGCGGCGGCCGTTAAGGCGCTGAATAAGCGTCTTCGCGGTGCCAGTGGTCCTCTTGAAAAAATGCCTTGGTCACAGCGTATTCTCTCTATGCGTGAAACCATGGATACGTTTTTTGCCGGTGGCGAAACCGCTAGTGTAGTGACTCCAGTGGATGCTGCTGGGGTTCCCGCTGAGTGGGTTGTTGCCGCCGGAGCCGATAGCAGTCGGCGGTTTCTGTATATTCATGGTGGTGCCTTTATGGCCGGCAGCCCCAAGGGCTATCGTGTTCTCACCGACAAATTATCCGAAATAACCAAGAGTGCTGTGCTGGCCATCGACTACCGTTTGATGCCTGAAAACAAGCGTTTGGATTGTGTGGAAGACTGCCGTACTAGTTACGATTGGATACTTGAAAATGGTCCTCAGGGGCCTGATTCTATGGCACCCACTGCTGTATTTGTCGGTGGTGATTCGGCGGGTGGCAATCTCACCTTGGCCCTGCTGGCCTGGATTCGTGATACCCAACGTGCCGCTCCCAATGCCGCTTTGGCACTGTCGCCGGTGACTGATGCGCGCTTTGCGAGCCCGAGTATTCGCGGCAATCTTGAGTCTGATGTGATTCTGCGACCCCTGGCCAAGCGTTTAGCGTGGGTGCCTGGATTTTTGATTGGTCTCGCTGGCCGCTATATGGCTGGGCACAAGGCTTCAGATCCGGTGGTTTCTCCGCTGTTGGGGGATTTGGCGAATCTGCCGCCGCTACTGGTGTTGGCAAGTGACTGTGAGATTCTGCGGGATGACGGACGTAGATACGTGAATAAGGCGGTTGAGGCGGGTACTGATGCAACCTTGATGCTTTGGGACGATGTGCCCCATGTCTGGCCGATCTTTTATCCTGACCTGCCTGAGGCTGGGGAAGCGCTTGAGCAAGTGGATATTTTCTTTAAGCGTCATTCCTAACCAGCTTCAATGCAGTTTGTTG
>CAXAFJ010000116.1:0-6454 GCA_963968025.1 uncultured Pseudomonadales bacterium | reverse complement strand
CAAATTGATCGGTAGTGATATAGGCGGAGCTCTTGTCTACAAGAAAGCTGTCGGACTGTTCAGCGTTTATAGGGGCAAGCGTTGCATGGCTATTTGTTGGTGCGCTCTCTTCGGCGCTCTCTTTTGCGTTCTCTTGGGCACTTTTTTGAGTACTGTTTGTAGAACTCTCAGCCCTAGGGGCTGATGTTTTATTGGCGGTTTTTTTAATCGCCGCCTGCAAGCTAAAGCGGATCAGAGCATAGCTATTGGACCCATCATCATAGGCCGTCATAGAGACCCCTAACAATGTCGAGCTGTCCCGCGAGAAAGTCTCACAAAACTGCTCCAATAGGCTATTGTCAGCGGGCCGGGTAAAGCGACTAGTGCCGGTGGCACTTATAATTTGGTGTAATTCCGCAGCAAAGCCACTGCCCAATAATGCTGGAAATAGCGCGTAGAATCGTTTGCCCTGGGACTGCCCCGAAGAGACCTTACAGAAGTCGGCGGCTTTGCGATCGATCATCACCACCCTTAGATTGCGGTCCACAACCATCACGCCACCCTGCAGACGCGCCGCAATCAGGGCCCGACTTAACTCGGACCCCGCTCCACTCACTCCTTTTATGTGGAATATATTATTCATCCTTTATAAACCTTTTCTACGACCCTACCTCTAGGTCGCGGCTTTTACGCCGTGCTTATCCCTGAGAGAGCAACTCCCGAAGATCAATCATCGCCGCATTGGCACGGCTGATATAAGAGGCCATCACCAATGAGTGATTGGCTAACAAACCAAACCCATCGCCATTGACAATTACTGGGGTATTAACCGGCTGCTGACTCATTTCAAGTTCGCGAATAATCTGCTGCAAACTGGTAACCGCGTTTTTGCGTTTGAGCACATCGGCGAAGTCCACCTCCACTGCCTTTAAAAAGTGTAGCAGCGCCCAGGTGGTGCCGCGCGCTTCGTAAAATACATTATCGATCTCGAACCAACTGGTTTTAACCTCGATTTCATTGGCATTTTGCGTCGACTGACGGCCGCCAGCATCCCCAGATAGGTCGGTGTTAATACGCCGTTGACCGACACTGGCAGAGAGCCTTTGAGAGAGGCTCCCGAGTCGAGTTTCAACGGTGCTCAACCAGTAGCGCAGGTTGTCGGCCCTGGCAAAAAATTGCGCATCAGGGGACTGACTGTCAGCTAGACGCTCTAGGTAGCTGCGAAAGTATTCCTGCCCCTCTGCATATTGCGATTCAGGCCAGGGAACAGCCCAGCTGCGGTGATCAATATGCAGTCGCGGCTCGGCGACGGCCAGATCCCGGTCTTCAGTTGACTGGGATTGAGAGCGGCTAAAGGCCTCTCGATTGGCTTTGCTGAGGTCGCGAATCTGCACCAACACGCCGAATTCCCAGCTCGGAATATTATCCAGCCAGACGCCGGGGGGCATCATGTCGTTGCTCAGGTAACCACCGGGCTTTTGCAGTAACACCTCAATGGTGTGAATCAATGTTGCCGTGGTGGTGGCACCCACTACCAGAGATTTACCCGCCAGGGCTTTCTCAGTTTCGGCACGCACATCAAATAAATCTGGCTCATCACTCCAGTACCAGGCCAAGCCCAGTACCAATATGCTGACAAGCAGCAGTGCGGTGACGGTATAACGCAGGTAGGCGGGTCTCTGGTTATCGGGATAACCGTCGGCTATTTTTTCTGCAGCATCCAGAAAGGGCCGCTGCCCAACCGTTTTAATTCGACGCCAAAATCTCATTTATTCATTCCATTGCTTTTCATTTCAGTGTTTTTAATCTCAGTGCTTTTAATTTTAGTGCTTTTCATTTGTTGCATATCCTGTCCCGAATGATCATGCATCGAGTGATCATGTGCCTTCTCCGCAGGAGCAGACCGCTGAAACAAACTGCGCACCACAGCGTCCATTTCAATGGCGCCGCAATCTTCGGTTAACAAACTGATCGGGTGGGCTTCACCCGGGACCAGGTCAGCGTCGACCCCGAGCAACATCAGATGGAATCCGCCCGGCCTAAACAGCAGGGTCTCCCCGGCAGCTACGGTTACTGCAGCCACCGGACGCATCTTCATCATGCCATCACTATTCAGTTGCTGATGAATTTCTAATGTCGCCGCCACCGCGCTGCTACCACCAATAATCGAGCAATCTCTGTCGCTGTTGTTGCTCAGAGAAAGGTAGGCTGCCGTTGCCGAGCGCCCTGGAGGCATAGCCCGAATATAGGCGTCCTCAACCGAGAAGCCAGAGGCAGTTGCGGCCAAGCCAAAGGGCATAGCGAGGCAAAAAACGAAGCAGTAGATTAATCGAATATTCATAGAAGTCCTTGTTAAAACTATAGCATGGGATACGAATGTTGATCGCAAACCGCCATTATTGATCTGACTTAGATCGCCAGAGGTAAACAATTGTAATCAGTTTAACGCGCGGTGAGCTCGCTCCCTGCATTATACTAGAGCCATTGACAAATACCGTCATGAATAACACCGCGGAAAGGCTATGAAAACAACAATGCGCAACCTTCTACTGAGCCTAGCTCTTATGTCGGTCTGGATAACGGCCGCAGCAGAGAGCGACTTTCTCACCAAGGCTAGCGACAGCAGCGGGGCAAACGCTATTGCTAACCCTGAGTTTGTTCCAGTGGATCAGGCCTACAGCCTCAACGTCGTGGTTGAAGATCAGCGCCTGCTGCTCAACTGGACAATTCGCGATGGCTACTACTTATACCGTGATCGATTCAAGTTTGGATCTGTGGATGCCAAGACTGTTTTAGCTGCACCACAATTTGCCAGCGGCCTGGTGAAGTGGGATGACTATTTTGAAAAAGAACTCGAAGTGTATTATCAGCAGACCAGTGTCGAGCTACCGTTTACTGGCGACGCAAATCGCCTGAGCCTGCAGATTGAATCTCAGGGCTGCGCCGACGCCGGCCTCTGTTATCCGCCCTATAAACAGTGGCTGGATATCGACCTAGAGAGCGGCATTGTTGAAATCAGCAGCGAGCCTTTTATCAACGCGCCGGTTAACACCCAGCACAGGCCGAACAATATTAGCGACACCGCATCCCTGCCACTGGCTCTGGTACTACTGTTTGCCCTGGCGGGAGGCATGATTCTCAATCTGATGCCCTGCGTCTTCCCGATACTGTCGATCAAGGTGTTGAGTTTCACCATGAATCACAAAACCGATCGCAGCAGGCACATCCACGGTTTGGTCTACACCGCCGGCGTGGTCTCGAGTTTTGTCGTGATTGCCATCGCTATGCTGTCCCTGCGGGCAGCCGGGGAAAGTATTGGCTGGGGCTTCCAACTGCAGTCGCCGCTGTTTGTAATCTTTTTGATCTATCTGTTTTTTGTTATGGGCCTGGGTCTCTCCGGCTATCTCGAGATCGGCAGTAGCCTGATGTCGGTAGGACAGAACAGCCAGGGTGAAGAGGGTCTGCGTTCATCCTTTATGACCGGCGTGCTGGCCACCACCGTTGCCAGCCCATGCACCGCACCCTTTATGGGTCCCGCGCTGGGCTTTGCCGTAAGTCAGTCGGCCACCATCGCAGTACTGGTGTTCGCCTTTCTCGGCCTCGGTATGGCGCTGCCGTTTATTCTGCTGGCATGGATTCCAGGACTCTCTAAGAGGCTGCCAAAACCAGGTCCCTGGATGGATGTGTTTAAACAGTTTCTCGCCTTCCCGATCTATCTGACAGCGGTCTGGTTACTCTGGGTTGCCGGACGCCAAACCTCAATCGATGTTGCTGCAGCGGTAGTTATTGGCCTAGTACTGCTGGTTATGGGCCTCTGGGTTTGGAAGTTGAACAGCAAGCCGACAACTCGCGTCTTAGCTGCTGCAACACTGGCTGCCGCCTTGGCTGTGCCAGTGCTTGCGATCTCAGAAACCGAGGTGGAGCCGGACTTCTTAGCCTACTCACCGGAATTACTTGCCGACCTGCGGGCCGACAGTCAGCCGGTATTTATCAACCTTACCGCTGACTGGTGCATCACTTGCCTGGTAAACGAGCGTATCGCCCTGAGCTCGGAAGAGGTTAAGCAGCTTATGCGCGACAAGGGCATCAACTACCTCAAGGGCGACTGGACCAACAGCGACCCGCAGATCACCGAGCTTCTCGAGCGCTTCAATCGCAGCGGTGTGCCGTTGTATCTGCTCTATCCTCGGGGCCAGGGTGGGGCAGAGATTCTGCCGCAGATTCTTACTGAATCCATGGTGATTGAGGCGCTTAATAACGCGACAATGTGATTTCGCAGCTTTTATCGGCATGAAAGCCTCCATTTTAAGAAGTTAGGCGATTTTAGTGAATTTTGGCCTTATTAGGCCATAAATAGGCACTAAAAGCCCCTAACGTCGCCGTATCGGCAAAAGCCCTTCAAGTAAAAACAGAGATCATGCACAGTTTGGTTGCCATATTCGGGAAATTTCGTCGAAAAAACAATTTATTGAAGTATTCATAGACAGTACTTTTATTTTCGGGCAGACTCATGAAATTCGCCAACCAATCTACTTGCGAGGGATCCAATGGCTTCACTACTGGTACTTCATGGTCCAAACCTAAATTTACTCGGCTCTCGAGAGCCAGAAATTTATGGCGGAGAGTCTCTCGAGAAAATCAATGCCGCTCTAGTAAGCCAAGCAGCAGCTGCCGGACACAGTCTTGAGCATCTGCAGAGCAATGCCGAGTTCGAGCTGATTCAAAGAATTCACGATGCTAGAAACGAAGCCGTCGACTTTATTATTATCAATCCCGGCGCCTTCACCCATACCAGTATCGCCCTGCGCGATGCGCTACTGGGTGTTGAAATCCCGTTTATTGAAGTTCACCTCTCCAATGTTCACGCTCGAGAGACCTTCCGTCACCACTCCTATTTTTCCGATATTGCTGAAGGCGTTATTTGCGGTTTCGGCGCCAGCAGTTACGCGCTTGCTCTGCAAGCAGCGCTGGGCAAGCTAAGCTAAGGCTTGAATATTGGATATCGGATTTAAACCTAATTTTAGAACTCATTTAAGAAAGAGAAAACTACATGGATATTCGTAAAGTAAAAAAACTCATTGAACTGCTCGAAGAGTCGAACATCAATGAACTGGAAATTACCGAAGGTGAAGAATCCGTCCGCATCAGCCGCGGCGTGCCTATGCAAGCCTATGCCGCACCAGCGCCACTTGCCCCACAACCGGCAGCTATTGCAGCGCCGGCTGCTCCCGTTGCAGCAGCGCCTGTAGCCGCAGCCCCTGAAGGACTGGCTGGCCATATTGTCAAATCACCGATGGTAGGCACTTACTACGCCTCTCCTGCCCCAGGATCCGACGCTTTTGTCTCAGTGGGTAGCACAGTAAAAGTCGGCGATGTGCTCTGCATACTCGAAGCGATGAAAATGATGAACCAGATCGAAGCGGATAAAGCCGGCACCATTGGCGCCATACTGGCCGAAGATGGCGATCCGATTGAGTACGATCAGCCACTGTTTACCATCATTTAATTGTAGCCGAGGAAAAAATCATGCTCGAAAAAGTGCTGATCGCAAATCGCGGCGAAATTGCTCTGCGCATCCTACGCGCCTGCAAAGAACTCGACATTAAAACGGTTGCCGTGCACTCCAAAGTGGACGTCGATCTAAAACATGTAAAACTGGCCGACGAGTCTATCTGCATCGGCCCCAATCCCTCTCCGCAAAGCTACCTGAATATTCCGGCGATTATCAGTGCCATGGAAGTCACCGGCGCCACAGCAGTTCACCCCGGTTACGGTTTTCTCGCTGAAAATGCTGACTTTGCTGAGCAGGTAGAAAATAGCGGTTTTGTCTTTATTGGCCCCACCGCTGGCTGCATCCGTATTATGGGCGACAAAGTGGCCGCCATTAAGGCAATGAAATCGGCCGGCGTTCCCACAGTGCCAGGCTCCGACGGCCCGTTGAATGATGACCCAGCTGCTCTTCGCGCCATGGCCAAGAAAATTGGCTATCCGGTGATTATCAAGGCCGCCTCAGGTGGCGGTGGTCGCGGCATGCGCATTGTCGAGCGAGAAGAGACTCTGGTTAATTCTGTGGCGATTACCAAGACTGAGGCTCAGGCCGCATTTGGTGATGGCACGGTGTATATGGAGAAGTTTCTCCAGAACCCTCGCCATGTTGAAGTACAGATACTCTCCGACGGTCAGGGCCATGCCATTCACCTCGGCGATCGCGACTGTTCACTGCAGCGACGTCACCAGAAAGTGTTGGAAGAAGCGCCAGCGCCAGGCATTCCCGAAGAGGCGCGTCAGGCAGTATTTGAAAGCTGCACTAATGCCTGTATTGAAATCGGCTATCGCGGTGCCGGTACTTTTGAGTTTCTCTATGAAGATGGCGGCTTTTACTTTATTGAGATGAACACTCGAGTTCAGGTAGAGCATCCTGTATCAGAGATGATTACCGGTATCGATATCGTTAAAGAGCAGCTGCTGATTGCCA
>CAXAFJ010000115.1:0-6480 GCA_963968025.1 uncultured Pseudomonadales bacterium | reverse complement strand
ACTATTGATCCAAATACTATTGATCCAAACACTATTAACACAGACTCTGATCTAGACTCTGACCTAGACTCTGCAACTATTTTCGACGCCAGCCATACAGAGCAAAATCAATGAGCAAGCCGCTTCTGCTTATAATTGTCTTTATTCTCAACGCCTGCAGCATGCAGCCACATATGGCTGCGCCCAGCGATTGGCAGGCTTATCAGTTGCGAGTGTCACAGCTTAACGACTGGACGCTTGCCGGCAAGCTCGGCTTTCGCGCCCCAGATGGCGGTGGCAGTGCTGCAGTCAACTGGCAGCAGCGTCAGGATAACCTTCAACTACAGTTCTCTGGCCCCCTAGGGGTTGGTAGTGCGACCATCTCCGGCAATCAGCAGATCGCCGAGATGCTCTACAATGATCAACTTTATCGTCACCCACCAGAGCAGTTGGCCTCCCAGCTAACCGGTGTGCCACTGCCGGTCACTGCCCTAAGCTGGTGGGTCCGAGGTCTGCCATCGCCAACCGAAACCGAGGTCAGCAGTATCGCCACCAGCCCTGAGGGCTTTGCCAGCAGTTTTGAGCAGGCCGGCTGGCAACTGACCTTTAGCCGTTACGGCGAGACCGCTGCCGGCAGCTTGCCAAGTAAAATAGCCGGCACCTTTCAGTCCGACGATAATAGGCGCTACTCTTTTAAGCTGGTAATATCCCGCTGGTCATTTCCTAAATAAGAACCGTCACCCCATGATGCCTTCGATCACTCTATCGGCACCGCCAAAGCTCAATCTGTTTTTACATATCACAGGACGGCGTGAGGATGGCTATCACAACCTGCAGACTCTGTTTCAACTACTCGATGGCGGCGATCAGCTGACATTTACAGCAACCGATAGCAGTGCCGTCAGCTTATCGCCACAAATAGATGATGTTGCCGCAGAAGATAATTTAATTGTTCGTGCTGCCCGGGCACTGCAAGAAAAAACCGGCTGCAAATTGGGCTGCTCGATAATTTTGCAGAAAAAGCTGCCCATGGGTGCGGGTCTGGGCGGTGGCAGCAGCAATGCGGCGACCACCCTATTGGCCCTGAATCGCCTTTGGCGCCTGAATTTACCCTTGGCCGAGCTGGCCGAACTGGGAGCCAAATTAGGCGCCGATGTACCCGTTTTTGTCATCGGGCGCAGTGCCTTTGCCGAGGGCATTGGCGATCAATTAAGCCACTTTGATATAGCCGATTACTGGTATTTGGTGATTACCCCGCCATGCAAGGTGCCGACAGGTGAAATATTTTCAAATCCTCAATTGACAAGGCACTCCCTACCGATCAAAATACGCGCCCTCTCGGAGGAGCAGTACAGGAATGACTGCCAGGCTGTTGTCGAAGAGCTCTACCCACAGGTTAAAGAGGTGGTTGAGTGGCTTACAAACTTCGCAACACCAATGATGACAGGAACTGGAGCAAGTGTGTTTTGCCGCTGGGAAACGCAGGCTGAAGCCAACAGGGTTTTAGCAGCAGTTCCACAGCACTGGAGTGCATTTGTCGCGCGAGGCGTCAATCACTCGCAGGTACATCAGCAATTGAGAGACTTTTTTACTGGGGCGTCGCCAAGTGGTTAAGGCATCGGGTTTTGATCCCGGTATTCGGAGGTTCGAATCCTCCCGCCCCAGCCATATCTTATTATGAATACCAGGAAAAATGACGTGGCAAGATTGATGGTCTTCTCCGGGAACGCAAACCCGGAACTGGCGAATGAAATCGCCCTCACATTGGGAATCCCACTTGGTAATGCAGGTGTCTCACTTTTCTCCGACGGCGAAATCAATATTGAGATTCGCGAAAACGTCCGTGGAAATGATGTATTTGTAGTTCAGCCGACCTGTGCACCCACCAATCGTCACCTCATGGAACTGATATTGATGATCGACGCACTGCGTCGCGCATCTGCCGGTCGTATCACCGCAGTTGTCCCCTACTTTGGCTATGCCCGCCAAGATCGTCGAGTCCGCTCAGTGCGTGTGCCTATCAGTGCAAAAGTTGTTGCCGATATGCTCTCTAACGCCGGCGTCGATCGCGTTCTGACTGTTGACCTTCACGCAGAGCAGATTCAAGGCTTCTTCAACTGCACAGTTGATAACGTTTACGGTGCGCCGGTTTTACTCGGTGATATCGAACGTCAAAATTACGAAAATCTGTTGGTTGTCTCTCCTGATGTTGGTGGCGTTGTTCGCGCCAGAGCAGTAGCCAAACAGCTCGATTGCGATCTAGCGATTATTGATAAGCGTCGCCCCTCATCTAATCAGAGCGAAGTGATGAATCTGATCGGTGAAGTAGAAGGCCGCACCTGTGTGCTGGTCGACGATATTGTCGATACCGCTGGCACCCTCTGCAAAGCCGCAGAAGCACTGAAGAAAAACGGCGCAACCAAGGTTGTTGCTTACTCTACCCACGCGGTATTGTCAGGCAGTGCTATCGAAAATATTAAAAACTCGCAGCTCGACGAACTGGTCGTTACCAACAGTATCCCGCTGCGGGAAGATGCTAGAAAGTGCGGCAAGATTCGCACCCTTTCTCTGGGCAAGCTGCTCGGTGAGTCAGTGCGTCGCATCAGCAACGAAGAATCTATCAGCGCCATGTTCGACTAACAGCAGGCGCTGTTACAACCGCCTCAATTTCGAGGCAAAAAACGCCGTTTTAGGTCTGGTCGCGGTCTGATCCGGCATTACTAGGAGACTGTTATGTCTACTGATTTTACATTACACGCAAAGGGTCGTGAGGATACAGGGAAAGGTGCGAGCCGCCGCCTGCGTCGTCTGGCTGCAGAAATACCGGCAATCGTTTATGGCGGCAAAAATGCCCCAGCAAAGATTAGCATGAACCACAAAGACGTCGTCAAAGCGCTCGAGAACGAAGCCTTTTACTCACACGTTATTGCCCTGGATATCGACGGCAAGTCACAGGACGTAATCCTGAAAGACGTGCAGCGTCACCCAATCAAGCCAGTTATCTTGCACATGGATTTTCTCCGCGTTAACAAGAAAACTCTGCTGAGCACCAAGGCACCGATTCACTACACGAATGAAGATGTCTGTGTTGGCGTTAAAGTCGGTGGCGGTATTATTGCCCACACCATGACTGAGATCGACATCAGCTGTCTGCCGCAGGATCTGCCTGAGTACATCGAAGTTGATATGTCAGCAGTTGAGCTTGGCCAGACCTTGCACATCTCTGATATCACCTTCCCTAAAGGTGTAACCAGTGTTGCATTGAGCCACGGTTCTGATCACGATTTACCCATCGTCAGTATCAACAAGCCTAAGGCCGCGCCAGTCGAAGACGACGTCGCACCTGCAGCACCTGAAAGTGAAAATGGAACAGCAAGCGAAGAGTAATCTTCATATTGCTAACCTGAGTAGGCCCTGACATTGGAAACGCCCGTAGAGTTAATCGTGGGGCTGGGAAATCCCGGCCCTAACTATGACCGGACGCGTCACAATGCCGGGGCCGACTTGGTTCTGGATCTCGCTAAAAGTTATCAGGTCGCAATGAAACACGAATCAAAGTTCTTTGGTGATACCGCCAAAATCAACATTGATGGTCGCGACGTCCGATTGCTTATCCCCACTACCTTTATGAATCGCAGCGGTCAGTCAGTTGCAGCTCTGGCACGTTTTTATCAAGTGCCCGTAGAAGCCATCTTGGTGGTTCACGATGAGCTCGACATAGCCCCCGGTGCAGCACGGTTTAAAAAAGGTGGCGGTCACGGTGGCCATAACGGTCTGCGTGATATTGTTCAGAGCCTCGGGAATAATAAAAGTTTTGCCCGTCTGCGAATTGGCATTGGCCATCCAGGCGACGCCCGTCAGGTCGCCGACTATGTGCTGAAAAAAGCCTCACCGTCGGACCAACAACTAATTTCTAACAGTATTGACGATGCCCTGCGCAGTCTACCCCTGGCCATTTCTGGTCAATGGGAGCGCGCCATGACCGCACTCCATACTGTGCAACAATAACGCTAGACACTAGCACAAGGATTATAAAATGGGTTTTAACTGCGGAATTGTCGGCTTGCCAAATGTGGGTAAATCAACCCTGTTTAATGCGCTGACCAAAGCGGGCATCAGCGCGGAAAACTTTCCCTTTTGTACCATTGAGCCGAATACAGGCATTGTGCCGATTCCAGATCCACGCCAAGATTTGATCTCGGCGATCGTCAAACCCGAGCGCATAGTGCCCACCAGTATGGAATTTGTCGATATCGCCGGTCTAGTTGCCGGCGCCTCCAAAGGTGAAGGTCTGGGCAACAAGTTTCTCGGTACTATTCGTGAAACCGATGCTATCGCTCACGTGGTGCGCTGCTTTGACGATGACAACGTGATTCATGTTGAAGGCACCATCAGCCCTGCCGACGATATCGATGTGATCAATACCGAACTGGCTCTGGCGGATCTGGACACGGTTGAGAAGGCTATTTTGCGCGCCGCTAAAGCGGCAAAAGGCAAAGATCAGGACGCCGTTGCCATCAAAGCGGTAGCGGAGAAAATTCTCCCCCACCTCAACGAAGCCAAGCCCCTGCGTTCATTTGAATTGACCGACGACGAGCTCGCCGTACTCAAGCCACTCAGCCTGCTGACCCTAAAGCCGACCATGTATATTGCCAATGTCGATGAAGAGGGTTTTGAAAACAACCCTTATCTTGACGCAGTAATGGCTATAGCCGAAGCTGAGGGTTCAGTGGTAGTCCCAATCTGTAATAAACTTGAAGCCGAAATCAGCGAATTGGAAGACGACGAAAAGGCCGAGTTCCTCGAAGAGATGGGCATGCAAGAGCCAGGTTTAAATCGCGTTATTCGCGCAGGCTACAATCTACTGAATTTGCAGACCTACTTTACTGCCGGCGTGCAAGAAGTTCGCGCCTGGACCATTCCTGTCGGTGCCACAGCACCGCAGAGTGCGGGCAAGATCCACACTGACTTTGAGAAAGGCTTTATCCGTGCTGAAATTATTGGCTACGACGATTATATCGCTGGCAATGGCGAGCAGGGCGCAAAGGATGCCGGCAAATGGCGCCTTGAAGGCAAGGAATACATCGTTAAGGACGGCGATGTTATTCACTTCCGCTTTAATGTCTAGAGCGCTGTGAGCATGGTTTCAGGGCGCTGGAAGTTTGGATTTCTCTTAGCCCTGACAACTGCTATTCTGTGGGGCGTACTGCCGATTGCACTAAAAGGTGTAATGGAGACCCTCGACCCGATTACCACCACATTTTTTCGCTTTGCCCTGGCAGCGCTGCTGCTCACTCCCTATATCCTCTTGCGCAGCCGGCACGCTAGTGGGCGGTCTCTGTTCAGTCGCCTGCAATCACCGCGACTATTTTTCCAGATGCTAGGCGCAGGCCTATTACTCACAGCAAATTATGCACTCTATATCCTCGGCCTAGAACGAACCACCGCGGAAGCCGCACAGATTGTTATTCAAGCCGCTCCCATGCTGCTCTTACTCAGCGGCATCTGGCTTTTTGGTGAGCGCCTGTCGAAGCGTCAATGGTTTGGATGTACTAGCTTTGTCACCGGGCTCTGCGTGTTTTTCTCACCCCGTTTTTACGATGTTTTTATCGCTGTAAACGCCTATGGCATTGGCGTTATGTTGATAGTGGTCGCCGCATTGGTGTGGACAGGCTACGCCATTATGCAAAAATTCTTGCTGCAAAAGTTTAGCTCCCAAGAAACCATGGTGGTGTTCTACTGGATCGGAACCCTGGCGTTTTTACCCTTTGCGGACTTCACCGCCCTGCCCCAGCTCTCCAGTCTGCAATGGGGCCTCCTAGCCTTCTGCGGCTTAAACACATTGATTGCCTATGGCAGCTTTGCTGAGGCAATGGCCCATATCGAAGCCTCGAAAGTCAGCGCCATCT
This sequence comes from uncultured Pseudomonadales bacterium, assembly GCA_963968025.1. Classification (GTDB taxonomy): domain Bacteria; phylum Pseudomonadota; class Gammaproteobacteria; order Pseudomonadales; family Porticoccaceae; genus HTCC2207. The sequence goes on along the minus strand of CAXAFJ010000115.1, from coordinate 592 downwards.
TAGCCCTAACACCCATGATCACAGTAACTACTGTGCATTTAGTCCCCATACCAGGGCTAGTCGTAGAACCCATGACAATATTAACTCTGTGCGGCGCTGCCTTGGTGGTCGGTGGATCTATGCTCACTGCCTTGGGCAAGCCAAACCCAGGTTAGCCTTCAGGCAACTGCGCGGCCTGGTCCGGAAAGTTGTTTCCCACAATTGACGCCAGCGACATGCTCTGGGATGCCGTTCTATTTGATAAACTCACTCTAATTGTCGAGGACGGCTTTTATAGCGGGCCCGATTAGCATAGCGACAATGTTCCCGACCCAGAACCGCGAGACAAGCACCAGAGCAGCTCAAACAAAGCGCATTAGTCGCCTTATACGCCCCCTAGAGCCGCTCTAGCTTAGATGGGCATTAAGTTTATAGCCCTGCACTGGAATGAGCAGGGAGAGATCCACAGCGGCATTTTTATATCTTAGACGATTTAGCTGGCGGAATTTATCGAGTTAGCGACAAGAAGGATTGATAGGAAGGGGAAGCAGGCGCTAGAAACGGCCCGTTTAGAGAAGCTTGTTTAGCGAAGCTTTACTAGAGAGGCTTTACT
>CAXAFJ010000114.1:0-6503 GCA_963968025.1 uncultured Pseudomonadales bacterium | reverse complement strand
AACGAATTAATAAAGGGTCTCCTGCCAACTAGATGAGATCCCGCCACTTCGGTCGAGATGACAGACAACTTTGTCATCCTGAGAGAGCGCAGCGAACCGACCGATTTTCCAGTAGGATGACAAAAAAAGGGGCGACACACCACAGACTGTCCTCCCGACAGAGCGAAGCGACGAGGGATCCACTTGCAGCATGGCACCAGAAACTCGAAAGAAGTATTGAATTGCCTTCAGCATCAATTAGGCTGCGCTTATGATTTGCCTTGTTGCCGTAAAGCGCGAGGACCTGTTTGAGCGATAGCGAGTTCCGCAGACTAGGCAACAAGGCAAATCATGCAGTCGATGCTGAAGGCAATTTAATGCTTCGACCCACCCAACAACACACCAGCAGCACCTAGGAACACAACATGGCACTACTATTAAATTGCGACCTCGGCGAGAGCTACGGCGCCTGGACCATGGGCCTCGACGACCAAGTCATGCCCCATATAGATCAAGCCAATATCGCCTGTGGCTTTCACGCCGGCGATCCAGTGGTCATAAAAAAGACCCTGCTCTCAGCCAAACGCAACAATGTCACCGTCGGCGCGCACCCCAGCTACCCAGATCTTGCCGGCTTTGGTCGTCGCTCAATGAAACTGCCAGCCATCGAAATAATCGCCATAGTCCAATACCAAATCGCCGCCCTCAGCGGCATGGCACAAAACCTCGGAGTGCCCGTAACCTATATCAAACCCCACGGCGCCCTCTATAACGACATGATGGCCAACGGTCATATTCGCAGCGCCATCATGGAAGCCATTGCCGAATCCCATCTGCCCCTAGCCTTTATGTTGCAAGCCACACCAGATGCCGAAACCCATCGCGAAGAGGCTAAGATGTTTGGCATAGAGGTTATCTTTGAAGCCTTTGCCGACCGCTGCTACGACGACAACGGCGCACTGCTCTCCAGAGCCAAAGAAGGTGCAGTTCACAGCCGTGAAAAAATGCTCGCCCAGGTTCAGCAGCTGAAAACCGAAGGCTCTGTCACCACAGTCAGTGGCCATCGCCTTGAACTACAAGCTGACTCCCTCTGTGTCCATGGGGACAATCCAGAGGGCGTTAAGGCCATTCAAGAAATTCGCCAATTAATTAATTCATAATGCATAGTCAACACAACATCTCCATTGCCGGAGAAAATTCCCTAATCATCTATTTTGGCGAAGCACCCTCTGCGGCCGTTGCCTCAGAGGTGGCGGCGACCGCAGCCCAACTGCGCGCAACGCTCGGCGCACTGCTAATTGACCTAGTGCCATCCTACGCTTCCCTCCTAGTGATTTATGACCCCTATAAAACGGATCACCATGCCCTGCGCGTCGCGATTCGCCGTGCACTGGCTAACCCCATTGGCACAGACAACAGCCAATCAGGTGCACTAGTCAAACTGCCGGTTTACTACAGCATCGAGTCAGGACCTGATCTACAAGCGCTCGCCGACAATGCTGGCCTCTCTATCGAAGAAGTGATCACCATCCATCAACAATCAGAATACCGCGTCTATGCCATCGGCTTTGCCCCGGGCTTCGCCTATCTCGGCGAACTGGACCGGCGCATAGCAGCACCGCGACTCGCCACCCCGCGACAAAAAGTCCCCCGAGGGGCCGTTGCTATTGCCGACCGCCAGACAGCAGTCTATCCAGCAGAGTCACCTGGCGGCTGGAACCTTATTGGCCTCTGCCCAAAGCTTATGTTCGACCCCAGTGTCGAGCCAAGCATGCCAGTTCAGGTGGGCGATCGAGTGCGTTTTAAAGCCATCGACAGAGAGACCTATCTGGATATGGGTGGCCTGTTATGAGTATTGATAGGAACAGTGGCTTTAAGGTTATTCAACCGGGTATTTTTAGTTTAATTGAAGACGCCGGGCGCTTTGGCCAACATGGCATCGGCCTTACCAGCGGTGGCCCCTTGGACCGCGATGCCTTTCGCTGGGCTAATCGGCTCTGCGGCGATCAGCAAACTGCTGCCGCTATTGAAATCACCGTCGGCGGTTTAGTTTTAGAATCCAAGGTTAATACAACCATTGCTGTTACTGGCGCAAATAGTCCGCTCAGCATTAACAACCAATCCCGAGAGCTATGGCAGAGCCATCAGGTAAAAGTCGGCGATCGCATCGAACTGGGATTTGCCACATCGGGCAGTCGTGGCTACTTGGCCGTTGCCGGCGGCTTTACCATTGAACCCATATTTAATAGTGTCGCCACAGTACCCCGAGAGGCTCTGGGCGGATTACATCGCGATGGCTCTGCACTGCAAGCTGGGGACTTTATACCTTGTGCAGAAAGCCTCTCTGGGTCGCAGCTGCGTGTGCCCCACAGACAGCGACCAGACTACGCTGATAACAATACCCTCTTGCGGGTGGTGCTGGGTTATCAGCAGCAGGCGTTTAGCCGTATTAATAAGCAGCTATTTTTTAGCTCTGAATATTGGGTCACCGAGAGTAGTGACCGCATGGGTTTTAGACTTAAGGGCCCAGCTATAAAACCAACAGTAGATGGCATTCTCTCTGAGGGTATTTGCCTCGGGGCTATTCAGGTACCAGCAGATGGCCAGCCGATCGTGCTGCTCAATGATCGCCAAACCATTGGCGGCTATCCTAAACTTGGGTCTGTGCTCTCGCTAGATATTGGCAAGCTGGCGCAACTCTTGCCCGGCAGCAGATTGCGCTTTGAAGCGATCAGCATCGAGCAGGCGCACAACTTGTTACTGCTCGATCAGTATCGTTTCGCTAGCAGTGCTTTGGAATCGGTGGACTAGCATGAGTAACCCCCACCTAGACCTAAACATAAGCATAAGCATAAGCATTCAGATCGAAAACCTTTTGGTAGCGCGCAATCCCCGGGGCATGCAAACACTGCAGACTGCTCTGGTGCCCGGCTACTATTTACGCGCAACCCAATTGCTCCAAGCCGCTAGCGGCACGGTACTAATCGGCACCGGGTTTCCCGTGGCTGGCACCTATGAAACCGATGGTCCAGTTGGCGCTATCGCACTCTACCGAGCATTAGAAACTCTCGGCGCCAAACCTGTACTGGTCTGTGGCGCACCGCTGGCCGACGCCATCGCCAGTGACTTTCGAGTGCACAAAATCAGTGTAGGCAAACCCGCCATCAGCAAGGTGGAGGCTGAAAAAGCCCTGCAGCATTACCAGCCCTCACTGGTGATTTCCATTGAACGTCCGGGTATGGCTGCAGATGGCAAGTACTACAATATGCGCGGCGAAGATATTAGCCCAGCCTGCGCCAGCTTCGATTACTTTTTAAGCACAGCAAGTTGCCCGACTATCGGTATTGGCGATGGCGGCAATGAAATCGGTATGGGCAATGTTGCTAAGACTCTGCAGCAGCTCAGTATCATTCCCTCAGCCACCAGATGCGACGAGCTGGTTATTGCCGATGTATCCAACTGGGCGGCTCATGGTTTGATCGCCATGCTGTCAGTATTGAGGCAGCAAGATATGCTACTGGGCTGGGATAATTTGGCCACACTGGCATATCTTTCAGAGCGCGGCAGTGTCGATGGCGTTACCAGAGAAAACAGCCTTACCGAGGACGGTTTAAGCGCAGATGTTAGCGAGAAACTGATTAAAGACCTGAGAAAATTAGCTGGATTTTGCTGAGCACGGGTTATTTTCTCGTCAAGTGCAGGATCAGCCCGATAAAGCACCGAATTAGTAGCAAATAAGACCTGTATACGGATTAATTTGCTTTGCGTGGAATCCGCCTCGCTGATAACATTTTTGCCTGTCAGTGGTTTAATAAAGCGAACAACCAGAACTCTAAACAATAGCTCTAAATAACAACAATAAATTGCCCCAACCCAACAAGGTATCAATATGAGTATTGCGTTTCTAGATGGCCAATATATGCCAATAGAACAGGCCAAAATATCCCCTCTGGATCGCGGGTTTTTGTTCGGTGACGGCATCTATGAAGTGGTGCCCTCCTACGCGGGGAAAATGGTTGGTTTTGCCCCCCATATTGCGCGCATGCAAAGTGGCCTGGCGGCAGTGGGTATTGAACTCAACTGGTCTACAGAGCACTGGGCGGAACTCTGCAATCGCTTGATCGCTGAAAACGATGCTGGCAATCTGGGACTCTACCTACATGTCAGCCGCGGTGCAGATAGCAAACGCTTTCACGCTTTCCCAGAAAATGTTGCACCAACCGTTTTTGCCTTCACCTTTGAGATCGCTCCGGCCCCCATAGCCGACAAGAGTCGTGTTAAAGCTAAGAAAGCCTCCACCAGTCGCGATCTGCGCTGGGAGCGCTGCCAAATTAAATCCACTGCGCTGCTCGGCAATGTGCTGCACTTTCAACATGGCTACGCACAGGGCAGCGATGAAACACTGCTGTTTAATGCCGACAATGAGCTGACCGAAGCCAGTGCCTGCAATGTCTTTATTGTTAAAAATGGCAGCGTGATTACGCCACTTTTGGATAACCAAAAACTCCCGGGTATCACCCGCCAGATTGTTATAGATGTATTGCGCAACGATGGCCAGATTGCCGTGGAGGAGCGCATAGTGACCATGACCGAAGTGGCCGATGCAGATGAAGTCTGGATTACCAGTTCCTCGAAAGAAATCGCGCCGATCACTGAGATCGACGGCAAACCGGTTGGCGATGGTACCATTGGCGATATCTGGCTAGCCGCTCAGACTCTCTACTCCGCAGCGAAATTTGATTACTAGGTTTTGCTCTTCTATTTGAAAAACAGGTAGCAACATGTCTAGACCCACCAGAGCAGTTATCGACCTTCAGGCACTGCGTCACAACTATCAGTTGGCGCAGTCTCTGGCACCCGACTCAAAGACCATCCCCATGGTCAAGGCCAATGCCTATGGCCATGGTGCGGTGAAAGTCTCTCAGGCTATTGCGGATATTGCTCCAGCCTTCGGTGTTGCCTGTATTGAAGAAGCTCTGGAACTGCGAGATGCGGGCATTAAGCAACCCATACTGCTACTGGAAGGCGCCTTTGACGCCGCCGAACTGACATTAGCCGCCACCAAAGGCTTCTGGGTGATGGTCGAAAATCACCAGCAAAAACAAGCGATTATTAGAGCCGATCTGGCTCTGCCACTAAGCGTCTGGCTCGGCGTCGACACAGGCATGCATCGCCTGGGCTTTCAGCCCGAGGATATTGCCGAGATCTATAAAACGCTCAATAGCAGCCGCAATATTAGGCAGCCAATCGTAGTGACTTCGCACTTTGCCTGTGCCGATGATTTGGACAGTGACGCTACGTTGAAGCAAATTGATACCTTTAACGCCTGCGCGCCGACCGCTGCATTGCAGAGTCTCGCCAATTCAGCCGCAATATTGGCCTGGCCTAAAGCCCAGCGGGAATGGCAGCGCCCGGGTTATATGCTCTATGGCAACTCTCCCTTTGCAGTACCCCAGGAGAATGCCGATCAACTAAAGCCAGTGATGTCATTTGAATCTGCAGTGATTTCCCTGCGTACAATCGCTGCTGGCGAGCCCGTGGGATACACCGCCAACTGGACTGCTGAACGGGACTCCACCATTGCCACCATTACCGTTGGCTATGGCGATGGCTATCCGCGCAATGCCACCAATGGCACGCCAGTGCTAATTAATGGTGTTCGCTGCCCGCTAGTGGGACGTGTCTCTATGGATATGATTACGGTTGATGTTACAGCGTTAAGGGAAGTTGCCATTGGTGACAAGGCAGTGCTCTGGGGACCTGCGTTGCCTGTCAATGAAGTGGCCAGCTACTGCGACACCATCGGCTATGAACTGCTCACCCGTATGCCTGGGCGCGTCCCGCGCATTTATTTATAAAGCCGTTTATTTAAAAGCCATTTGTTTATAAAGCCATCTATTTATAGAGCATAGCGACGTCTTGTTAGGGACGTCTTGTTATAAATAGCCACGGGCGTCTGTTCATAAGCTCCACAGCCAGGTTTAAATCTACTTTAGGGGTTAATTTTAATCGCCGTTTCCGACTTCACGTCATCGATCACCACATAGGTGTGGGTCTGACTAATTCCTTTAATCGCCGATAAGGTGCCACCGAGAAAACGCTGGTAATGTTGCATATCCTCCACCCGTATCTTGATCAAATAATCGAAGCCTCCAGCAACCAGCTGACATTCCAACACCTCATCCAAAGCCAGCATCTGCTGGTCGAATATCGCAATGGCTTCAGTGGTTGTGCTCTCTAGCTGCACTTCAATATAAGCCGAGAGCGACGCATTGGCTTTCACCGGGTCCAACAGCGCCACGTACTGGGTGATAAAGCCCTCTTTTTCCAATCGCTTAACACGCTCAAGACAGGGTGTTGGGGTCAAATTGACTAACTTCGCCAGATCCACATTGGCGATGCGCCCCCGGCGTTGCAATATATTGAGAATCCGTCGATCGGTACGGTCCAGATCAGTTACTGTTTTCATTTTTGGCACTCCACAAAGCACTCTACAAGACTCTCTACAAGACACTCCAGAAGAC
>CAXAFJ010000113.1:0-6522 GCA_963968025.1 uncultured Pseudomonadales bacterium | reverse complement strand
CTGGTAATCATTGGCAGTAAAAAAACTCTATATTGTCATTTCGGCCAATCGTGTATGATTGGTGCTTTCGACAATCTCTCTTAAGGGTCATTAGGTAAGTGTATGTCAGGTTTAACCGATGCGGGAACTTTAGTCAGACTGGCATATCAAGGTTTAGCCAATCTGGGTGTCGATGGCGACGCCGTGCTGCGCCGCAGCGGACTGGATCCCAAGAAACTCTACCAAAGTAATCTGCGCACCCAATTCTCGGCCCAACCGCATTTTTGGAAAGCCGCGGTTGAGCTTTCCGGCGATCCCTGCATAGGTTTGCACCTGGGCGAAAAGATGCCGGTATACAAGGGCCAAATCCTCGAATACCTATTTCTTAGCAGCGCCACCTTTGGCGATGGTCTGCGCCGGGTTATCGACTATCAGCGCCTGATCAGCGATGCCCTGCATGGCCAGCTCAGCGAACAGCCAAGACCCTGCCTGACCAGCTATTTTGCCGAGCATCAATACGCTACATCCCATTTGGCGGAAGCCATGGTGCTAGGGCTGATTAAATCCTTTCAAGCAGTCACCGACGGCGCCTTTAAAGCCGAAAAAATTGTTTTTAATCATTCGCCCAATACCGATCTAGCCGAATATCAAAGAATATTTCAGTGTGAAGTGGAATTTAATGCGCCCTCGTTTCAGCTCTATTTTGCCCCCGAGATTCTCAACTACCGCTCACTCAATGCGGAACCCGAGCTGCTTAACTTACATGTTAAGGCCGCCGACCAGCATCTCGCGCGACTACAGCAGCAGGATTTTGTGCGTCTGGTTCGCACCCAGATTGCCGCACTACTAGAAAGTGCGGAAGTGACATTGGAACGGGTTGCCGAGCAGCTTGACATCAGCCCACGCAATCTCAGGCATCAGCTCAATACTGCTGACACAAGCTTTCAGCGGCTGCTAAACGACCACCGCCGTTCACTGGCCAAGCGACTGCTGTCGCGCACTGACGAAGAGATCAGTGAAATTGTCTATCTCACCGGTTTCTCTGAACCCAGTACCTTTTACCGAGCATTTAAACGCTGGGAAGGCACTACACCTATTGAGTATCGCAAACGGGCGAAAGCCAACAGCTAATATCAAGAGCCAAAGCCTGTAACTAGTGATCGGCGGCATTTCCCCCACCAGTCACATGCAGTAGAATGCACGCCGGTTAAACTTTTCCATTTCACAGAGCCATCCACAGAGTAAAGCCCCTATGACCCATCACCCAGCGTTTGAGCTTTTGCGCGAGCAAGAGATACCGTCCCTTAATGTCCGCTACCAGGAATATCGCCACCGAGTTACCGGTGCGCAACATATTCACCTCGCCGCCGACAATAAAGAGAATGTATTTCTCGTCGCCCTGCGCACGGTGCCGATGGACTCAACCGGTGTGGCCCATATTCTCGAGCACACGGCGCTCTGTGGCAGTGAAAAGTATCCGGTCCGCGACCCCTTCTTTATGATGATCCGGCGCTCACTCAATACCTTTATGAATGCCTTTACCAGTTCCGACTGGACCGCTTATCCCTTTGCCAGCCAGAACAAAAAAGACTTTAATAATCTCCTCGATGTGTATCTGGATTCGGTATTTTTTGCCCGTCTAGATCCCTTGGATTTTGCCCAGGAAGGTCACCGTTTAGAGTTTGCCGATGCAACCGACGCCAGCTCTGAGCTCACCTATAAAGGTGTAGTGTTCAATGAAATGAAAGGCGCCATGAGTTCGATCAACTCGACCCTGTGGCAGACCATGAGCAAGCACCTCTATCCCACCAGCACCTACCACTACAACAGTGGCGGCGAGCCAGCGGATATTCCGGACCTGAGTTACGATCAATTTAAAGCCTTCTACAAGACTCACTATCACCCCAGCAATGCGATTTTTGTCACCTTTGGGGATATTGCTGCCGCGGAACATCAGGCGACCTTTGAAACCAATGCCCTGAGCCGCTTTGAAAAACTCGACTGCCATATAGCCGTGACCGACGAGCAGCGTTACACCAGCCCACAGTATTTTGAAGAGGTCTATGCTGCCGATGACCAAGAGCCATTGGAAGACCACACACACATAGTAATGTCCTGGCTGCTGGGTGACTCAACAGACTTAGAAGCCACCATGGAAGCGCGCCTCCTCGCTAGCGTGCTCCTCGACAATAGCGGCTCACCATTACTGAAAGCACTGGAAACCACGGATCTGGGCACTTCGCCCTCACCCATGTGCGGCCTTGAAGATTCTCAGAAAGAGCTGTGTTTTGCCTGTGGTGTAGAAGGCTCCAACCCAGAGCAAGCCGATGCCGTCGAGAAACTGATTCTCGATGTGCTGCAAGATGTTGCCGACAATGGACTGCCCCTGGACCAGGTGGCTGCCAGTCTGCACCAACTGGAACTGTCTCAGCGTGAAGTCTCCGGTGGCGGCTACCCCTACGGTCTCAACTTGATTCTTACCTCACTGACCAGCGCCACTCATCGCGGTGATCCAGTGGATCTATTAAATCTGGATCCGGTTCTAGAAAAACTCCAGCAGCAGATTCAAGATCCAGCGTTTATTAAGTCACTGGCTCAGAACCTGCTGATCGATAACCAACACCGTATTCGTCTGGTTATGAAGCCCGATCACCAGCTCGCCAACAGCAAAGATCAGGCGGAGAAAGATCAGCTGGCAGCGATTCAAGCCAAGCTCAGCGACAGCGAAAAACAGGCCATAGTGGACAAGGCTGCAGCGCTTAAAGAGCGCCAGGAAATGGAAGAGAACCTGGATATTCTGCCCAAGGTTGGCATTGACGATGTGCCAGTGGATATCGCCTATGCCGAGCGCCACAGTGTCGATAGCGCACCATTGCCCCTAACCAGCTACAGCGCCGGCACCAATGGCCTCGCCTATCAGCAGATTATTATGCCGATGCCCGCGCTAACTCAGCAGCAGATGGATCTACTGCCGCTGTATAGCACCTGTGTCACTGAAATGGGTGTTGGCGACAGAGACTATCAGGCCACTCAGCTGTGGCACTCCAGTGTGGTGGGCGCCTATTCGGCATCGGCCTCAGTGCGCAGTGACAAAGATCATCTCGATCAGCTCCACGGCAATATTAGCTTCTCCGCTAAAGGTCTGGCGCGCAATCAAAGTGCCATGAGCGACCTGATGCATGAGTCGATGCAAAACACGCGCTTTGATGAGCTCTCGCGACTGCGGGAACTGGTGTCACAAATCCGCACTCACCGTGAGTCGTCGATTGTTGGCAGTGGCCATGTACTGGCGATGACCGCAGCGGCCAGTGGCCTCTCGGCCAATGCCTATTTAAACCAGCGCTGGGGCGGTATGAGTGGACTAGCGCAAATTAAAGCACTGGACCAGAGCCTTGAGACCCAAGCTGGCCTAGAGTCACTAGCAGCCCAGCTGGAAGAGATTCATCAGTTGGTACTGGCACAGCCACGAGAGTATTTACTGGTGGCCGAAGAGCATCGCTTGGATGGCTTTAAGCAGAGTATTAACAGCACCTTTGGTGGCGATCAACAGATGGCCGCCCTGGCCAGCAACCTGATCGACTACCAACCCAAGCTGCAGCCAGTAAATCACTGCTGGACCGCGAATACTCAGGTGAGCTTCTGCGCCAAAGCCTATGCCACAGTGCCTTCGAGCCATGTGGATTCAGCCGCCCTCACAGTACTGGGTGGCGTGTTGCGCAATGGCTATCTGCACCGCACTATTCGCGAGCAGGGTGGTGCCTACGGTGGCGGCGCATCACAGGACAATCAGTCCGGCGCATTCCGCTTTTACTCCTACCGCGATCCGCGTATTCAAGGCACCTTGACCGACTTCGATGACTCGCTTAAATGGCTGATGGACAAACCCCTTGGTGGCGATAGCGTCGAAGAAGCGATTTTAGGTGTGATTGGTGGCATGGATAAACCGGCCTCCCCCGCTGGCGAAGCCATGCAGGCATTTCACGGCGAACTCAATGGTCGCAGCAAAACTTCAATCAGCGAGTTTCGCAATCGTGTACTCGCAGTGACCGATGCGGATCTGAAACGTGTAGCGGCTGATTATCTGCGCCCTGAAGTGGCCCAGACAGCGGTGATTACCAATACCGATCTGGCGGCTAAAACTGGCCTGGATATTATCGCGGTTTAAGCCCTATGAGCGACAAGCCCAAACACGACGATCTATTTGCCAGCCCATTGGGCAATGTCCCCCGCTTCGCCTTTGACGAGGCGGTGGTGGATGTCTTCCCCGATATGATTCAGCGCTCAGTGCCCGGCTATCAGACGATTATTAATCTCTGTGGTGAACTGGCGGCGCGCTATGTGCAGCCCAATAGCAACTGCTATGACCTGGGTTGTTCACTGGGCGCCTCGTCACTGGCGATAGCTCAGCAAATCAAACAGCCTGGGGTCAGCATAGTGGCGGTAGATAACTCTGCGGCCATGCTCAGCCGTTGCCAATCAGTATTAGAAAAACAGCAGACCACAGCCACAATTGAGCTAGTGGAAGCGGATATCTGTGATATTGAGATCAGCAATGCCTCACTGGTGGTGATGAATTTCACCCTGCAGTTTATTGCTATTGAAAAGCGCCAGGCGCTGTTGGAAAAGATCTATGCCGGACTAAACCCCGGTGGCTGTCTGGTGATTTCTGAGAAGTTATTATTTGAACCGGAATCCTTAAATCAATTGCTCTCGGAACTGCATCATCAGTTTAAAAGCGCGCAGGGTTACAGTGATTTGGAGATCAGTCAAAAGCGCGATTCCCTGGAAAATTTTCTCCTTCCAGAAACCCTTGAGACCCATATTAATAGAATAAAGGCCTGCGGATTTAACTCCGCAAGCCCTTGGTTTCAATGCTTTAACTTTGCCTCACTAGTCGCTATTAAGTAGTACCAATTGAGTAGCACACATTAAATAGCAGCTGTTAAGTGCTTAGCGACTAACAAATCCAGTAATCGTCTTGATCAGCTTGCGCACCTTCGGCGTGTAGGGAGGGTGCATCATATGACCACTGGCCCACTTGTCCTGCAACACACTGCGCTCGTGGGAAAATGCCTTGTAGCCCCACTCGCCACCAGACTTGCCAATGCCACTATTGTTGACCCCGCCAAAGGGTAAATTGGGGTGTACAAAGTGCATCACCACCTGGTTGATACAGGTATCACCGGCACTGGTTTCTTCCAGCACCTTATTGATCGCCGCTTTGTCGCGACCGAAAAAGTACAGCGCCAAGGGCTTCGGCTTATCATTGATATAGCCAATCACTTCATCGAGATCGCTAAAGGTCATAATCGGCAGTACTGGGCCAAAAATTTCTTCATTCATAATCCGTGAATCTGCCGCCATACCCTGAAGCAGAGTGGGTGCAATAAAGCGTTCCGCATCATCAGTTTGACCACCGGAAATTAACTCCGCACCGCCGGCCAAGGCCTCAGACAAGAGCCCAGAGATACGACCGTGATGGCCTGAATTGACCACCTGGCAGTAATCGCCATTGGCTTGAGCATCGCTGCCCTCGCCATACTGTTTCGCCATGCTGGCCTTGAGCTCAACCATCAGCTCGTCTTTAATGCTCTCGTGAACAAACAGATAGTCCGGCGCAATACAGGTCTGACCATTGTTATTGAACTTGCCCCAGGAAACACTGCGCGCGGTTTTCATCAGATCCGCACTCTTGTCCACAATCACCGGGCTCTTGCCACCCAACTCCAGAGTCACTGACGTGAGATTTTTTGCCGCTGCGGCCATAACCTGTTTGCCAACAGCTGGGCTGCCGGTAAAGAAGATATGATCAAAAGGCAGACTGGTTAAGTAACTAGAAACATCCGCTTCACCCTGAAACAGACTGACCTCTTCCGGACGAAATGCCTCTTCAACAATCTCAGCAATTACCTTAGACATATGCGGTGTCATTTCCGATGGCTTGATCACCACAGTACAGCCGGCGGCAATCGCCGAGATCATCGGACCAAACGTCAGGTTAAAGGGATAGTTCCACGGCGAGATCACCAGGCTGGTGCCCTTCGGCTCAGTAATAATTTTTGACGAGGTGCCAAGCATAGTCATGGAAGCACGCACGGGTACTGGCTTCATCCACTTCTTTAATTTCTTGCGCGTATGAGCCAGCTCAGACAGCACAATCATAATTTCAGCAATATCCACTTCCGCGCCTGGCTTGCCAAAATCCGCTAGGGCTGAGGCATAAATCTTATCGTAGGAGTTTTTAAATACTGTTTCAAAGCGCGCCAGCACTTCGAGGCGCTCAGCACAGGTGGACTTGCGAAGCTTCAGGGCATAGGCTTTATGGGCCTCAAATGAAGCATCAATAGCCGTTTTATTCTCTGCACTCAGTTGTGGAATCGTCATGGGGTTCCCCTATGGAATCGAATTATTATTTTTATGGTTGTCGGCTGCTACCGATCTATCTTGAATGTACCTTAGATTACACCATCACAGCCGTTAATTTTGATGAATTGCGACTCGATGGTATTAGATTTGATTAGAACTACTTATTAGAACTACTTA
>CAXAFJ010000112.1:0-6542 GCA_963968025.1 uncultured Pseudomonadales bacterium | reverse complement strand
TCAACACAACCGCAGCAGCACCGTCAGACAGCTGTGACGCATTGCCACCAGTAATCGTTCCACCATTGCGAACCGCTTTCAGACCAGACAAACCTTCAATATTAGTACCAGGACGGTTGCCTTCATCTTTAGCCAGAGTCACAACCTCTTCAGTCACTTCGCCAGTCTCACGGTTGGTTACCAACTTAGTAGCAGTAACCGGAACAATCTCATCAGCGTACAAACCCGCATCCTGAGCAGCCGCAGTACGCGCCTGAGAAATAACCGAGTACTCATCCTGCGCTTCGCGAGAAATACTGTAACGATTAGCAACAGTCTCAGCAGTGTCCAGCATAGGCATATTGATCAGAGGCACATGCTTCATCGCCAATGGATCAGCAACACGGTGAGCGTTAAACTTCTCATTTTGAATCAAGCTGATGCTCTCACAACCACCGGCAACAATGATCGAAGAACCATCAACAGTGATATTGCTTGCGCCGATAGAGATCGCCATCAAACCAGAAGAACACTGACGGTCAACAGTCATACCCGACACAGACACTGGCAAGCCAGAAGCCATAGCCGCTTGACGACCCAAGTTCATAGTCTGCGTACCCTGCTGCATCGCAGCACCCATGATGCAATCATCGATCTCGGAAGGATCGATACCGGCGCGGGCAACCGCAGCCGTAATAGCATGAGAACTCATAGACGGTGATTCAAGATTATTAAAAGCACCACGGAAAGCTCGGCCAATTGGCGTACGAGCGGCTGAAACGATTACTGCTTCTTTCATAACAAATTCCTTTAATTTTTATTTTAAATTTCGTCTTTAATATTGACTGACTAAAACGTTAAGCCTGCAATGCAGCCATCGCCTTCATCAAAAACTTCTCAGTCTGCTTGCTACCAGATTCCAGAGGCTGATGGTCTGACAGATCACTGAGTTCATCCCACTGCGCAATAATCGCTTCAGGACTCTGCTCGTCTTTAGCCAAGAAAATACCATCGGTCTCATACATGCCAGCCTTAGCGTAACCACCGGCACCGGCACAGAGAATAGTTCTAGTTGGAGCACCCTCATCACAGAGCACCAAGGCCGCCGCAGTAACCGATTCAGCAGTCAACATAGCTAACATTTCTGGAGGCATAAGATCTTCAGTCATGCGCGTGCCAGCCGTTGGCGCCAGAGCGTTAACATGAATATTGTTCTTGCCACCTTCGAGAACCAAGGTATTCATAAAGCCCAGTACCGCCATTTTGGCCGCACCATAGTTAGACTGACCAAAGTTACCGTACATACCGCTTGAAGAAGTAGTCATCACAATACGACCGTAGTTCTGCTCGCGCATAATGTCCCATACCGCTTTAGTACAGTTAACCGAACCCATCAGGTGAACATCCATCACCAGTTTAAAGTCAGCCAAATCCATCTTGCTAAAGGACTTATCGCGAAGGATGCCAGCATTGTTGATTAAAATATCAACCCTGCCCCACTTCGCCATTGCCTGAGCAACCATATCCTCAACTTCATCAAACTTAGATACGTTAGCACCGTGAGCAAAAGCTTCACCCCCAGCTGCTTCAATAATACCGACCACTTCCATAGCCGCATCAGAAGAAGTACCAGTGCCATCTCGTGCGCCACCCAAATCATTGACGACCACTTTGGCGCCACGCTCGGCCAGAGCCAATGCATGAGAGCGACCCAAGCCATTACCTGCACCAGTGACAATTGCTACCTTACCTTCAAAACTAATACTCATTCGTTACCTCGTTAATCTGAATCTATTTATACAAATTGTCTAAAATAGTGCTCTAAAAAGTGCTATAAAATAGTGCTCTAAAATAGCGCTCTAAAAAGTGCTCTAACCTATTTAGCCATCTGTACAGACAACCACTCAGCAACCAGAGCCGGCTTATCGCCACCCTCAATCTCAACAGTCACTTCCATCTTAAAATCGTACTGGCCAGGACGCTTCTCAGTGATATCCATAACCGTCGCATGACAGCGGATCTTGCTACCAACACGAACCGGCGCAACAAAGCGCACCTTATCAAAGCCCTTGTTAACACCCATATAGATGCCTTCAATCAGCAGGTTATAGCTCTCAGAGAAATACGACAGCATCGACAGAGTCAAAAAGCCGTGGGCGATAGTGCCGCCGAAAGGCGTAGCCGCCGCGGCAACCGGATCAATATGGATAAACTGACGATCCAAGGTGCATTCAGCAAATTCATTCACCTGCTCCTGCTTCACTTCAAACCACTCAGTAGGTTCGCAAACGTGACCGATATAATCGGCAATCTCGGACTTTTTAATCATCATAGGCATAGTCTTTCCCCTGGTTAAATCTAAATATAATTATTGTTTTATACAAAGTAATACGTGCTGAGCAGTCTGCCCACCCTAGCTGGGCTTGACCATGACATGCTATGTCCGGTTGGGCCCTGTGCATATCACCCAAGCTGATTGTTACAATGCCTAAATTCAGTTGTGCTCCTACCCCAGGGTGACTACCATGCCGCAACGATAATAATAAGAGTCTCCTCCTTTGTCTGAACCGGATTCCAACCTAGCTTTCGCGCGCTTCCTGAAGTTTTGGCGCGGCGTACACAGCGTCAGTCAGGAACAACTCTCAGACCGTATCGACAGCTCACCAAGGCATATCAGCCGTCTCGAAAATGGCAGCAGCCGCCCTAGTCAAAGCATGGTTACAGAGATAGCCAGCGCCTTGCACCTAGGCCAGCGTGACCGCAATCATCTATTAATCGCCGCCGGCTTTCTCCCAGCCCTTGGTGAACTGGACTTCCAAGCCCCAGAACTCAAGTGGTTACGCAAGACCATGACCCTATCCTTAAAAGCGTTGGACCCCTACCCTGCAATCATCATCAACGAATCCAGTGATATCCTGATGGTCAACCGCGGTTGGGTCGGACTGTTCAGCCAGACCATTGGCAAGGCAGCACTGGATCGCGTCAGCAATAACATGGAATTTCTCTTTAGTCGTCAGGGTGCCGGCTCACTGGTCAGCGGCTGGGAAGATACGCTCTCGGTGATCTTGATGTCACTGGAGCAAAGGACATTATTTGGCGATAACCAGCGCGACCATGAAATGCGCGATCGCCTCGCCATGCATGAGAATGTTCCAGTGGATTGGCGGCAGCGGGCAGCCAAGTTAGAACCGCTCTCCAGCTTTCGCATGCAGATCAATCTAAATGGTGAGTTAAAGCGCTTTATAAGCTTACACAGTACCGTGAGCACCATGGGCCCTGCGGCAGTTCTATCCGGGCCTAGCCTGCATATGAACACCCTCTACCCAGAAGACGACAGTTTGGATCTATCCCAGCTCTGCGAGGGCGACCTCAGTCACCCCCTTCTTCATTACTAACAAGATCACTTCTCGGTCAGTCTAAGCCCCGCGCATCAACTTATTAATCTGCGGCGAGATCAACAGCATCAACACTGATATACCAATAGCGATATAGCCCACCTGAGAATAGACCTCAATGTACCCCGCCTTCGCCGCAGCAATATTGGTCATCTGCCCACCGATGGTCTCAGCACCTGTGGCGCGAGCAATAATACTGGCGAGAAAGTTAGATAGCCCGTAATAGAGCATCCAAGCCCCCATGGTCATACCGACAATACGGGCAGGCGCCAGCTTGGTAATAGCAGACAGGCCCACGGGAGAAACCATCAACTCCCCCATGGTATGTAACCAATAGATAGCAAAGATAAACAGCACCGGCGTATAACCCATATCCCCAGAACTCT
The DNA here is from genome assembly GCA_963968025.1 of uncultured Pseudomonadales bacterium. Classification (GTDB taxonomy): domain Bacteria; phylum Pseudomonadota; class Gammaproteobacteria; order Pseudomonadales; family Porticoccaceae; genus HTCC2207. The sequence continues at coordinate 2,782 of CAXAFJ010000112.1, read as the reverse complement.
TCATACCCGCCACCAGCACCAAAAATCCCAGTCCCGCCATCGCCACACCTATAGCAAACTTAACCGGCGTCGAGGGATTTGCATTGCGTCGTGCCAACCAGACCCAGAGCCACGCTATAAGCGGCGCAAACAAAAAGATAAACCCCGCATTTAAGGACTGAAACACCGGACCCGGCACAGACCAGCCGAGGATATCCCGATCAACCAGTCTTGCAGTAAACAGGTTAAGCGATGAACCCGCCTGCTCAAACAGCGCCCAGAAGGGAATCTGCGCGAGAATAAAATAGATTGCGGCAAACATTCTTGAGCGCTCATCCCCCTCAAGACGTCTCCAACTATAGGTCACCAACCCTACCAGCATAATCAGCCCGATTGGCCCCAGTATGCCGCCCACCAGCTCTTCGTTTTTAACCAGCAACATAGATATAGCTACTATACCCAGACCCGCCAGATAGCAGAGCCACTCCACATTGATCGAGAGAAAGACTTTCTCTTTAAGCTTTTCCACCGAGGGTGGCTCGGCCTTGCCCTCTAACCAGCTCTGACAGGAGAGGAAGATCACCAAACCCAACAACATACCAAAGCCAGCCAGACCAAAGCCGTATTTCCAACCGTGGACTATGCCCAGATAACCGCACAAGATAGAGGCCATAAAGGCCCCCAGATTGATGCCCATATAGAAAATGGTAAAGCCCGAGTCGCGCCGCGCATCACCAAAGCCATAGAGGGAACCGACAATGGTAGAGATATTGGCTTTTAAGAATCCGACGCCGGCAATAATCAACGCCAACGAGAGGTAGAGAATATCCAGATAGCCCTCTTGGGTTACCACTGACATGGTCAGCTGATCTCGGGCAATACTAGCAGGCAGACCCAGCGCTTCTGACTCGGCTATATCCATAGTGGTTTCAGTAAAGCTTACATAAGCGCTTATTTGGGAACGACCTTCACCCGACACAAGCAACTGCCGGGCATCACCACCCCGAGCATCCAAGGTAATCTGATACTCGCTGCCAGCGTATTCCAGCATCTGCTTAGAGCCATCCCCCTCAAAGGTCATACCGAAGTGCCCCAGCGTCAGCAGAATGGCACCAAAGGTCACCGCCTTCCGCGCCCCCAGATAACGGTCAGCCAGCACCCCGCCAACAATGGTCATAACAAATACTAGAGCGGTGTAGGCCCCATAGAGCAGACTCGACCGCTCGTCGGAAAATAGGAAGTGTTGGGTCAGGTAGACAATCAGCAGGCCGCGCATACCGTAATAGGAGAAGCGCTCCCACATCTCGGTGAAGAACAGCACCACCAATCCCCGTGGGTGACCCAAAATGGTGCCCTGCTCAGCTGCGTTAGTCATAGGTTTTCCTTTATTAGGTACTGAAGTTCTAAAGTTCTTTGAGTCGGTTTATTATTGAGAAGCATCATAGCCAAGCAGAGCACAAAGCAAAAGGCCTTAGAATTGGCGCCGCTTCGACGAAATGTGGCACCAATTGCTAAGCCCCCCAATAAGCTCACAGATAGGCTGGCAATGAAGATCAAATATCAGCCGCCAAAACCCTAATAAGAGCAACTGACAATGTCTCAAGACAACCCATCGCAAGCCGAGTTCCGCGCCCAGGTTGCCGCCTGGATGCAGGACAACAGACAAGCAGACCCCGGTTTTTTACTGCCCCAAACCTTTATGGAAGTGGGCTCAGAGCGGGTATTGGAATTCCTTCGAGAATGGCAGCACAAAGTCTGGTCTGCAGGTTATCTGGGCGCGGCCTGGCCGAAAGAGTACGGCGGCCAGGGTATGAGTCGAGACTATCAGCGCATTGCCGATGAAGAGATGAAGCGCCTTCAAGTCCCGATCTGTTTCAATGTTATCGGTCTCGGCTGGGCTGGTCCGCTGATTCTGGACAATGGCAGCGACTACGAAAAAGAAAAGTACCTCAAGGGCATTCTCAATGCCGACGATATCTGGTGTCAGGGATTCTCTGAGCCCAATCACGGTTCCGACTTGGGCAGCATTCAAACCCGTGCCGAGCGCGATGGCGATGACTACCTGATCAATGGCAGCAAAATCTGGACCACCATGGGCAACTATGCCAAATATATGATCTTGCTGGCCCGCACCGATGCTCAGGCCGAGCGCCGCTACAACGGTCTGTCATTCTTCTTGGCGCCCATGCACCGAGAGGGCATCACCACTCAACCGATCCAGAAGATCACCGGCGAATACGGTTTTACCGAAACCTTCTTTACCGATGCCCGCATCCCCGCCAATTGCATCATGGGGGAGGAAGGTCAGGGTTGGCGCATTGCCATGCAGACGCTGCAATACGAGCGCGGTGCTGAAGCCGGTGCTGCCGGTGGCATTTCGATCCTATCCATTGTCATGGATGATCTACTGAAAATGGCTGCGGAAATTGAGCGTGAAGGTCAGCCTCTATTACAAGACCCGGTCACCCGCGACAATCTGATTAAATTTATGATCGAAGAGAAAGCCCTGCAACTGGCAGAGAAGCGTATCGAGATACCGGCCCTGTGCCGTGACTACCCCAACTCTATCGCCCTCTCTGGAAAACTGCGCAGCACTGAGTTCTTTCGTCGCATGCGTCAATATGCCCTCACACTGCAGGGTGCTCAGGGTTCCCTCTATGTTGGCGATCAAGACACAATTGGCGGCGGCTTCTGGCAGCGCGCTTACTTAAACAATTTTTCCACCACCATCGGTGGAGGCACCAGTCAGGTACAGGCCAATATTATTGGCGAACATGTACTTGGGCTGCCAAAGGACTAAGAG
>CAXAFJ010000111.1:0-6650 GCA_963968025.1 uncultured Pseudomonadales bacterium | reverse complement strand
TGAAAAGCTAGTGTTGAAAAGCTAGTGTTGAAAAGCTTTATCGCAAAACGCGAAATCCCACTTTTAAGTGGGCTTTTTCTTGACTGTTATTTCTTGCCTGTTATTTCTGGTTTATTGATCGTCCTTACTAATCGCCAGCTGATCTGTCTTGGCCGCACAGATAAAGTCATTGATATGCAGACCCTTAATCGAATGAGTCCACCAAGTGACCCTGACCTTGCCCCACTCCGTAAGGATCGCCGGGTGATGATCTTCAGTTTCGGCGAGTTCGCCGACTCTTTGAGTAAAGGCCATGGACTGAGCGTAATCAGAAAAGCTAAACAATTTTTCGAGCTGATTGACGCTGTCCAACGTTTCCAGCTGCCAGCCTTCAAGATCAAGCATTAACCGGTCTAACGCATCACCCACTACTGGGTCTGAATCCGGACGGCAGAGGATGCACTGCTGCTGTTGAAGCTGTGTCATTTTAGGTCTCCCAATGTGGACTAGCCGACTTTAACGCCTAGCGGATAAAGTCGGTTGGCTTTTCAATCTCATAAAAGGCGTCGGTAATCGACTCAAGCTTTTGCTCAAGAATCAGCTTGGCGTCACACAGGCCCCGATTGTAGTGATATGCCCCGACTTCTTCAGAGAAGAAGTCGAGTAAAAACTCGGCGTCGAACTGGGCTATATCCTGATCCAGTTCTTCGCGAAAATAGAGCTTTATTTTGCCTACAATGGCGGCCTTTTCAATGTCGCTAAATTCAATTTTAGCCAATTCCTATCTCCCTACATTAATAAGACAACTCACTCCGGCAGTATAAACCTCTGAACTTCCCCCGCGACCTGCTCAGCCTGCTCTTCCATGTGTAAATGGTGTGAACCGGGCATTTTGAGTAGTCGAAAATTGGTTATCCAAGAGAAGCTTTCATCCTGCTGGGCGTCGGGCTTAAAGCCGCTGTCTTCAGCTTGAATCAACATCACCGGCGCAGTCACCGAGCTGAAAAAATCCTGCATATGATCACGGGTTAATTTGAGCTGGGAAGCGGCCTTTAAGCGTTGATCTGTATGCCAGTAAAAACCTCTCTCATGCTGACGCACGCCGCGCTGGGCCAGTACCGCAGCAGCAGCCTCTTTCAGCGGAATAAAGCCATTCACTCGGGCCTGAACCGCGCGATCGAAGTCGGGGAAGAAGCTCGGGCTGGCGCCACCAAAGCGCTTGGCTTCGTAGACCGATTTGGCTAACTGAACCGCTGTACCTTTGGCATCCGCAAGGCCGGGCATATAGCCATCAATCAGTGCGGCATGAGTGATACGGTCGGGAAAGGCACCGGCAATCAGTGTCGAAATAATCGCACCGCGAGAATGACCTAACAGAGCAAATTGATGCCAACCCATCTGATCGGCAACGCCGAGTACTTCGGCGATGTCCTGCCAGATATTGTAGCCCGAGTCTGCGGAACGGAAGCTGCTGCCACCGTGGCCAGCACAATCCAGTGCAATCACATGCATATCGCTTAAAAACGGCAGCATCAAATCAAAACTGGCGGCATTGTCCAGCCAACCATGAAGAGCAATCACTGGCGTATAACCGGGAGAGCCCCACTCTTTTGCGGTGAAGGTTAAGCCATTTATATCGAAGGTTCTTTCGCGGATAAAACTAAGAGACATAGTGGTTTCCGTTATTATTTAGCGATTGCAGCTAGTCAGTCAGGATCGCTAAAACTTTCTAATTATTGGTCGGTTAAAGAGCCTCTTGATATGAGACTCTCTGTTTTAAACAATCCCTTGTTATATCACTCACTCAGACATAAAAAAAGCCAGCTGAGGCAACACCACAGCCGGCGGATCTATGTATACAACTTACAGCATACTACTTTTTAATTTGCCGCCTTGGGGCCGTCTTCGTCCCTATTGGACTGCTCAGCGGTAAACGACGGTATATCGTCATTCACCACCTCTTCTGTATCAACCAGCTGGCCTTCTGAAACCTCTTCAGTCGGCTTCGCAGAGTAACCCTCTGAGGCATCAACCGCCGGCCATTCATCAAAGGGGAAAGGCTTTTCTTCGCTATTAAAGGTTAGGAACATCAGTGTCTGATAAACCCATTTACCCAGGCCCTGACCAAGGTTGCGTAGATTCTGGTTATCGGCACCCACCAGCAGCACAAACACGAACTGCACCACGACCACTATGCTAATAACCAATCGTGCAGCAACCAGCAGCAAACCAAATAAAACCATGTAAGCGCCGCGGATCCAGGTATTGGAGTTAAGTAAGGAGATTTTTTTATCGCTCATTTGATTTCACCATAAATTCAACATCAGTGTTTTGTTCTGCAACCATCATTGTGCGCAGAGATTCAACAATCGGTCGCTGCTCAAACATGGTGGCATACAGAGCCGAGGCCAATGGCATATAGATACCCAATGCATCGGCTCTCTCTTTTACTAGTTTAGTCGTATTTACGCCTTCGGCCACTTGCCCGACATCAATAATCGCCTGCTCGAGGCTGTTGCCTCCTCCCAGCGCCAAACCAATGCGAAAGTTACGGCTCAAGGGCGAGCTACAGGTGACATAGAGATCGCCGACGCCACTGAGTCCCAAGAAGGTTAATGGGTCTGCACCGAGCTTGCAGGCAAAGCGGCTCATCTCAGCGAGACTGCGGGTTAATACAACACTCTTAGTGTTTTGCCCAACCTTCATGGCCTCGGCAATTCCCGAGACAATGGCATAGATATTTTTCAGTGCACCGGCCAGTTCAACACCGTAGCGATCGTGATTGGCGTAAACTCTAAAATACTTCGAGGCCAATATCTCCTGAGCACGGCTGCAAACTTCGTCGTGCTCACTGGCGATCACCGTGGCGGTGATTTCATAGTTGGCAATTTCTTTGGCCAGATTGGGGCCGCTGAGTACACCGACTTTAGAGCCCGCCAATTCCTCTTCGAGAATCTGACTCGGCAGCGCAAAGCTCTCAGCCTCTATGCCTTTGGCGGTGCTGATTAATAGGGCCGCTGGGTCAATCCAAGATTGGGCAAGCTTGGCAACCAGACGCAGCGCACTACTGGGCACCGCAAAGAAGACTGTATCAGCGCCCTCTAAGGCCTCTTGTAAATCAGTGGTAAAGGCGAGCGTTGAATCAAAGCGATAGCCGGGAAGATAGGCGGCGTTTTCGCCAGCGCCTTTAATCGCCTGCAACTGTTTGTCGCTGCGCATCCATAATGTGGTGGCAAAGCCATTGACCGCGAGCATATTGGCAATCACGGTGCCAAAGCTACCTGCGCCCAATACGGCAATTTTATAATTATTATTGGCTGTCAAAGAAACCCTACTCCGAATGGCTAAATACTGATGTCTAAACGTGAGTACTAAAAACTGCTGTGGGCAGCATTATAGAGCGATGTGCGGCAGAGTGTAAGCCGCCATTAAAAAAGCACCCTCCATAAAATATCACAAAGAGTGCTTTTGATACTGCGGTCACCTATTTTAGGCGTCAAACATCAGGCTATTCAGCTGCTGTACAAACTGCGCTGGATTTTCCAGTGGTCGACCAGCAGACAGGGCTGCCTGATCAAACAATACACTGGCTAATAGCTTAGCCTTATCTTCATCCGCTTCGCCGTCGAGCTTATTGACTAGGGGATGTTCAGCATTGATCTCAAGAATCGGCTTCACTTCCGGTACAGGCTGCCCCGCTGCGGCCATAATCTTGCGCATCTGCTCACCCATATCATCGGCACCCACTACCAGACAGGCTGGCGAGCTGGTCAGTCGCGTGGTGCTGCGAACTTCTTCAACCTTGCCGTCTAACAAGGTGTTAATGCGCTTTAACAGAGTGCCCTGCTCGCTGTCGTCGCCCTCTTTCTTATCGGCGTCTTCAGCTTTTGGCTCTTCGCCGGTAATTTTACTCAGGTCTAATTCACCGCGAGCAATATCCTGGAACGACTTGCCATCAAATTCGGTGAGATAACCCATCATCCACTCATCGATGCGATCTGACATCAGTACCACTTCAACACCGTGCTTGCGAAAAATCTCTAAGTACGGGCTGTTGTTGATCACTGAGTGGCTATCGCCGGTAAGGAAGTAGATCTTGTCCTGCCCTTCTTTCATGCGGCTGACGTAATCCGTGAGGCTAACATCTGGCGTAGCAGAGTCGCTGGTGGAGCTGGTAAAGCGAAACAGCTTGGCAATTTTTTCACGATTGCTGTGATCTTCGCTGGGGCCTTCTTTTAATACAGGACCGAACTGAGCCCAGAACTTGGCATACTTTTCCGGTTCATTGGTGGCCATCTTACCGAGCATATCCAGCACACGCTTGGTCAGCGCGGCACGGATGCTGTCCACCAATGGTGTCTTCTGAAGTATTTCACGGGAGACATTTAACGGCAGATCGGCACTGTCGAGCACACCCTTAACAAAGCGCAGGTACATGGGCATAAACTGTTCGGCGTCATCCATAATAAAGGTGCGTTTGATATACAGCTTAATGCCGCGAGAGGCTTCACGCTGATAGAGATCCATCGGTGCCATGCCCGGGATATAGAGCAGACTGGTGTAATCCTGCTTGCCTTCAACGCGGTTGTGACTCCAAGCCAGTGGCTCAGCAAAATCATGGGATACTAAACGATAGAATTCTTTGTACTCGTCTTCGCTGACATCCTGACGCGAGCGCGTCCACAGAGCCTGGGCATCGTTCACTGCTTGCCACTCAGGAGCTTTGTCCACATCCGCCACTACTGCATCATCTTCTGCAGGCGCGGCGGGCATTTCCTGTTTGATCATCTCTACTGGAATAGCAATATGATCTGAGTATTTCTTAACGATGCTGCGCAGGCGCCAGTCACTGGCGAACTCATGTTCTTCACTCTTAACATGCAGAGTGATTGAGGTGCCGCGTTCAGCGCGTTCAATATTTTCAATCTGGTAGTCAGCTTCACCCTCGCAGGTCCAGCGAATCGCTTCATCGGCAGCTGCCCCAGCGCGACGGGTTTCTACTACCACACGCTCAGCAACAATAAAGGAGGAGTAGAAGCCAACACCAAACTGGCCGATCAACTGGGAATCTTTCTTCTGATCGCCAGTGAGGTTCTTCATAAACTCGGAGGTGCCGGAACGGGCAATAGTACCTAGATTGGAGATCACTTCATCACGAGACATACCAATACCATTGTCGGAAATAGTGATGGTCTTGGCGTCTTCATCAACAGCAATACGAATACGCAGATCGCCATCATCTTCATAGAGCACAGAATTTTCCAGCGCCTCAACGCGCAACTTATCGGTTGCATCGGAGGAATTGGAAATCAACTCGCGAAGAAAAATCTCCTTATTGGAGTACAGCGAGTGAATCATAAGATGAAGAAGCTGCTTGGCTTCCGTTTGAAAACCCAGAGTTTCGGCTTTGTCTTGTGTCTTTGCGGTCATATGCTGATGATCTCCTGATCTGATGTTGATGACATGGGCTGTTCCTACTTGAACGGCCTTCTTGCTCTATCAGATGGGGGCGGAGAAATAGATTTCAAGCACTTAGGTTAGAAAGTGACAGCGTGCCGTGGCGATAGGCGTTTGCTCGTCGTCCTGCCAGGCAGTGGCCGAGACATTGACCAGCTTTTTACCTTCGCGCATGACCTTACAGCTGGCATAAATAGTCTTGTAACGACCGGGGCGCAGATAGTCGAGGGAGAAGTCGACGACCTTGGGCATATCGGTGACATTGGTGCTGTAGATGATTTCGATGGCCGCGGCCAGTTCAAGAAAGCCGCCAATTACCCCACCGTGGATCGCCGGCAGTGAGGGGTTGCCAATATTTGACCCGCGCTTATCCAGCCAATAGAGCAGGCGCTGGTCGTCCAGCTTGGCTTGGGCGCCAATAAAGGCAGCATAGGGAATCATATCGAGCAGTGACTGTGGATCGCATTCTTGGCGGGCTGCGCCGACACGCTCCTGCCAATCCAGCAGTAATTCGCCAGTATTTTGCTGGTCCATTATTTGGCCTCGCTATCATTGACTGAAGTCTGACGCCAAGGCATTAAACGACGGAGCTTTTTCAATGCAATACTGCGGAATTGAATACTCTTGGAATCAACCTTCATAAAATTGGCCACGCAGTGAGCAATAGGGTTCTCTTTATCATCCTGCCAAGCCACACCGCGACAGAAGATCACATTGGATGACTGGCGGTAGACTTTAGCCTCCACATAGATCGGCTTGTGAGGCTGTGCTGGACGCATATAGTCGAGACGCAGATCCATAGTCGGAGTGACTGATGGCTTCCTTTGGATAGTCATAGCCGAACAGCCGCAGGCGGTGTCCAGCAGGCTGACAATGGTACCGCCGTGAACTACACCGGTGATGGGATTGCCCACTAGATCTTCGCGATAGGGAAAAGTCAGGTGAGTTTCGCCGCGCTCGAGCTTGTCCAGGGTGAAACCCAAAGCGGCACCATGGCCATTGCGCTCTAGAGCGTATTTGAGGACTGGACGAACCAGTGCCATTGTCATATCAAAGGCCATGTTTTTATTGTTCTATGCTAGGTTGAATTGGGACATCTAGCGACGGAGTTTAGCAGTTATTGATTTGAAACTATGGGGTTTTTTTGATCGATGGCCTTTGTGCAAATATTGAATGGAGTGCAGCTTGCCATTTGAGATCCCTCGTCGCTGCGC
>CAXAFJ010000110.1:0-6657 GCA_963968025.1 uncultured Pseudomonadales bacterium | reverse complement strand
TTTTGGCTATATATCTTTTGGCTATGTATCTTTTAGCTATGCACTTCTTAACTGTGCCCTTTTTAACTAATATCCTAACTCTGCAACTGTCGCACTTTCTGCAACTGTCGGACTTAAAGTTGTAACTCTCCCGTTACACAAAAAGCTTAACGCAAAAACGGCGACCATGCAGGCTCTCTCACATCACCACTGCTGGAGGGAAGTACATAGCGAACGCCAGCATCTAATGATACAGCAGCTAGAACCCCGCGGTCACCCTGTTTAGTCGCATACATTAGCATAGCCCCATTCGGCGCAACCGTCGGAGATTCGTCCAGTCGAGTCTGCGTCAGTTGCATCAACCGGCCTGTCTTAAGGTCTAACGAGGCGATATGAAAAGTGTCACTCTGACGATGCACCATGGCCATCGTGCGGCCATCTGGCGCCAAACTTGGTCGGGCGTTGTAATTGCCGCTGAATGTTAGGCGTTCAGTGGCCTTACTGGCAACATTTAATTTGTAGATCTGTGGAGTGCCGCCGCGATCCGAGGTGAACAGTAGGTGCTTGCCATCGGGCATCCAGGTGGGTTCAGTATCAATGGCGAAATGTCTTGTCAGGCGAGAGAACTTCTTGCTCTGCAAATCCAGCAGATAAAGCTCTGGATTGCCGTCTTTCGACAGTACTAGAGCCATCTGCGTACCGTCTGGAGACCAGGATGGCGCACCGTTAAGACCGGTAAAGTTGGTCAACTGCTGACGCTGAGCGCTAACTAAGTTCTGGCGGAATATGGCCGGACGACCAGTTTCAAAAGAGACGTAAGCAAGCTCTTTTCCATTGGCCGACCAGGCTGGCGACATAATCGGTTCGCTGGACTCCAAAACCAGCTTCTCTCGAGCACCGTCGGCATCGGCAACATTTAGCCTATAAGTGTAAATATTATTCTTTCGAGTGGCGGTGACATAGGCCAGCCGCGTAGAAAAGGCACCGCGGATACCGGTGATCTCTTCATAGACCTTATCGCTGATCAGATGGGCCAGGTCGCGCATCTGATTGAGAGTGCCACTGACTTTGTGGGTCAATACGGTTTTCTGACCGCTGACATTTAACAGACTAAATTCGATTTGATAGCGCCCTTCAGCTAGGGTGCGCAGATTTCCGGCGACCAGATACTCGGCCCCTAAAAGACGCCAGTCACGATAATAGACCTCCGCCGCTGAACTGGGAAAAGCCAACATATCCCGACGTTCCATAGGATCAAACAACCCGCTGCGGGCCAAATCCGCTTCAACAATCGCGCTAATATCCTCGGCTACCTGAACACCGCCCATGGCAATCGGTGCAATAGCAATTTTGGTCGGCTGATCATTGCCTTTGGTCACACGGATAACCAGCTCGCTGTAACTTGGGGACGCGAGGGCTGCCAGTAGCACAAACAGCAATGAGCGGGCTATGCTCGGGATAAAGAGCCTTGAAATTCTAACTGTCATTGCATCACTACCTTATAATCTGAGGTCTTCGGGACTAAATGCGACATCGACCTGACGGAATTTGCGTTCAAATAAGTCCGGCTCCATGCCCTGCAATTCAACAAACTGTTCTACTTTTAGCGCCGCCTGCTCCACCGAGCGATCAAAGGCGGTATCACCACTGGACGTTAGAATAGTCACTCCCACTATCCGCCCCGTGGGCACCAGACGAATACGGATTAATGTTTCCATTCCCAGGCGTGCACTGGGGGGACGGCTCCAATTCTCCGACAGCCGCTGCTGTATAAGCTGGCGATAACTGTTGGCAACGCGCTCATCTTGCTGAGCGTTGATCTCGGCCTGCTCTGCCGCTACCGCTTCGGCAAACTCTGTCTCTACACGTTTGCGCTCCGCCTCTTGCTGATCTCGCAAGCGCTGCTCTTCGGCCAAGCGCAGGGCCTCGAGACGTTGCTTTTCACTGAGCTCTTTCGCGCGCTTTTTGTCCTGAGCTTTTTTCTCTGCGGCGAGCTTTTTCTGGCGCTGCTTATCTTTGAGCCTTTTCGCCTCACGCTTCTGCTTGGCAATATCGACTTTAGGTTTTTTGGGTTTGGCCTTTGGCTGGACTGTTTTCTTGGGCGCCAACTCCACCAACGTCGCTTTAATATACTGGGGCTGAATCATTACCCTAGAGGTTTCCGGTTCCCAGCCAACAAAGAGCACAGCAAGCAAGCCCAGGTGCAGTGCAAGACTGACCAGAACGGCAACTGAGTAACTGAGAAAACTCCCCATATTAATTCTGCGGTGGCTCCGTGACCAAACCCACCGAGGGTGCACCGGCGGCCTGTAGCTCACTCATAAGATTAACCACCACACCGTAATCAACCTTGCTGTCGCCCCAGACCAATACCGGGGTCTTAGGGGTCTGACGGAGTATTTTGCCGACACGGTCTTTGATCAGATCGAGGCTCTGAGTCTGATTTTCGCCTTTAACATCGATCCAATAACTGCCATCGGCTTTAATCGAGACAATAAAGGGCTCTTGGTCCTTGGCATCCATAGGCGCTGAATTGGCCTCGGGCAGGTCCACTTTGACACCCTGCATCAGCAGTGGCGCGGTAATCATAAATACCACCAGCAATACCAGAGTGACGTCGATATAGGGCACGACATTAATCTCGGCAACCAGTTTTCGTTTCGTTCGTTTTGTCTTCACTTATCGAGCCTCAAAAGCTTATCCATTTGCTAACTGCGCTTGAGCCAATTAGTTGGCGCGAATCTGGCGGTGCAAAATACTAGAAAACTCCTCGGCGAAGGTTTCATAGCTGCTGTTCATAGTCTCTACTATGGCGGCATAGCGGTTATAGGCAATCAGTGCGGGAATCGCTGCAAACAGTCCCATGGCCGTTGCGATCAGTGCTTCAGAAATTCCGGGAGCCACTGTGGCTAAGGTTGCCTGCTGCACCATGGCGAGGCCGCGGAAGGAGTTCATAATCCCCCAGACCGTGCCAAATAGTCCTATATAAGGGCTTACTGAAGCCACACTGGCAAGAAATGGCAGGCTGATATTGAGCTTTTCATCTTCGCGAGACAGGGCTACACGCATCGCCCGATCAGCACCTTCCATCACCGCATCGGGATCTACCTTGCCGGCTTGCGCAAGACGATTAAATTCACGGAACCCAGCGCGAAAGACATTTTCTACGCCATCCCGGCCGCCAGTTTCTTTGGTTTCCTGAGTGAGTTCGCTATAAAGCTTGTTGAGATCTACCCCGGACCAAAAGGCATCTTCAAACTGACGAAAACCTCGCTGGGCGGCGTTGAGAAAAATGCCACGCTGGACAATCATCATCCAGGACATAATTGAGGCGATAAATAAAAGCCCCATGACCATTTGCACTAGCACACTGGCATTGACGATTAGGTGCCAGATGGATAAGTTTTCTTCTATCAACGGTATAAACTCCCTGTTAGCTAAATTGGGTTCTTAAGCCTTTTGGTTAAAATTCTCGTTTAAAGCCTTAAACATAAGTTTCGGCATACCCTGCGGTCGCTTGGTAGCAGAATTAACGCAAGCCACTTTGACCCAGCCTTCGACTAACAGTTCATCGCCGCGATAAACTTGCTGAGTCATCTCAAAGCTCACTCGACTGGCTTTGCTGAGTACTGCAGTGACAGATATCTGGTCATCGAGTACAGCCGGGCTATGGTATTTCAGAGATACTTCGCAGACTACAAATTGCATATCATCAAATAAGGCGGGTTTGTCAAAGCCTAGGCTACGCATCAGCTCTGTGCGAGCCCGTTCCATAAATTTGAGGTAGTTGGCGTAAAAGACAATGCCACCGGCATCGGTATCTTCAACATAGACTCTGATGGGCAGACGAAATTCTGCCAGCGAATCAGACATCGCGGGCGTCCTGTTTAGAGCTTTCCCCGGGCAGAGAGCTTTCTATAGGCTGAGGGCTTTCTATGGGCTGAAGACTTTCTATGGGCTGAGGGCTCTCTAGGGGCTGAAGGCTTTCTATGGGCTGAAGGCTCTCCATCTTCCGCGGCGTCTGCAACCCAAAATACTCATAGGCCATGCGCGTTGCCATACGGCCACGAGAGGTGCGCATCAGATAGCCCTGCTGAATCAGATAGGGTTCCAACACATCTTCGATAGTGCCGCGCTCTTCACTGAGTGCCGCGGCGAGACTGTCGACGCCCACTGGGCCGCCTTCGAATTTTTCCATCAAGGTGAGCAGTAAGCGCCGATCTTGATGATCGAAACCGCGCTGATCCACTGCCAACATATTAAGTGCCGCATCGGCAATTTCTGCACTAATCGAACCATCGCCTTTGACTTCGGCGTAGTCACGAACCCGACGTAATAAGCGATTAGCGATACGCGGTGTACCGCGAGAACGACGGGCAATCTCACCGGCGCCCTTGGCATCGATAGAGACATTTAAGATCGCGCCAGCACGGACGATAATACTGGTGAGGTCGGCCTCTGAATAGAACTCCAAGCGCTGCACAATACCAAAGCGGTCCCTCAGCGGCGCTGTGAGTAGGCCGGCTCTAGTAGTGGCCCCGACCAGAGTAAAAGGCGGAAGATCCAATTTAATCGAGCGCGCCGCTGGGCCTTCACCGATAACAATATCCAGCTGATAATCTTCCATCGCCGGATAGAGAATCTCTTCAACCACAGGACTGAGACGGTGAATTTCATCGATAAACAGCACATCGCCGGGCTCAAGATTGGTCAACAGTGCGGCGAGATCCCCGGCTTTTTCAAGAACCGGTCCAGAGGTGGTTTTAAGCGCCACCTGCATCTCGTTGGCAATAATATGCGCGAGAGTGGTTTTACCCAGTCCGGGCGGACCAAATACTAGAGTGTGATCAAGGGGTTCGCTGCGCTTGCGCGCGGCTTCGATAAAGATGCCTAACTGCTCAACCACAACTGGCTGACCGACATAGTCTTCCAGGCTTACCGGACGCAGTGCGCGATCAAAACGCTCTTCGGCAACAGACATCTCGGGGGATATTATGCGGTCGGGCTCTATCATCGGACACCATGGTGGTTTTGCCCCGTAGCATACATTGATGGTTAGATATTTTCACTAGTGAGCCGGAGGTTTATTGTGAATAACCCCGCACCTATGAGCCCATACTTTTAAGCGCCAGGCGAATCAACTCACCGGCATCGCTGACTGATTCACTGGCCACGCGACTGATGATTTTCGCCGCATCTGTGGGTTTGTAACCCAGAGCTATTAAGGCACTCTCAGCTTCCTGAGAAATATCCGGCTTCACCTCTCGAGCACCGGCTACAGAACCTCCAGCCGTGGCATCCACATCGCCGATCTTGTCGCGCATTTCGATCAACAGACGTTCAGCGGTCTTTTTACCCACACCGGGCAGCTTCACCAGAGTGGCTATATCGTTATTGTGCACACAAATAGCGAAATCATTGGCGGACATGCCCGAGAGGATAGCTAGAGCCATTTTAGGACCCACGCCATTGACCTTAATCAGATGGCGAAATAGCTGACGTTCAGACTGAGTACCAAAACCATAGAGCTGTTGCACATCCTCGCGCACGACAAAATGCGTGTGCAGCGTCACCGACTCACCGACCGCGGGAACACTAAAGAAGGTGTTTAGCGACACCAACACTTCATAGCCCACGCCCTGCACATCGATTAACAAATCCGGCGCCTGCTTTTCGATTACTTTACCCTGAAGTCGTCCAATCATTTTCGCTATAAATCCTAAGTTTGTTTATTTTAGTCGCCCGCGGGCATAGCCTTTAGCACCGGTTGCCGCCAGCGCTCGCGAGGTCTGAGCGTGACAGAGGGCCACTGCCAAGGCATCGGCTGCATCTTCCGCCGGCGAACTTGAGAGCTTTAGTAGCTGCACAATCATCATCTGCACCTGGGACTTGTCTGCCGCGCCGGTTCCCACTACCGCCAATTTAATACTGCGAGCAGAGTACTCCCCCACCGAGAGTCCGGCATTGACTCCGGCCACAATTGCAGCACCTCGAGCCTGGCCCAGTTTTAGTGCGGAACTGGCATTGTGGGATAAAAACACCTCTTCAATACCCATTTCCTCGGGAGCATACTGCTCAATCAATTGGCTGATACCGTTAAAGATAATCTTTAAACGTTCGGGAAGTGAACCTTCAGGTAGGCGAATTATACCACTGGTGACGTAGGTCATTTTGCCCGCCACGGTGTCGATAATACCGTAGCCGGTGCGTCGTGATCCTGGGTCTATGCCAATTATTCGTGTCATTTGGGCTGTTTAGTCTTTTAGTTGTGTACCAATGGAACCTTGCTCTAGCTGGTGAGTGTTGCAATCCAGCGCCTGGGAGTCAACCACTAAAGAGTGCCACTAGGCTACAGCTCGAGGCTATAAAAAGAGGGCCTAAAAAGAGGGCCTAAAAAAAAGCCCTCTGGCGCAATACCAGAGGGCCTGATCTTCACCGAAAGATTTACTCGTCAGCTTTTGCTTCAGCTTTGGCTTTTTTCGGCGCGGCTTTAGCTTTGGGAGCAGCCTTGGCTTTTGGCGCAGCTTTAGCCTTCGGAGCGGCCTTGGCCTTTGGGGCAGCCTTAGCTTTTGGCGCAGCTTTTTTTGCTGGTGCCTTTTCTTTAGCCGGAGCCTCTTCAGCTACAGGCTCTTCTGCTACAGGCTCTGCAACCACTTCAGGGGCAGGTGCTTCTTCGGC
>CAXAFJ010000109.1:0-6697 GCA_963968025.1 uncultured Pseudomonadales bacterium | reverse complement strand
AAGCAGAGCCGGGATGACAAACTATAGCGACCTCGGAACTAAGCCGTAATATTCCCCGCAATAAATGCCTGCACCGCATCCTGATCATTATCCAGCACGCTGTAGTGCTCTTCCTTCTCAAACAAATCCGCCATATGCGTCGGCAACTCCGGATCAGTGGGATAACCGGCCTTACGCACCGCATCCGGGAACTTAGCCGGGTGTGCGGTGGCTAAGGTCACCATTGGCGTTTCGTTATTAGCCCGACAGTGACGGGCTGCATCTAGGCCGATAGCCGTATGCGGATCCATCAGGTAATCACTCTCTGCCAATACGCTGCGAATCATTCCCAGCATGCCATCATTGTCACAACGGTAACTAGAGAACAGCTCGCGAGCTTTAACCAGCACCGAATCACTAAGCTGCATATTCCCGGCTTTGGCATCTTTCATTAACTCTGCAATAGCAGCGCCATCGTTATCATAGAGATCAAACAGCAGGCGCTCGAAGTTACTTGAGATCATGATGTCCATGCTTGGCGCTAGGCTCTGTTCCAGAGGACGTGTGCTGTGATCATTTTCGCTAATACAGCGATGCAAAATATCGTTTTGGTTGGTGGCAATCACCAACTGCTCAATCGGCAAGCCCATTTTATGGGCCAAATAACCGGCAAAAATATCACCAAAGTTGCCCGTGGGAACTGAGAATGACACTTTGCGCTGGGGACCGCCAAGAGACAGGGACGCCCAAAAATAATAGACAATCTGCGCCATAATACGCGCCCAATTAATCGAGTTAACCGCGGCTAACTGACGGCCTTCAGGCAAAAAAGACTGATCGCTAAAACTCGCTTTAACCATATTCTGACAGTCATCAAAATTGCCGTGCATGGCAATATTGTGCACATTGGCTGCGGCAACGGTAGTCATCTGACGACGCTGAACTTCTGACACACGATTGTGCGGATGCAATATAAAGATATCAATATTTTCACAGCGACGGCAGCCTTCGATAGCGGCAGAACCAGTGTCACCGGAGGTAGCACCCATAATCACGACTTTTTGATTACGCTTGGCGAGAATATAGTCGAGCAGGTTACCCAAAAACTGCAGGGCAAAATCTTTAAACGCCAGAGTCGGGCCGTGGAACAGCTCCATAATCCATTCGTTGTGTCCGGTCTGAATCAACGGTGCAATACCGCCGTGACGGAAGGTGGAATAGGATTTATCAATCAGCTGCTTGAGATCAGCCTGGGGAATTGCGCCATCGACAAAGGGCGTAATAATCTTTAAGGCGAGATCCTGATAAGACAGACCGGCCCATGAGGCGATCTCTTCACGACTAAACTTGGGCAATTCCTGGGGTACATAGAGGCCGCCATCTGGGGCTAAACCGGTGAGTACAACCTCTTCAAAACTCTTTGGCTCGCCGCCGCCTCTGGTGCTGATATATTTCATTTACTGGTCCAAGTGTTCGACGCGGATAAAGCTTACCTGACCGCGTACTGTTTCAAGTTGTTCAATCTGCTCAACCGCTGCATCCAAAGATTTTTCATGGGTGACATTGGTCAGAATAATCACATCCACATACTCTTCGGTGGCCGGCTGCTCTTTCTGATTAATTGCCTCAATGCTGATGCCCGCGCCAGCCATAATACCGGTGACAGTGGATAAGACACCGGGCTGATCAAGGGCAGAGAAACGCATATAGAAGCTGGTTTCAATCTCTTGGATATCGAGAATATTTTGTGCTGCTACGGCATTGGTTGGTACCCCAAGTGCTGGCACCCAACTCTGAGGATCATTATTCATCACCCGAGCCACATCAATAATATCCGCTACCACTGAGGAAGCCGTAGGCGCGGCGCCAGCACCAGGACCATAAAACAAGGTGGTTCCGACAGCGTCTGCATTGACCATCACGGCGTTAAGCACATCATCTACACCGGCAATCAGGCAGTTTTTCGGTACTAGGGTGGGGTGAACTCGCAGTTCAACACCTTTATCTGTCTGCCGGGCTATACCCAGATGCTTAACCGCATAACCCATCTCGCGAGCGTTGGCCACATCTTGAGGATCTAGCTTGGTAATGCCGTCAGTGAAGACTTTGCTACTGTCGAGGGGAATAGCGAATACAAGGGACGCCATAATCACCAGCTTGTGGGCGGCATCTATGCCCTCCACATCAAAGGTGGGATCGGCTTCGGCATAGCCTTTTTCCTGCGCTTCGGTAAGCACGTCGGCGAACTCACGACCTTTGCTGTCCATCTCAGAGAGAATAAAATTGGTGGTGCCGTTAATAATGCCGGCCATCCAGTTGATGCGGTTGCCTGCCAGACCTTCACGCAAGCCTTTAATAATGGGAATGCCACCGGCCACTGCGGCTTCGTAGGCAACAATCAGATTGCACTTTTCGGCATGGGCAAAAATCTCCATGCCGTGCTCGGCGATCAACGCCTTGTTGGCGGTGACTACATGCTTGCCATTATCCAGAGCAGTCATCACCAGATCACGGGCAATGGTGGTGCCGCCAATCAGTTCTACGACTATATCGATATCGGGATTTTTGGCGACATCAAAAACATCCCGGGTAACCTCAACAGCAGAGGTATCGCAGTTGGGGTTATCACGACGCGCACCCACCTGAGTAACAGCGATTTCGCAGTTGGCTCGAGGGTTGATTAATTGGGCATTGTGCTGAAGAAGATTGAGTGTGCCTGAACCAACTGTGCCCAGACCGCAGATACCGACTTTTACCGATTTCAAGGTGTTTCCCCGAACTAAAAATGAATGACTTACAGAGGCCATAACAGTAGATGGCAGGCCGCCCTCTGTCAATGCAAGGGCGGTTGATATTCGCTAAAGCGGGCGCTTTTTATAGCGATATAACCACTGCGAATCAGTTGATCGAACTTACACCAAGCAACTCGGCGAGTTCAGCTACTGGTTTATAACCTGGGACCAAGGTGCCATCCATCAGAATAATCGCGGGCGTACCTGTCACACCTAGAGAACTTCCGAGACGATAGTGGTCAGCAACCGGATTGTCTTCACAGACTGAGGTTCTGGTGCGCTTGCCATTCTTGATTGCCGTTAGGGTTTTATTGGGTGTATCTGAACACCAGGCGGTGGCAATCTTGTCGTATGACGCAGATTCTAACCCCGCCCGTGGGAAGGCCAAATAGCGCACTTCTATACCCATGGCATTGAGCTGTGGCACTTCATTGTGCAGCTTGCGGCAGTAGCCGCAGTCCACATCAGTAAACACATTGATAATCGCTTTAGTCTGCCCGGCAGGCTTAAAAACAATCATGTCGTCGGTGCTACGGCTAGCAAATACATCCCGTCGAGTGTCATTTAGAGCCATGTCGCGAACATCGACAAATTGGCTGCGGGTAATTTGGTAGAGATTGCCGTCAAAGAAATGACCGCCATCGGCAGAGACATAGAGCAGCGGACCGCCTTCAACCTGCACGGCATAGAAACCTGGCAGAACAGATTCACCGACAAACTCAAACTTAAGATCAGGGCGCACTGCGGAAAGGTTGCCAAGAATTTCTTTTTCGCTAGCGGCCATGGCCCACTGAGTGGAGGAGAAACTGACTAACAAAATGGCTATGGCGTTGAGAATATTGCGCTTTGTTTTGATCAAAGAATTTTGCACTTGTCCGTCCTTGAATTATGTAGAGGGTTTATTATGTAGAGGGTCTAGAGGTTAATAAGGAGTATTGAGAAGTTTCTTGGAGTTGAATAATCCACATAGGTTCCCCGTAAAGACTATAAACGCCAGCGACTTATCCAACTAAGGCTTTCTAGAACCAGAAAGCCTTAGTTGGATATCTAGCGCCGACTGTTTAACGTCGACTATACCGCTTGCTCGCCAGTTTCACCTGTGCGAATACGAATCACTTCATCGAGGGTGGAGATAAAAATCTTGCCATCGCCAATCTTGCCAGTGGCAGCGGCCTTGGCAATTGCTTCAACCACACTGTCGACCATTTCTTGGCCAATGGCGATTTCGAGCTTAATCTTAGGTAAAAAATCCACCACATATTCGGCGCCACGGTATAACTCAGTGTGCCCTTTCTGCCGACCAAAGCCTTTCACCTCTGTCACGGTAATACCTTGCACACCTACATCTGCAAGTGCCTCACGCACGTCGTCGAGTTTAAATGGCTTGATAATCGCTGTAATTAACTTCATTGATGTTGTTCTCCGAGTAATTATAATCCGTCACAAAGATACCTGTTTCGAGCAGAAATTGCATCTGGATATGGCTGTAGCGCCCTTTAAATCACTGTTATGGCGAATAAATCGTCGCGACAGCCGATAAAAAACTCTATCAACCGATCATTGCCCTGCTGACAGACCTGCGGGATAAATTTCAGACAAAAAAAATCCGGGGCCAATTGGCCCCGGAAAGGTACTACTGGTACTACTAAGGGGGAAAACGTTTAAACTACTTCCCTGCTGAGAACTCAGGGTAAGCTTCAATACCGCACTCAGCGATATCACAGCCTTCAAACTCTTGTTCTGCGGAGATACGAATGCCCATTACCGCTTTCAGTATCGACCAAACGATAAAGCTAGTAACAAAGGTCCAGGCAAAGATCACAGCGATACCAGTGAGCTGACCCACCAGCGTTGCGCTTTCATTGTCAGACAAACAGACCGCCAACAGACCCCAGATACCCACAACACCGTGGACAGAGATGGCGCCGACAGGATCATCAATTTTGATCGAATCCATAAACTTCACAGATAAGACAACGATCACACCACCAACAGCACCAACCAGAGTTGCAGCGCCACCCGTCCAAGCCAGAGGCTCAGCGGTAATAGCAACCAGACCCGCCAGTGCACCGTTGACCGCCATAGTCAGATCCGCTTTGCCGTAAAGTAATTGAGCCAGAACCAGAGCAGCCAGCAAGCCACCAGCGGCAGCCGCATTGGTGTTAACAAAGATATTCGATACTGCGTTAGCGTCGGCAACATTAGACACAATCAACTGAGAACCGCCGTTGAAACCGAACCAACCCATCCACAGGATAAACATGCCGATCGCTGCGAGAGGCATATTGGCGCCAGGAATCGCGTTGACTTTGCCCTCAGCTGAATACTTGCCTTTACGCGCGCCAAGCAACAGTACGCCAGCCAGTGCAGCAGTGGCACCACAGAGGTGAACAACACCAGAACCTGCGAAATCTTGGAAACCCGCTGCGTCTAAGAAACCGCCGCCCCACTTCCACATACCCTGGATAGGATAGATAAAGCCCGTCATCACAACAGCAAAGGCAAGGAATGCCCACAGCTTCATGCGCTCAGCAACTGCACCTGAGACGATCGACATAGCCGTAGCAACAAACACTACCTGGAAGAAAAAGTCAGATGCGCCGGAGTAGTAAGTATCGCCACCGCTATCCAGAACTTCCTCAGTTGTCGCATTGCCAATAATGTTGCCAAACCAAACGTCAGGAAGAAAACCGCCTGCACTGCCGCCGTACATAATGGCGTAACCCATGACCATGTACATGCAGCAAGAGATGGCAAACAGCGCCACGTTTTTGGTCAGGATTTCAGTGGTGTTTTTAGAGCGAACCAGACCGGCTTCGAGCATGGAGAAGCCAGCGGCCATCCACATTACTAATACACCAGACATCAGGAAATAGAAGGTGTCCAGTGCATATTTGATTTCAATTATATCGGAATTCATTTTAAGGCCTCTTGTTATACAGCTTCAGCGCCGGTTTCACCGGTGCGGATTCGAATGACTTCTTCGAGCGTTGAAATAAAGATTTTTCCATCGCCGATTTTGCCGGTTTGTGCAGCGTTGGTAATCGCTTCTACTGCGCTATCGACCATCTCGTCTGCCAGTGCAATTTCCAACTTAACCTTGGGCAAAAAATCAACAACGTACTCAGCGCCGCGATACAACTCGGTGTGGCCCTTCTGACGTCCGAACCCTTTTACTTCTGTTACTGTTACTCCAGCGACACCTAGGTCGCCAAGGGCCTCTCTCACTTCATCAAGCTTGAAAGGTTTTACAATTGCAGTTATTAATTTCATTGAGAATCTCCATAGGGTGGCCGAGGCCACCCGCTTTAGATGAGCAAGATAAAAGGTTTAAAATTACAGAGACTTAGAAACAGTCAATACAAATTCGTTGTCGGCAAACAGTCCGCCCTTCTCAGATGAGTCAATCCAGCTAAGGTCAAAACCCAGACCGGCAGCTTCAGTGCTCAGAGAGATAGAGTAGTCATCAGCTTCGTTAGCAGGGTCGCTAGCAGACATGGTGCCGAAGTGGAAACCCAGGCTAAATGCTTCGCTGAGAACCACAGCATAATCAAAATAAACGTATGTAGAATGTCCAGTTGACGCGTAGTAATCATCTGAGTAGGCAAGACCTAAAGTTGCATCACCTGCTGAAATACTGGCGTAAATTTCTTCGAACTCTTCCGTTTTTGGACCCTGCGGGTAGCCGTAGTACAGGTACCCAACGTCGTAGCTAACGTCCTCAGAGATAGAACCACCGTAACCAGCGTAGTAATCAAGCTCTAAGCCGCCACTGAAATCGACACTTGACGCCCAAGTACCCACATAGAAGCCATTTTCAAAACCCACATCGAATCCACCAGACAGCGCTTCGCCGCCAGCTTGATCGACACCACGGAAAAAGTAATCGGAACCAATTGCTACATTGCCAGACACTTCAGCAGCCA
>CAXAFJ010000108.1:0-6825 GCA_963968025.1 uncultured Pseudomonadales bacterium | reverse complement strand
TCCATTTAAGAGGGCCGTTATGGCCCTCTTTTTTTAATCTTTTTTAATCTTTTTTCGCCACTTTTTTCCATGGGTTTTCGTTTAGCCCCTCTGATTCATCTCTCTCATTTTTAAAAGTAGTATCGGTCCCGAGCTTCTCACCATTGTTGAGCTCACAGTTTACTTATGTCATCTCAACACAACACAACACAACAGAGTCCGTTACCCTGTTATCCCGACAGGGCCAAGCGACGGGGATCTCGCTGTCGGTCACTGAGATCTCTCACACTCGTTCGAGATGACAAAAAATGGAATACAGCAAAATAGTGCCCTAAACCACAGACAAAAAAATGGCCGCAACTGTTATCGAGTTGCGGCCATTGGGTGGCTCCGTATATGAGCCTGAAACAGGATAAATTCCTGTTTAATTTTGTCTTCGTTGCTTACTTTTGCCTGTTATTTTACCTATTAAGCTGTTGACTCAAAGATTCTGCTAATGGTGCCAACTGATCTTAACTAGAAGGCCCTGTGTTAAGTCTTATTTTTAGCGCAAGGCCGTCTTACAGGCTTGCCGCTTTTTGCTGAAATGAGTGCTGTTTGAACCCATTCCAATAATCTTCCTTACCTTCTCGCCAACCTCTGGACCAGTGGTATGCCATTACTGAGTTTTCTTGATAGGGGATTGCTGCGAGGGTGCGGCCCTGAACTGCCGCCTGATAACCTTTTACGAATGAACGGTGTTCCAGATCTCTTTTATGTTTTTTCACTTATATCTCCTAATGGTTTATCTAGGAAACTGACACTCAGCTTGAAAAACGTGCTGAGAGCAGTTTTTATCAAACAAAATTGTACAAAGAGCGATAGAATGAGCGCCTTTCGAAACGCTGAACTCAGTTCATCAAATTCTATCGACTCTGTCGAAGATTTTGTTAGTCTATAAACAGTGCGTTTTGCTCCCCAAAGTAATAAAAAGTGATAAAAGGATCCTATTTGTGTCATCAGTTGATCATGCTTGGCTAGCCACATGTCCCAAAGGGCTCGAGCA
Source organism: uncultured Pseudomonadales bacterium (assembly GCA_963968025.1). Lineage (GTDB taxonomy): Bacteria > Pseudomonadota > Gammaproteobacteria > Pseudomonadales > Porticoccaceae > HTCC2207. Next base: position 5,801 of record CAXAFJ010000108.1, on the reverse strand, counting down.
ATTGCTCGCCCAAGAGCTACTGGCGCTGGGCGCAGAGAGCACCAAGGAAACTGTTGCGGCAGTGCATTTCGTCGGTACCAGAGAGTTAGCCTACCGCGCCTGTCTCTGGTCGCGTCTCGCCAACAGGGTATTGATGCCGCTGCACAGTTTCAGCTTGGATGAGGAAGATCAACTCTACCAAGAGTGTTTGGATATTCCCTGGGAAGAGCACTTCTCTCACGAGCAAACCATTGCCATCGACTTTATTGGTACCTCCCGCCTAGTGGACAACACCATGTATGGCTCACAGCGGGTTAAAGATGCCGTGGTTGACCGCATCCGTCGCGAAGAGGGCGAGCGCCCCAACGTGGATACCAAGAACCCAGATATTCGTATTCAGGTGCGTCAGCACAAAGGCCAGGTCACCGTCTCTCTGGATATCTCCGGCGAGAGTCTCCACCGTCGCGGCTATCGCAGCGGGCAGGGCAGCGCACCGATTAAAGAGAACCTCGCCGCCGCACTCTTGATGCGTTCCAACTGGCCGGAGATGATGAAAAATGGCGCTGCGCTGCTGGATCCCATGTGCGGTAGTGCGACACTGATTATTGAAGGCGCGATGATGGCGGCGGATATAGCGCCGGGTCTGTTACGTAAGCGCTTTGGCTTCACCGATTGGAAACAGCATGATCAAGAGTTGTGGCAGTCAATCTTCGACGAAGCCGAGCAGCGCAAGGTCGCCGGTCTTGAAGCATTGGAATTGGATATTCGCGGCTATGACGCCAATCCACGAGTGCTTGAATTCGCCACATTAAATATTGAAAAAGCCGGGCTAGATGAACATATCCGCCTGGCCCATAAGCCCATAGATCAATTCGGTAAAGCCACAGCTGACTATGGTCTGCTGCTCACCAACCCTCCCTACGGCGAGCGCCTTGGTGACGTGGACGGCTTGAAACCAATTTATCAGAAGTTGGGTTCGGTACTGCAGAAGAACTTCCAAGGCTGGAAGGCAGCTGTATTTACCGGCAATGTTGAGCTCGGTCGCGAGACCGATCTGACGCCCACCAAACAGTATCAGCTGTTTAACGGCACCATCCCCTGTAAGTTGCTGGTCTTTGAAGACCTCACTTCACGCTCGGCAAAAATCGAAGAGCGCTTAAATAAGCCGGCCCCGGCTCAGGAACTCACCGAAGGCGCCAAGATGGTGTTCAATCGCTTGGTGAAAAATCAGCGCAAACTCAATGGTTGGTTAAACAAAACCGGTGTCACCTGTTATCGAGTTTACGATGCGGATATCCCTGAGTACTCTGTAGCCGTAGATATCTACGAAGACTCGGTCCACGTGCAGGAATACCTGCCGCCAAATACCATCGAAGATAAAATCGCCCGCGAGCGCTTTGCCGAAGTCAAACAAGCGGTTAAAGAATTTGCCAAAGACGCCCCTGGCCATATTCACTACAAAGAGCGCCGTCGCCAGAAGGGCGACAGTCAGTACGAACGCTTTAATGAAGGCCCTAGCGATACGATTACTGTCTATGAAGGGGAAGCGCAGTTTGAAGCTAACCTGTCAGATTATCTGGATACCGGCCTGTTTCTCGATCACCGTCCAGTGCGTCGAATGGTGACTGAATTGGCCGAGGGCAAAAGCCTGCTCAACCTATTCTGTTATACCGCAGCCGTCTCTGTGCAAGCTGCACTGGGTGGCGCTAAGAGCAGCTTGAGTATAGATATGTCCAACACCTATCTGGACTGGGCTCAGCGCAACTACGATCTGAATAACATTAGTGCCAAAAATCACCACCTGCTGCGTGCCGACTGCCTAAAGTGGTTGGAAACTGATGGTGAGCAGTACGATGTGATCTTCCTCGACCCACCGACATTCTCCAACTCGAAAAAGATGGATGTGGTGTTGGATGTGCAGCGTGATCACGGTGATTTGATTCGTAACTCGATGGCCAAATTAGCGCCTGACGGCGTGCTGATTTTCTCCAATAACTTCCGCAAATTTAAAATGGATGAGTTGGTTACAAGACAGTTTAATGCGGAGAATATTACTCCCCAGACATTGGATATTGATTTTGAGAGAAACCCTCGGATTCACAATGTGTGGCGCATTACTCGACGTAGCACTTTTGGATAGTAATTATGGCGCTGAATGATTCTGAGGTCAGGCTTTACACCGGCCCCAACTGCCATCTCTGCGAACAGGCCAAAGCGGTGCTCTATCCCTTGTTGACGGAGCGGGGGTTGCGCTTGGTTGAGGTGAATATTCAAACCGATGCTGAGCTGCAGGAAAAATACGGAGTTCGTATTCCGGTTGTGGCTTTAGCTAGTGGTGAAGAGAAGGGCTGGCCTTTTACGGCGGCGCAGATTAGACGGCTGTTGGGCGGGGCTGATTAAAAGTGTTGTCATCCTGAGCGAAGCCGAGGGATCTCATGCAGTCCGCTGGGTCTTAACTATTCCCAGCAACCCGCTGACTACATAAACCGCGCCACATAACCATCCAGCGCATTAGCAAACTCCATCCGATCTTTTTGGGTCAATGGCGGCGGCCCACCACCCACCTGAACACCGCTGTTACGCATACTGTCCATAAAATCCCGCATATTCAGTCGCGCTTTAATATTCGCCTTGGTATACAGCTCGCCCCTTGGATTCAGCGCCTTGCCGCCCTTATCAATCACCTCAGCCGCCAGAGGAATATCCGCTGTAATCACCAGATCATCCGCTTCCACCAACTCAACAATACGGTCATCCGCCACATCAAATCCGGAGCTCACCTGAATGCTTCGCACCGTGGGTATTCGCGGTATATTCAATGCTTGGTTGGCCACCAGTATCAGTTCAATGCCAGTGCGCTGAGACAGTCTGTAGAGAATATCTTTAATCACTGTTGGGCAGGCGTCGGCGTCCACATAAATTTTCAAAGGTTGGTTCTCTCTAAGTTTGGGTGAGGCTTATTGTAACGGCTCAATTGCCTGCTAAATAGCCAAATAAATAGCCAAATAAATAGCCAAATAAATAGCCTTTTATATATCCTTGTAAACAGGGCTGTTCAAGGTAGAATGCTCGCTTAAATAGTTAACCCCACGTGGCCTTTGGTATAGGTCACCACTGGAAAGGAAAAGACAATGCCCGCAATTACCCTCCCTGATGGATCCCAACGTATTTTCGACAACCCCATTTCTGTAGCAAATGTAGCCGCTGATATTGGTGCCGGCCTGGCCAAAGCGACACTGGCTGGTGTGGTTAATGGCGAGGTGGTCGATGCGTCCTACCTTATAGAGCAGGACTCGAGCCTGGCGATTGTTACCGATCGTTCTGATGAAGCGCTGGATATTATCCGCCACTCGTCGGCTCACTTATTAGCTATGGCGGTGAAGCAGCTGTTCCCGACAGCTCAGGTGACCATTGGTCCGGTAATTGAAGATGGGTTCTATTACGACTTCGCTTTTGAACGCGCCTTTACCCCGGAAGATCTCGAGGCTATCGAAGCGCGCATGACTGAGCTGGTGAATCAAAATCACAGTATCAGCCGTGAAGAGTGGAAGCGCGACGAGGCAGTGGAATTTTTTAAGGGCATTGGTGAGGAATACAAGGCTGAGATTATTGCCAGCATTCCTGCGGATCAGGCCATTGGTCTCTACCGTCAGGGCGACTTTATCGATCTCTGCCGCGGCCCCCATGTTCCCTCCACAGCAAAACTATCGGCCTTTAAATTGACTAAGGTTGCCGGCGCTTACTGGCGTGGCGACAGCAACAATGAAATGTTGCAGCGTATTTATGGCACCGCTTGGACGAATAAAAAAGAGCTGAAAGCCTATATCAATCGCTTGGCTGAAGCCGAGAAGCGCGATCACCGCAAGATTAATAAAAAGCTCGATCTCTATCATATGCAGGAAGAGGCGCCGGGTTCGATCTTTTGGCACCCCAAGGGCTGGAGTATTTACAGCGCCATTGAAGAGTATATGCGCGGCAAGCAACGTCAGCAGGGCTATCAGGAAATTAAGACACCACAGATTGTCGATATGAGCCTGTGGGAGAAGTCCGGCCATGCGGACAAGTTTGGCGACGATATGTTTAGCCTGCAGACCGATGACCGCACCTACGCGGTTAAGCCGATGAACTGTCCCTGTCATGTGCAGGTGTTTAATCAGGGCTTAAAAAGCTACCGCGATCTGCCTCTGCGTCTAGCGGAGTTTGGTTCCTGTCACCGCAATGAGCCGTCGGGATCACTCCACGGCATTATGCGTGTGCGTTCCTTTACTCAGGACGATGCGCATATCTTCTGTACTGAAGAGCAGATTCAGCCGGAAGTCTCGCAGTTTATTGATTTCCTGCATGAGGTTTATGCCGACTTTGGCTTCGATGAAATTATCTACCGCCTCTCGACTCGCCCTCCAGAGCGAGTGGGTTTCGATGAAGATTGGGACCGTGCCGAAGCGGCGCTGGGCCAGGCCTTGGATGCAAAACAATTACCTTGGCAAGAGTTGCCGGGAGAGGGCGCCTTTTACGGCCCCAAGATTGAGTTCTCATTAAAAGACTGTATTGGTCGAGTTTGGCAGTTGGGTACCATTCAGGTGGACTTTTCCATGCCCGGTCGTCTCGATGCGCAGTACGTTAGTGAAGACGGCAGCCGCAAGGTTCCGGTGATGTTGCACAGAGCCATTTTGGGTTCATTTGAGCGATTTATCGGTATTTTGATCGAACAGTACGACGGCGCGTTTCCGTTTTGGTTAGCGCCCGAACAGGCCGTTGTGGCCAATATTACCGACGCCCAGGCCGATTATGCGCAAGAAGTTGCCAAAACACTGCAAAATAAAGGCTTTAGAGTGAATTGTGACTTGAGAAACGAGAAGATCGGCTTTAAAATCCGCGGTCATTCTATGCAGCGAGTCCCCTTTATTCTCGTTGTTGGTGATAATGAAAAAGAATCGCGCACGGTGGCGGTCCGAACTCGAGATGGAAAAGACCTTGGCAGCTTGCCGCTGCAACAGGTTGAAGACATGTTTACCTCTGAGACGGAACGACGCGGGCGTATTTGTGTTGAAACGGAGTAAAGCTTATTAAAAAAGACAGCAAACGGGCACGTCTAAACGACAGTATCACGTCCCCCGAAGTTCGATTGGTTGCATCAGATGGTAGTCAGGTTGGCGTAGTTAGCCTTGAGGCTGCTCTCGAAGCCGCGCAGAAAGAGACACTGGATCTGGTTGAGATTTCCCCAGATGCCGAGCCTCCTGTGTGTAAAATCATGGACTACGGCAAACACGTCTTTGATATTAAGAAGAAAGTTGCCCTGCAGAAGAAAAAGCAGAAGCAGACACAGGTAAAAGAAATGAAGTTTCGTCCTGGTACAGATCAAGGCGATTACGACATCAAGTTGCGCAACTTAGTTCGCTTCTTGGAAAATGGTGATAAAGCTAAAATCTCGCTGCGTTTTCGCGGTCGTGAAATGGCTCACCAGCAGCTCGGTATGGATATGATGAAACGCATTGAAGCGGATCTCGCTGAGCTGGCACAAGTGGAACAGTTTCCAAAAATGGAAGGTCGTCAAATGATCATGGTTCTGTCACCACGTAGCAAGAAGAAGTAATTTAACGCGACCCGCGTTCAGCCACATTTTTTGGCAGGCTGTCCGGGCGTCTCTTCTTGATTAAACTAACTCTCAATTTGGAGAACAGCAATGCCAAAAGGTAAGACACACAGTGGAGCGGCAAAACGCTTCAAAAAAACGGCTTCTGGTTACAAGCACAAGCACCAGCATAAGAGCCACATCCTCACCAAAATGACAACGAAGCGCAAGCGTCAACTCCGTGGCACCA
>CAXAFJ010000107.1:0-6827 GCA_963968025.1 uncultured Pseudomonadales bacterium | reverse complement strand
CCGTCAGAGCATCGGCCACCGCTGCGGCACTGTCGACTATAGCGCTATGCAACATACTGGAGCCACTGACCACCAGCGGTCGCTGAGCATTTTTCAGTGCTGCTGCGGCCTCATTAATCGCCTCATCATCACTGGGCTGACCCGCGATAGCGCGGGCCACCGCATGACCAAATAGGGCAATCTCCTGGGGCGCCAGTGAAACAGTCTGACTGGCAATATCATCGAGGCGGGTCTCCGTCGCCGAGACAATAATCATTGGCGAGCGCTGATCCTGAGCCAAGTTGCGCACGGCGGCATCCTGCCAAACTGCCAGTCCCGCCTGCTTGGCTAACTCATGAGCTTTATTGCGCACCGCCTGACGTAACCCCAGCGCGACTCGTGGCGCGGTATGGGTGACATCTTCACCGAGAATCAGCACTGCATCGGCTGTTTCCATCTGCTTAATCGACGGGTTCTTGGCTCTAGTGGTTTTTAAAATTGCTGCGATCCGGTGTACGACCTGAGATTCCCGATCACCAAAGCCAGCGGCAAAGTGCTCCTTTCCAACTAGCTCTCTTAGAAAATAGTTAGCCTCAAGAGAGGCGCGGGGCGAACCAATGCCGACGATTTTTTGAGTCTTTTCCCCCTCCTCAGCCTTCATCCAGCGGGCCGCGATCTCGATGGCTTCCTGAGCCTTAATCGCAGTAAACTCTCCATCAAAGTACCGCACCCCGGCGTAATTGAGCCGCTCTTCGCTATTGATATAGCCACTGCCAAAGCGTCCTCGGTCACAGAGAAAATAGCCATTAACTTCATCGTTATAGCGATTGTGTATGCGCTTGAGTTTGCCGTAGCGCTCACCGGGTAAAATATTGCAGCCCACGGCACAGCCAGTGCAGATCGACGGCGCCGACTGCAGATCCCATTTGCGACTGTACTGCTTGAGCAGGGGCTTATCGGTAAACACACCGGTGGGGCAAACTTCCACTAGGTTGCCGGAAAATTCGCTCTCCAGAACCCCGTCCTGATGGCGACCAAAGTAGACATGATCGTGGGATGCCTGAGCAGAGAGATCGGTGCCGCCTGCATAATCGGTGTAAAAGCGTTCACAGCGATAGCAGGTAATACAGCGGTTCATTTCGTGGCTGATCAGGGGGCCGAGATATTGATTGCGATAAGTATTTTTCAAGCCTCGATAACGGCGATCGCGATGTCCTACCATCACCGTCATATCCTGGAGATGACATTCACCGCCCTCGGCGCAGACGGGACAGTCGTGGGGATGATTGAGCATCAGTGATTCGATCACTGCCTGGCGGAACTCGCGGCCTTTGTCCGGCACTTTAATAGGCACGTTAATAGATGCGTCAACAGTAGTTTCAACAGCAGCCTCATCGACGGCGTTATTGAGATTTTGGTCCGCGCCGCTGCCAGAATTGAGCGAAAAGCGGGCACCCTCGCTAACTGGCGTCATGCAACCCATCACAATACGGCCGTTGGTATCCTCAGCATTCTGATACTGCACCACCGCACACTGGCGACAGGAGCCAATGGAACCCATCGAGGGGTGCCAGCAGAAATAGGGTAAATCAATGCCCGCACTGAGGCAGGCCTCGAGCACATTGGCGCCCTCTTTGACCTGGAGCTCCTGACCATCTACAAAAATCGTCGGCATGATCTAGGCTCCTGTTCCAATCTGCTGATGCTGTCGAGCCTTATGAGGATGATAAGGACAGCAACCACCGCTAATATGGCGGTCGAAATCATCGCGGAAATATTTCAAGGCACTTTGTAGGGGTTCCATGGCGCCAGGTGCCAGAGCACAGTGGGTATTGCCCATAGCGCCAATATATTTAACCTGATAGGCCAGAGTCTCGAGATCCTCGAGCTGACCACGGCCATCCTCTATGTCTTGCAGCACCTGTCGGGTCCAGGGCAGCCCTTCGCGGCAGGGAGTACAGAAACCACAGGACTCATGGGCAAAGAAGCGAATCAGGTTGAGCACCATGCCCACTGGACAGGTCTGGTCGTCGAGAATAATTAAGGTGCCGGTACCCATACGGCTTCCGGCTTTGCCAATCACGTTGTAGTCCATGGCTAAATCGAGATGTTCGGGCACCAGAAAATCCGTTGAGCCGCCGCCGGGCAAAAAGCCACGCAATTGCAGCCCGTCTTGCATACCACCGGCATGCACTTCTAGGATTTCCCGGATCGGTGTGCCCATGGGCAACTCCCAACAGCCGGGATTTTTCACTCTGCCACTGACACCAAACATCTTGGTACCGCTGTCTTCACCACGCCCTAGTGTCTTATACCAGTCGGCGCCGCGATCAATAATATGGGGAATATTACACAGGGTTTCGACATTGTTAACGATAGTTGGACGTCCCCAGAGGCCACTCACCTGAGGGAATGGCGGTTTCGCTCGAGGGTTGGCGCGCTTGCCTTCCAGGGCATTGATCAAGGCGGTCTCTTCACCGCAGATATAGCGCCCGGCACTGGGATGAACATGCATCTCCAGACTAAAACCGCTGCCGAGAATATTCTCACCAAGTAGACCACTGGCGTAGCATTCGGCCAACGCCCCTCGCAGCCGCTCGATCGCCACCACATATTCTCCGCGGATAAACACGTAGGAGATATCAGCACCGATAGTGTAAGCGGCGAGAATCATGCCCTCGATCAGCTGGTGTGGGTCGCATTCCATCAACAGCCGATCTTTAAAGGCGCCGGGCTCCATCTCATCGGCATTGCAAACTAGATACTTATGCCCTGGGGTACAGCTGTCACCCATGGGCACAAAGCTCCACTTCATGCCGGTGGGAAAACCGGCACCGCCACGACCGCGGAGATTGGAGTCGCTGATCACTGTCTGGCAGTCTTTTGGCGACAGCTCACGAAGAGCTTTACGCAGCCCCTGATAACCGCCATTGGCCCCATAGGCTTTAAGGTCAGTGGGGGTCTGTTCCGATCCAATATTACGGGTCAGGACTTTTTCCATTACTGCTCCCCCCCTGCTACGGAATCTTCGGCTTTTACATCAGCGAACAGCTGATCAATTTTGGCCTCATCGAGATGGGTAATAAGATCGTCAGCCACCATCATCACCGGCGCCCGATCGCAGGCACCGAGACAGGGAACCGGCAGCAATGTGTACTGATTGTCGGCGGTGGTTTCACCGTAGTCGACACCCAGTTTCGCCGAGAGTTTGGCCTTGATAGCGTCACAGCCACAGATCCAGCAGCTAACACTGTCGCAAAACAGAATCACCTTTTCGCCTACCGGGCGACGGTAAATCAGATTGTAAAAAGTTGCCACGCCATCCAGCTCTTCCGCCGACATCTCTAGATGCTTGGCGATGGCGCGCAGCGATTCATCGGAGACCCAACCACGCTGAGCCTGAACAATTTTTAGGGCGTCGATAGCGGCGCCGGCTTTGTAGGGAACATGTGCCAGCTCAGAATCGATCTGGCGAATCTCTTCCCTGGTTAATACAGTGCCGAGATCAGTTTGAATCATCTGTGCATCATTCATCGGTCTACGTCCGCCATAACAAAGTCGATACTGGCAATAATCGCAATCAGGTCTGGAATCATCAGGCCGTTGCTGATCAGCGGTATCTGCTGTAAATGTGGGAATGAGGGGGTGCGAATACGGGTGCGGTAAGAGCCGGTGCCGCCGTCGCTGACCAGGTGATAACTGTTTAAACCCTTGGTCGCCTCGATCATTACCGAGGCCTCACCGGCAGGAATCACCGGGCCCCAGCTGACATTGAGGAAGTGATGAATCAACGTCTCAATATCCTCCATGGTGCGCTCTTTGGGCGGCGGAGTGGTTGAGGGATGATCACTTTTATAGGGGCCTTCCGGCATATTGTCGAGACATTGGCGAATAATTTTCAGACTCTCACGCATCTCTTCAATACGCAGCTTGGCGCGGTCATAACAGTCGCCGTTATTGGCGGTTGGCACCTCAAATTCAAACTGGTCATAGCCACCATAGGGGCGCTTTTTGCGTATATCCCAGTCACTGCCCGTGGCGCGCAACCCGGGGCCAGTAACCCCCCAGTCGATGGCCTCTTGCTGACTGTAGGTGCCGATGCCAACCGTACGCTGCTTGAGCATTTTGTTCTGCATGGACATTTTGTCGTAGTGATCGAGGCGCGCCGGCATCGAATCGATAAACTCGCGCACTAGGCGCTCCCAACCATTGGGCAGATCCTGGGCGACACCGCCAATACGAAACCAGGCCGGATGCATGCGTCCACCGGTGATTGCCTCGATAATGCCAAACAGCCGCTCGCGGTCGGCGAACATATAAAACACTGGCGACATCTGGCCAATATCCTGAACAAAGGTGCCATAGAAAACCAGATGGCTGGAGATGCGAAATAGCTCGGCGAGCATAATGCGGATTACTCTGGCGCGGTCCGGAACTACAATGCCAGCGAGCATTTCTACCGACTGCACATAGGCAAAATTGTTCATTACACCACCCAGATAATCGATGCGGTCGGTGTAGGGAATATAGGTGTGCCAGGTTTGGCGCTCGGCCATTTTCTCGGCGCCGCGATGATGGTAGCCAATATCCGGGACCGAATCGACGATCACCTCGCCATCCAGCTGCAGGGCAATGCGAAACACGCCGTGCACACTGGGATGGTTGGGCCCCAGATTGAGGAACATATATTCATTGTCATTGCTGGACTCTTTCATACCCCAGTCTTCGGGACGAAATCTCAGCGCCTCCTGTTCACGGGCGACGCGCTCCGGGCCCATTTCAAACTCGCCCATTTCGGTGGCCCGCGCCGGATGATCTTTACGCAGTGCATGGCCTTCCCAGGTGGGTGGCAGCAGAATTCTAAAGAGGCTCGGATGGCCGGCAAAGGTCACTCCAAACATGTCCCAGACTTCACGCTCATACCAGTTGGCATTGGGCCAAACCCCAATTGCAGTGGGCAGATCCGCGTCCGACCCCTGCAGCGCTACTTTGATGCGCATATCGTCATTGCGATCCAGAGACAGCAGATGGTAGACAACAGTGAAATCCGAGGCTGGCTGGCCGTCACGATGGGTTCGGGTGCGCTCATCAATGCCAAACAGATCGTAGAGCATGGGGAACTGAGGTTTCAAAAATTGCAGTACTTCAATCAGGCGGCTGCGGTCCAACCACAGGGTGAGGGTTTTATCAGCACAGCGCTGAACGGTGAAACAATCTCCACCGAACTTGCGATACAGTTTATCTTCGACCCGACTAGTGGCCTTGGCTTCCGCTGTGTGCATTAAAACCCCTTAATGACGTAACAAGTTTAACTAACTGTCTTTTGGCTCCCGCAACTCTGTCGCCTGAATCCGCTGCGCAGTTAACTGATCGCGCATGCTGATCTTTTGCGGCTTCACCACAGCCTGATCACCGACTACCCAGCTCAGCGGTCGGCGCTCTTGGCCAATCGACTCTTGAAGCATCATCAATCCCTGCATTAGCGCTTCTGGTCGCGGTGGACAGCCCGGCACATAGACATCTACGGGGATAAATTTATCTACCCCCTGCACCACCGAATAAATATCGTACATACCACCAGAGTTAGCGCAGGACCCCATGGAAATAATCCACCGGGGTTCCAACAATTGTTCATATAAACGCTGAACTACTGGCGCCATTTTTAAAAAACAAGTTCCAGAAATTACCATTAAATCAGCCTGTCGCGGAGTCGCACGAATCACCTCAGAACCAAACCGCGCAATATCATGACGACTGGTAAATGAGGTAGCCATCTCTACATAACAGCAGGAGAGACCAAAGTTAAACGGCCAGAGTGAATGAGCCCGACCCCAGGCCAGCAGGTCTTCGAGTTTGGCAAAGGCGACATTTCGCTTAACCTGCTCTTCAATAAAATCAGAACTGCTATCAAGGACATTGCCCTCTTCAGGTCGCGTTAAACTCCACTTCATTTTTTTACTCCCATAGCGTTCTGAGTATCGCGTAAACCGGTCTGGGTTTTATTGCCCCAATCCAGGGCACCAGCGCGCCACTCATAGACAAGTGCTAAAACCAGTATGCTGATAAATACGCAAATCGACAGATAGCCCTGCCAGCCAAGTTCAAAAAAGGCCACTGCCCAGGCGAAGATAAAAACCGTTTCAAGATCAAAGATAACGAAGAAAATTGCCACCAGATAGAATTCTACAGAGATGCGGATTTGCGAGCCGCCAACCGAGACAATACCAGACTCGAAGGGGTCGTTAGTGGCCGCTTCACGGCGCTTCTGGCCCAGTAATGACGACAGCACCAGCATCGTCACCACCATCAGAATGACCATAATAAAGTAAACCACTAGGGGCCAAATTTCATTTGCGTAGTGATTTTCCACTAAGCCTCCCCGCGGGTTAAAGATAGGCGTTTAACATGGAAGAGAGAGAGAATTTTAATCGAAGATATGACCAACAGTTGCAACAAGAAGGCGGTAGTCAATTTGCTAAACGGGGGGATAAAACGCTCTCTTACCGTCAACAGAGGACAGCAACCGTGCGCTTTAAAATATGCAATCCGATGCAATAAATGTGGCATAACCACTCCCAATCCTATGGGATTCTCTCGCTTTTAAAAACGTAACTGGCAAGGAACCCGCTTGTTTTTATTCAGCACTACGAACCCGAAGTTACAGGTGTTATAAAATTTACGCAACCTCTATGTTTTGACAGACGAGTAGTTTGTTGATCTCCTGACTAATTCTCTTAGGCCAGAGGCTCGGTTAGCCATGGTCTCCACGGAATTCTATATGGCACTAAGGAGGGAGATAATTTTTTTCTAGAGCCACAGAAATACGGGGCATTATGAAGGGAATTATG
>CAXAFJ010000106.1:0-6845 GCA_963968025.1 uncultured Pseudomonadales bacterium | reverse complement strand
TGAGCTGAGATAACAAAGCAACAGTACAGGGCTATACCGATGTTGGCGACAGACCAAAGACTCAATCCTCTCCAAGGTAACCAACAGCCATCCCAGGCTCAGTCAACAATACCCCTTGATAACAAACTCCCATCATTGGACGCCCTGCTATGGATAACAACAGACTCAACATCCTCATGTTTACCAACAGTTACACACCTCATGTTGGCGGTGTTGCGCGATCGGTAGAGAGCTTCGCCGAGCAGTATCGCCAATTTGGCCACCGAGTATTAATCGTTGCGCCAGAATTTTCCGCAATGCCCGATGATGAAATAGATGTCCTCAGGGTCCCTGCCCTGCAGCAATTTAATGGCAGTGACTTCTCAGTGATGCTCCCAGTATCCGGCTTGCTAAAAAATACAATAGGCCAATTTAAACCCCATGTGGTTCACGCTCATCAACCCTTTTTACTCGGCATTACAGCACTGCGCATTGCCTAGGTTCGCAATTTACCTCTGGTGTTCACCCATCACACTCTCTACGAACAGTCGACTCACTATGTGCCGAGACATTCCGAGGCTATGCAGGAATTCGCCGTGGCACTGGCAACCCACTACAGCAACCTAGCCGATCGGGTATTTTCTCCCAGCGAGAGCATCGCGCGGCTATTACAGCAGCGCGGCGTGCAGACACCGATCGATATAGTGCCAACTGGATTGCAGTTGGAGCGCTTTGCCAACGCCAATGGCTACCGTTTTCGCAAGTCGCGAAATATTCCCGGCAAAGCTTTTGTGGTCGGTCATTTGGGCCGCTTAGCGGAGGAGAAAAATTTATCTTTCCTGGCTACCTCTGTGGCGGAATTTATCCGTCAGCGCCAAACCCAATCGCAGCGTCGTAAAAAGCATATACCGAAAACCTATTTTCTACTGATTGGCAGCGGCCCAGCCGAAGACCTGATGGCAAGTATTTTTCAGCGCGCAGGTCTCAGCGAATAGCTGCTTAAAGCCGGCGATCTAGCCCCGGACCAGGTGGCCGATGCCTATGATGCAATGGATGTATTTGTGTTTGCCTCAAAGAGTGAAACTCAGGGCATGGCAATTAGTGAAGCCATGGCCTGCGGTATACCGTTGGTGGCTGTGGATGCGGCGGGCACCCGAGAGTTGGTGAACGATCAATGCAATGGTCGACTGCTACAGAACCCGACCTCAGCTGATTTCGCCGAGGCCTTGCACTGGATCGCAGAACAGCCGGCACTGAACCGATTGGCGCTATCACAGGCGGCGCGAAAAACGGCATTGCAACTCTCTATCGAACAGACCGCCGAGCAGGCACTGCGCCTCTATGGCAGACTAATCCGGCAACAGACCACACTGCCAAGTAAAACTGACCATCAGCTCAAACAGCTGTTGGGATCGATTGAAGCCGAGTGGGCGATTATCGAAGACATCGCCAGCGGGGCCAGTCGCTCTGTTTTGGCTGATCAGAGACCGGGCGACGTAATCGCCAATCGCTAACATTCTTGCCCCTGCAGGGGATTTTAGAATGCCCTGAGCATCAGGCTGTTGTAGAATTGCTCGCTCAAACTCGATGGATTGGAATTAAACATGGGCAGAGCGTACCAAAACCGTAAAGACTCAATGGCAAAAACCTCAGATGCCAAAGCCAAGGTATACAGTAAGTATGGTCGCGAGATCTATGTTTGCGCCAAAGCTGGCGGCCTCGATCCCACGGGTAATCTAACCCTGCGCAGCCTTATCGAGCGGGCGAAAAAAGACCAGGTGCCAACCCATGTTATCGACAAAGCCATAGAAAAAGCCAAGGGCGGCGCTGGTGAGAATTTCGAACTGGCACGCTATGAAGGCTATGGCCCGGGCAACTGCATGGTGATTATCGAGTGCTTAACCGATAACCCCAACCGGACCTTTGGCGATGTGCGCCAGTGCTTTACCAAGACTAAAACCAAGATTGGCACCCAGGGCTCTGTCAGCCATATGTTTGATCATCTGAGTATTCTGATGTTTTCTGGACAGGATGAAGAAGCCGTTCTGGATACCCTGCTGATGGGCGACGTGGATGTTATAGATCTAGAAAACGAAGAGGGTATGTTGACCGTGTTTGCCCCCCACACGGAATCCTTTAAGGCCAAGCAAGCCCTCGGCGAAGCCTTTGGCGAGATCGACTACGAAGTGGATGAGATTCAGTTTATTGCGCAGAATACTGCACCTGTAACCGGCGATGACGTAGAAATGTTTGAGCGCTTTATGTTTATGCTCAATGACCTCGACGATGTCCAAGACATCTACCACAATGTTGAGCCTGGCTAAAATTACCAGCCAAAATTACCGGCCAAAATTACTGGCTAAGGTTACTTGCCAAAGCAGAAACCAGCACCTCGCCGCCGACCTAGCGGCGAGTGACCACAGAATTTATCCGCTAATGCCCAGCGCCCTGACGATCACAGCACGAGTATCAGCCGGATCAATCACTGCATCAATTTCAAGATGAGCTGCCGCTTCGGTGGCTTTACCCTTCTGGTACATACTATCGACCAACGTATTAAATAATACTTCCCGAGCAGTCTCATCGGGCTCTGCCGCCAGTTCCTTTTTAAAGCCCAAGTGCACTGCCCCCTCAAGTCCCATGGCGCCAAATTCACCGGCGGGCCATGCTGCACTGTACCGCGGATGATGAAAGCTGCCACCGGCCATTGCCATGGCACCCAGACCATAGCCTTTGCGCAGAAAAATCGTTATCAGTGGCACGCTGATTTTGGCGCCGGCGATAAACAGTTTCGCCATGCGCCGCACAGCAGCCTGCTCTTCACTGGCGGGGCCAACCATAAAGCCCGGTGTGTCACAGAGGGATAACAGTGGAATCGAGAACTGATCGCAGAGGCTGACAAAGCGCGCTGCCTTGTCTGCCGCTTCGGCATCAATGGCGCCACCCAATACACGGCAGTCATTGGCGATTAGACCCATGGCAACGCCTTCAATGCGAATAAAGCCGGTAACAATACCGGGGCCGTAGGGCTGGGATAATTCAATAAAGCTATCAATATCCACAAGGCCCTCAATAATCGAGCGGATATCGTAAACAAAACGTCGATCCAGAGGCATCATTTTGCGCAGCTCAGCTTGGTCAGCGCAGTCCCAGGATGATCTATCTCCTTGAAAATAGCCCAAGCATTGCTGTGCCAGTTGCGTGGCATGGGACTCGTTCTCCGCCACCAGATCGACCACGCCATTTTCAGTTTGGATATCAATCGGGCCAATCTCTGTAGGTGCAAAGCTACCCAGTCCTCCGCCCTCGATCATCGCCGGGCCAGCCATACCGATCCATGAGGTTTTTGTGGCAATACGAATATCAGCGCAGCCAAACAGTGCGGCATTGCCGGCAAAGCAATAGCCATTGTTCACCGCAATTAAGGGTACCTGGCCACTGAGACTTGCCCAGCGACCAAAGGTCGGCACATCTAAACCGGCGATCTGGGTTTTAACATCTGTATCACCGGGTCGACCGCCCCCGCCCTCGGTATACATCACCACGGGCAGCCCAACTTTGCCAGCCTGATCCAATATGCGATCAATTTTTTTGTGGTGAAAATAACCCTGACTTCCGGCGAGCACCGAGTAGTCGTTGACGATCACGGCGACCTGACTGGCCTGAACACCAAACTCAGCACTGTTGATCGTTGCCAGACCGGTTATCACCCCATCAGCGGGCGTCTCTAACTTTAAGGATTCGGCGTCTTTGCGATCGCGCTGGGCGGCGACGGCAAGCTGACCATATTCAACAAAGGAGTTCTGATCACAGAGGTCGGCGAGATTCTCACGGGCGCTGCGATAGCCTTTTTTATGCCGCCTCTGAACTGCATCCGGGCGCACCGCATCGGATGAATAGGCCAGCTGAGCTTGCAGGTCTTCAAGCAGATTGCCTGAGGCTGGCTCTATTGGACCCGCTTGCACGGCAGTTTCGGTAGACGCTCTAACTGCTGCACCGCACTCAAGTTCAAAGAGTATCTGTCCCGCCTGAATCGTATCGCCATTGGCCACTAAGACCGCCTTAACCACAGCGTCTTCGGGTGCGCTTACCAGGGTCTGCATTTTCATCGACTCAAGGCTCACTAGTGGCTGGTCTTTGAGCACCTGATGTCCGGGCTGAACATCGACACTAATCACCGCTGCAGCAAGGGGGGAAGTAATCTGTAGGATTGGATTGTTCAAGCTGTGGAGTATCCTTTTATTCACGCTGGCACACCTTTACTCAGGTGTTAGAGCACTTTTATTATTATTTATTTCACAGTTCAGCGAGCTCTTATCAGCCTATCATCAGGCTCTTACTGAGGTTTTAGTGTAAGTGAGGCGGCAGCGGTACCGCAACTTTATCCTTGAACTAATGGCGGTGGAAAATTATTCGTTTATAACCGACGCCAAGGTTACTGCTGTTCTATAATTTTTCTGTCGGGGCGCGCATTTTTATTTGGTCATCATATTGTCATCTGCGGCAGGGATACTGGAGATCGTTGCAAGCCCAGTAAGAGAACACACTTTAAGGAGCAATAAATGAAGTCAGAGCAAGAGAGAGTCTTTGTTGTAGTAGACCCCACCGCGAGTGATCATATCGCTCTTCAGCGCGCGATTATTACCGCCCACTTTTACACGCCCAGCCCGACCCTGTATATTTTTATCGCGGTGGACAGCGAGAGCATAGATACACGAGCGACCAATGATTCTCTGTTCAAAAATAGCCAGTGGTTTGAAGATGAGATTCATGCGCCGTTAAAGAAAAGGGGGTTGGATTATCAAATTGAAATCTCCTGGTCCAGCGAATGGCAGCGTTCGATACTTAAATCCGCCAACCTTTTCGGCGCCGATGTCATTCTGTTACCGATTCAAAAGAAGAAAAAGCATGCGCTGCGCATCACCTTCTCGGAGTCAAAGTGGAAAGTCCTCAAGAAAGCCACCTGCCCTGTTATTCTGGTGCGCCCCGGCGCTGCCGAACAGCGTAAAACTATTTTGGCAGCGGTTAACTTTCAGGCCATTGGCGATCAGCAGAGGCTTTTGAACGCCAATATTCTCGCTCGCGGAAGATGGGTTGCCGAGCATTATGGCGCCGAACTGCATGTGGTCAATGCCTACAAAGATTCAATGAATTATCCCGATCGCGGTAATTTAGCCAAAGAGACTGGCCTGCCATCAGAGCATATTCATGTGGTGCCAGGCTATACCGATGAGGCCGTGGCTAAAACCGCCAAGGCGATCCGTGCTGATCTGGTGATTATGGGCACTTTGGGACAGACCGGACAGACAGCCACACGCAGAGGTAATACTGCTGAGCGAGTTATCTCAGGACTGGATGTGGATGTGATTGTGGTCAATACCCAGTATCAGAGTGAATAACGCGTTGATGACGAGTTAAAAGCGCGTTAAGAACTGTCAGTCCGTAACCGGGCTGACAGTTTTAATCGGCTCCACCTGCCGCGCCCGCGGATCCATGGCAATCCTGGCGCAGAGCACCACTATAGTGACCGAGCAGCCCACCAGGGTTGCAGATAGATTCCAATCCAGGGCAAAGCCAATCAGCGCATTGCCCACCGGCACTAGCCCCACCGACATAAACATTAAAATACTCATCACCCGACCGAGTAGTTGCTCTGGGCAAATTCGCTGTATCCAGGTATTAAAGTGCACAAACATATAACTATCAAAAGTCCCAGCAAAAAAGAACAGCAGCATCGCCCACCAATAGGGTTCATACCAGACGATCAAGCCCAGGGTTGAGCCGCTGTAGATAAACACGCTAAACATCAGTGGGATTAATTTGCGGTCGCTGGGGCTCGGCAACAGTCCGCTTAGTGCTGCGCCGAGCAAGGCACCGGTGCCATAGGCGGCAAGTTCGAGACCATAGACATAGGCACCATCAGCAAAACGGGATTTGGCCAGGACGGGCAGACCCACATAAATCACCGGCATAAAAAGAAAGTGGATAATCGCCATACCGATAAAACCGAGACGCACAGCTGGAATAGATGCCACCCAATGCACTGCGACTTTGACGTCCTGATAGAGGGAGCGTTCGCGATCGGCGCTTTTGTCACCGCCAAGCGCTCGTGTTTTAACAAAAAATAGTGAGATCAGCGACAGCGCAAAGGTTATGCCGTCGACAAAAAACGCCCGCGCCAATCCCTCTCGATCTTTTTCATAAGCATCACCCAGCGCCTCAAGCGGTTGCACTATAGGCTCGTGAGATAGGCTATTGAGTTCACCGGCAATAATTAAACCAGCCAAAACCGGGCCTGCAGTCATGCCCAGATGCAGAGTAATCTGCAGTACGGCATTGCCTTCCTTGAGCATGGTTCGCGGCACAATGCTGGGCAATATGGAGGTGCTGGCGGGATAGAAAAAAGCGTCTGCCACACCAAAGAAGAACGCGATCACAAACACATTGGTGACATTCACCAGGTCGTTGGTGATCATATAGGCAAGGCCTAAGACCATCACCAGACGCGCGGCGTTGCTCAGCATCATGATCAGACGCGGACTGCTGCGATCCACTAGGGCACCGCCGGCAAGCATCAATAACGCCCGCGGAATACCCTGCACGGCAAACACCAGGCCGGTCATCAGTGCGCTGCCGGTCATCTGCAACACCAGCCAAGGGAAAGCCAGCAGGCTGATATGATCTCCAACCACTGAGGTCATTTCTCCGAACCAGAAGATGAAGAAATTGCGATCTTTAAAGATTTTTAACATAGGGTATTTATCCGTACCAATGCAGAGCGCACTGGCGACTGCAAACCGCAAGTGTACTCAAAACAGGTCAGTTAGGTGATCGTTTTAATGAGGTTTAATGAGGTTTAATGAGGT
>CAXAFJ010000105.1:0-6857 GCA_963968025.1 uncultured Pseudomonadales bacterium | reverse complement strand
CTTTCTAATCAATCTTATAGATTGACAATTTGCGCACGCTTTGATGCCACAGCAACCATGATGTCTTTGACATCATCATTGGCGACGCCGGCATCAAGCAACACTCTTCTGAGAAGGTCTGCGACCTTTAAAAAATGATCTTCCGATATGTGCCTGCCTGCGTGGCCTCTCGCTAACCACTCGTCTTTGTATACCTGATATGGCTTGCCGATAGCATAGGCAAAGAATTTACACTAGTGCTGGATCAGATCGTCAAGGTCAGACTCTGTAAAATACGTCTTTAATGCTGGGCGCGCATAGACCTGCTTATAGAACTCTTTGATGAGCTCACGCATCACGTCTATACCACCATATTTATCGAATAAATTATCCACTCTATTTCCCTCATAAACGCACTTTCTAATCCATTCTCAGTCTGCGAGATAAGCAGGAAGAATGCCGAAGGTCAGTCAAATTTTGACCTTATCTGACCTGTTATAGAAAACTATACACTAATGAATATAATTAATGAAATGCATATCTAAAGGTGCTCCCTAGGGCAGACTTTGGTTACTTTGATATTACTGTTATGAGGGACTTAAATCAGGCTCTAGTATTTAATGGCTGTAATGATCAAACAGCGCTCTCCAGCCGGTGTTTTTACTTTCACTTCATCATCAATAGACTTCCCCACCAGTGCACGGGCTATGGGCGAGTCGATACTGATCCAGTTGAGGGATGAGTCAATTTCATCTGAACCGACTAATCGATACAGATACTCATCGCCACTGTCTTCATCTTCCACAGTGACCCAGGCAGCAAAAAATACCTTAGACGGGTCTCTGGGTTTGTCTTCAACAATGGTCGCCTCTTCGATACGCTTGGTGAGATAGCGCACACGGCTGTCGATTTCCCGCAGGCGGCGCTTGCCGTAAATATAGTCACCGTTCTCCGAGCGATCGCCGTTTTTGGCTGCCTCATGAACAATATGGGTCACCTTGGGGCGCTCTATTTTCCAAAGCTGATGAACCTCGGCGCGCATTTTGCTGGCTCCCTCTGGGGTAATATAGGGCGAGCTTTTTGGGGAGGGTGGTCGATAGCGGCCCATGGCTTAGGTTCCATCCGTTAAGCTAAAGACATCAAGGTAGAAGGCCAGTTCGCTCTCTATGGCGTGAATAATATTGTCGGCTTTTCTAAAGCCATGGCCTTCATCGGGGAAGGTGACATGGGCTACTTTAATGCCTTTGTCTTGCAGTAGTTTGACCATCATCTCTGCTTGATTGGGGGGCACTACCCTGTCTTCCAAACCCTGCAAAAAAATCACCGGGCAGTTGAGCCCCTCGGCATGGTGGATTGGAGAGCGTTCGAGGTAGATATCTCTGCGCTCTGGGTAGGGGCCAATCAGACTGTCCATGTAGCGTGATTCAAACTTGTGGGTGTCTTTGGCCAGGGTCTCCAAATCGCCAATACCATAGAGACTGGCGCCTGCCTGAAAGGTATCGGTAAAGGTCAGCGCCGAGAGCACCGTGTAACCGCCGGCACTGCCGCCGCGAATCAGACAGCGCTGGGGGTCGATCATCTGCTGTTCAGTTAGATAGCCAATGGCCTGCTGGGTATCGTGCACATCGGCAATGCCCCAGGCACCGGCCAATGAATGGCGGTAGGCGCGACCAAAGCCGGTGCTGCCGCGGTAGTTAATATCCACCACGGCAAAGCCACGGTTGCACCAGTATTGCAGTTTAAGGTTTAGCGCACTGTCGGCAGAGCCCGTGGGACCGCCATGACAGAGTGCGATCACTGGAGGCAATTCGCCTTCGAGACCACAGTATTGGCCATTGGTTGGCGGGTAATAAAAAGCATGAACCTGCTGACTATCGGCATCGTCGCCACTGGTAAATAAAATCGATTGAGGTTCAGCGAGATCCCCAGGGTCCAGTGCCAAGGTGGCAGGGGAGTAGATCGACTCCACAGCTGCCTGGGGGCTAATGCTGATCAGTTCGCTGGGCAGTGCTGCGGCACCGGCGACTATAAAGAGTTTACTCTGATGGCAGGTAAGCGCCTGCATGCTGCTGTAATGGCAGTCTATTTGGCTCAATTGGCCTGAGGCAATATTGATAAAACCGCTGTGCCAGATGCCCTTAGTTATCCAAATACAGGCAATATTGTTGGCATCAATAAAGTCATAGGTTGTCATGCCAAATTGCCACAGAGGCGTGGCAAATTCGGCATCTATTTCTAACACAGGCTGGCTGGCGCCATTTTCAATGCGATAAATATTCCACCAGTTATTTTTGTCCGAGACAAAATAGAGCTGATTGTCCGGTGACCACTGTGGCTGAAAAATAGCTTCATTGTTATCTGCGCCGGCCATCAGGGTTTTATCGGTCAGAGTATGACCAGTAAGGTTGACCAACCAAAGTTGGGTGCTATCCCAAGGCATATTGGGATGCTGCCACTCTATCCAGCAAAGCTTTGTGCCGTCGGGACTGATGCGCGGATAGGCGTAAAAGTCTGCGCCGCTCACCAAAATGCTAAGGCTGCCATCGCCGATCGCAATGCTGACCAAGCGGTTTTCCGGCTCGCGATCTTCATGGTGAATTTCACAGACGGCAATAAGCTGCTGGCGTGCTGAATCGATTATTAGATCGGCAAAGCGCGGACCTTTTTCAGTAATAGCGACGAGCGGTTTGTTCTCGGTGAGTGACAGCTGATAAATACGCTGGTCGGCGGCATTCACAAAATACAGATACATATCATCTGCTGTATAGGCCATGCCGCCATATTCATGGACCCGGCTGTTATGGCTAAAGGGTGCTGGGAGTAAGTCTCTAATGCTGCCGTCGGCCTCGCGGCACATAATGACATTGCGCCCCGCTTCCCAGGGACGGCTTTCAATCCAGAACAGGCGCTCGCCATGGGATTGAAGAAAATTTAATCCTGGTGCTGCGCGGGTTATTAGTTCTGCGCTTATGCTGGATGGCCAGCTGCCATAGGCTTTGGGGGTCTTGTTCATATCAACCCCCCGCCAATTTGACATTGTGGCCGAGCTTTTCCAGTGCGGCTTTAAGGGTATCGCGATGGTCCCCCTGAATTTCAATCACCCCATCTTTGACTGTACCGCCGGTGGAACATTTCTGTTTAAGCTGCTTGGCCAGTGTTTTTAAGTCGCCTGCTGCCAGGCCCAATCCAGAGACTGTTGTGACACCCTTGCCTTTGCGGCCTTTGGTTTCACGACGAATGCGCACAGTGCCATCGCTCTCGGCGATCTGTTCTGTGGGCGCCTGTTTAATGCGCCCTGAATCCGTGGAGTACACCAGTCGCGATTCGTTATTTGCCATATGGGTTCTCGATTGCTGGGTTGGTCTTTGGGTTGGTGTTTGGGCTGGTAATTAAGTGCTTAACAGAATTTTACCAATATGCTGGCTCGATTCCATCAGAGCATGTCCCTTATGAGCCTCAGCCAGTGGAAAGCGGCTGTGAATCACGGGCTTAAATTTACCCTCGGCGATTAATGGCCAAACCTGTGACTCAACCCCCGCGGCAATGCGTGCTTTATTCTCAAGTGACTGGGCACGCAGGGTTGAACCGGTTAAGACTATTTGCTTAAGCATCAGTGGCAGCAGATCCAGCTCTGTTTTTGAGCCACGCAAAAAGGCAATACTAACAATTCTCGCCTGGGGTGCGCAGGCACTAAAGTTGCGCTGCATATAGTCACCACCGACCATATCCAAGACCACATTGACGCCGCTGCCGGTGAGTTCTTGGCAGACCTCAGCAAAGTCTTGCTGGTTGTAGTTCACCGCTTTCACCGCACCCAGCTCCTCACAGACTGCGCACTTTTCATCCGAGCCCGCCGTGGTGATCACATTCACCCCCATGGCCCTGGCCATCTGAATCGCCGTGGTCCCAATACCGCTGGAACCGCCATGGACTAGCAACCATTCACCGGCTTTTAACTCAGCGCGCTCGAATAGATTGTGCCAAACCGTAAAGCAGGTTTCGGGTAGTGCCGCGGCATCCACCAGATCCAGACCGTCGGGAATGGGTAAGCACAGAGACTCTTCGGCAATCGCGTACTCCGCATAACCGCCGCCCGAGAGTAGCGCACAGACTTGATCACCAATGGCCCAATCCGTAACCCCCGCACCTACAGCCACCACAGTGCCAGAGACTTCGAGACCGGGGATATCGGTAACACCTGGGGGTGGCGGGTAAAATCCCATGCGCTGAAACACATCCGGGCGATTGATGCCGGCTGCAGCGACTTGAATGACTAGTTGGTTGTCGGCGGGTTGAGGCACAGCTCTAGAGCTGGGCTTTAAAACCCCTGGGCCGCCGGGTTGGGTGATTTCGATGCTGGTTTGGCTTGTCGGTAAGCTCATAGTGAGTGCACTCAATTCAAAGAGAGAGTTTAGCTGGACTAGTGCTGTATTGGTACGTGATAAATGGGCTTTGTGTTAGCCGAGCACTCGGCTCACGGCGCTATTTGCCTCGGGGCTAAGTAATGGCTTCATATTGCTAAATAATTTAAACAGGCCGCTGCCATGCTTGCTGACAAAATCGGCGTTTGCCATGGCGATCTCGAGCTCATTGGCGACGGTGAGTTCACAGAATTTTTTCAGTAACTGCGGATTTAGGAGGTAGGTCTGCAGATTGAATCTATTGCGAAACTGCGGGTTTGCCACAAGCCCCAGTTGAGGCCAAAAGGTGTCACGATCGCAGGCGCAGTACTGATAGACAATCTCTTCGGCTTGGGGGCCAATAATCTCTGCGATCTTATTTCGCTGATCTGCTGCGACCATCTGTTGTTCAAAGCCTGCTGTGCCATAGGCGGCGTGGTAGAGGCCGGCATCTTGCAATGCCTGAGAGGCTGACCAGGAACAGAGTAAATCTCTTGTACCTTTTAGATGATCTATTAGGTTGCCATTAATGTGGGCAAAGTCGGCAGCGCCGAGTGCTGCGAGTTGTTTGAATTTTTCGTCCATAAAATAGTCATTCTTGCTGTCTTTTGAGGCTTAACTCCTCAATGCCACAAACACACCACCACCGATTAATAATGCACCAGAGCCAAACTTCAGATATTGGGTTTTGGGTGAGGCTGCAAACGAGGATTTGGTTTTTGCAGCAACATAAGCATAGCCTGCCATCACCAGACCGACAGAGAATGTTGCGATCAAAAATAACAGCCCTATATCGGTCATGGAGATGGTCTCCAGATCCATAAACGCAGGGAAGAAACTGAGATAGAACAGGGTGACCTTAGGGTTGCTCACCGAGGTGGCCAGCCCAACCAGATAGTTGGTGGAGTAGTTGGCGGGTTTTAGGGTTGCGCTGGGCGTATTGCTATTGCCAGAGGTGATTAGCTGGAAGCCCAAGTAGATAAGGTAAGCGGCGCCAGCGTATTTGATAATCACAAAGAAGCTGCCCATTACTTCCGCAAGGGCGGCTAGGCCAAATATGGCCAGGGCGATAAAGATAAAGTCGCCACTGAGAATGCCCATGGCGGTGGCCAGACCTTGGCGAAATCCGGAGTCCAGTGCTCGGGCGACGACGACCACTACGCCGGGTCCTGGGAGTAAGGCGAGGACGATCATTGTGCTGTAGAGGGCAAGTGCGGAGGTGGGGGTCATTATTTTGATGCTGCCTTAAGTTTGTTCCAGAGTCGCCCATCGATGGCGGCTAGTCCTAGGCCGATAAGGGCCATGCCTGCGAAGTGCTCAATTCTGAGCTGTTCATCGAGCACCAGCCAACCCAGTAGGATTGCGGTTACCGGTACTAAAAAGGCTACCAGAGTGACATTGGTCGCCCCTGCTGAGGAGAGGACATTAAAAAATAGGATATAGGCGAGGGCGGTTGAGAAGGCGCCTAAGGCAATCACGGCTAACCAAACTTCGTTGCTTGGGTTGGCGAGCTGATCGGGGCGTTCGAGCAAGAACACTAGGGGCAATAACATAATCGTGGAGGCGGTAACCTGACCGACGGAGGTTTGGAATGGGCTGATGCCCATAGTTTTAAAGCGGCGGCCAAAGGAGGTGGCGAAGCCATATGAAATCGCGGCGCCGAGAATGGCGAGCTGGGCTAGGGTGTCGGTGCCCACCTGTTCTAATGATGAGGGGCCCATTAAGACGATAACACCAAAGAAGCCAATGGCGACGCCGGTGACTTTGCGGGCGGTCATCTGTTCGTCGGGGAGTAGCCAGCCGGCGATAACGACAGTGAACAATGGGATGGTGGCATTGAGTATCGAGGCTAGGCCCGACGCGATATGGCTTTGTCCCCAGACGATTAATGAAAAGGGGATAATATTATTGAGTAAGGCCATGACAAAGAGATCGCGCCACAGCTTGGCAGTCTTGGGGGCCTGATGCTGTGTGAGTAATAAAATCATCCATAGGATGATGGCTGCAATGGCGACGCGTAGGGTCACGATAGTGAGTGTCGGTAGTTCGGTTACGGCGATGCCGACGAAAAAGAATGAGCCACCCCAGAGGAAGGACAGGGATAGAAGCATTGCCCAGTCTTTGGAGCCCATATTTTGGTTGATCATTGGGTGTTCCTAAGTGTTTGTTAGCCAATCAAGGGCTGTCATCCTGAGCGAAGCCGAAGGATCTTGTCCAGTTGGCAGCGTACTTTCCGGACTAGCTCAGAGTGACATAGATTCGTTGATTCTGATAGGGCGTATTTAAAGGGACTTCGAGTGGCGGCGAGGAGATCCTTCGGCTTCGCTCAGGATGACAGTCTCGGGCGCTGAGGAGATCCTTCGGCTTTGGTCAGGATGGCAGTCTTGGGTGCTGAGGGGATCCTTTGGCTTTGCACAGGATGGCAGTCTTGGGTGCTGTTGCGACGACATCACAGCTGCCATCAAGGCCAAAAAAACA
>CAXAFJ010000104.1:0-6903 GCA_963968025.1 uncultured Pseudomonadales bacterium | reverse complement strand
CAGACAAAAAAATGCGCCGCAGGCATAACCAACGGCGCATTTTGATATTCTTTGAAGCTAACCAGTATCGGCTTACTTCTTGGCAGCACCAAAACGCTTGTTAAAGCGATCGATTCGTCCACCAGTCTCTGCTGTTTTTTGCTTGCCGGTGTAAAACGGGTGGCAGGCAGAACATACGTCAAGGTAAAGACCTTGTGCGCGTGTTGATCCGACAGTAATTACATTTCCGCAACTACAGGTCGCTTTTAATTCGTTATACGCTGGGTGAATCTCTGATTTCATAATATACTCCAAGTCGCTTGCCGCCACCCTATCAATCAGCTGGTAAAACGACCCAACTCTTGTATGGCACGGCAGGCCATTTCTAAAGAGCGCGGATTCTAGCAGAAATGAACTCGGTTACAAAAGGAATTCTCAACTTTTATTATGTCTCATACAAAGCCTTCAAGCAGCGCCAAGCCTTTAATTGTTCGGGTTGCGGTTCTCTCGCCCCTGCGGCGAACCTTTGACTATCTGGTAACCGATGAATTTGCCGCTGCACCGCCCCAACGGGGCTGTCGTGTAAGCGTGCCCTTTGGCAAGCGAGAGGTCATTGGTCTAGTCATTGAGCAGACCCACAAAAGCGACTTTGCCATAGAAAAACTCAAACCCGTTCTCGGCATTATCGACTCTGAGCCGCTGCTGCCAGAATCCCTTTTTAAGCTATTTAACTGGGCCGCCAATTACTACCACCACCCCATCGGCGACGCCCTGTTTAATGCCCTGCCGATAATGTTGCGTATGGGCAGGTCACTGCCCCTGCCACGGGTGACAAAACTCTGGCGCGTCACCGAGCTAGGCATAGAGCAGGGCCAAGAGATACTCGGCGCCGCGAGGATGCACAAGCAGCGGGCACTGCTCGACGAACTGCTGGAAATGCCGCTTACACCCCAGGGGCAGATACTCAAATTTTATACCCGGGCAACTCTCAAGCGCATCGAAGAAAAAGGCATTGCCGAACTGGATTGCATCGGCCCTCAGGCAGTGGATCTGGATAACTTGCTGCTTGAACAGCCACTCAAGCTCAACCCATCCCAGCAGGAAGCCATGGATCTGATTGACTGCCACGGTTTTAATACCTGGTTAATCGACGGCGTCACCGGCAGCGGCAAGACTGAAATCTATCTGCAGTGTATCGAAAAAATTATCCGCTACGGCCGCCAGGCACTGGTGCTGATTCCGGAAATCAGCCTCACTCCGCAAACCGAAAAACGTTTTCGCGACCGCTTTAATGTCCAGGTGGCGATGCTCCACTCGGGACTCACAGATCAGGAACGTCTCGAATCTTGGGCTCAAGCAGCCACTGGGGATGCGGCGATTATTCTCGGCACCCGATCGGCGGTGTTTACACCGCTGAAAAACCCGGGAATGATTATTATCGATGAAGAGCATGATCAGTCCTACAAACAGCAGGATGGCTTTCGCTATTCAGCCCGAGATCTGGCGGTTATTCGCGCCAAGCAGGAAAATATCCCGATTATTCTCGGCTCTGCCACGCCCTCTCTTGAGTCACTGCATAACTGCGATAAAAAACGCTATCAACACCTGATTCTCAATACTCGAGCCGGTGAGGCTAAGCCCCCTACCTGGTCTATGGTGGATTTAAAAACCGAGCAGGTGGAGAGCGGTGTGGCCGCCTCAACCTTAAATGCCATTCGCGAGGCAATTCACAATAAGCAGCAGGTACTGGTGTTTCTCAACCGCCGCGGTTTTGCCCCGGCGATACTCTGTCACTACTGTGGCTTCTGTGCCGAATGTCCCAACTGCGATGCACGCCTGACCGTACACCGACGCCATCAGCGACTGCTCTGTCACCACTGCAACTACAAGCGCGGTCTGTTGCACTGGTGTCCCAGCTGTCGCGGTGATCGCATGGTCGCAGCAGGAGATGGCACCGAGCGCAGTGAAGCTTGGCTGCAAGAATGCTTTCCCGACACTCCGGTGCTGCGGGTTGACCGCGATACCACGCGTAAGAAAAACGCCATGCAAGCCATGTATGACAAGGTCGATAGCGGCGCGCCCTGTATTCTGGTGGGCACCCAGATGCTCGCCAAGGGACATCATTTCGCCAACATTACCCTGGTGGCCGTATTGGATGCGGACAGCGGCCTGTTTAGTCCGGACTTTCGCAGTCACGAGCGTCTTGGGCAGTTATTGACCCAGGTGGCCGGTCGCAGTGGTCGCGGCAAGATGGCTGGCAGAGTAATTTTACAATCGCATCAGCCCGATCATCCGCTGCTGGAGGTCTTGACCCAGCAGAGCTATAGCGACTACTCCAAGTTGCTGCGCAAACAGCGCAAGCAGGCAGAGCTGCCACCCTTTAAGCAGCTGGTACTGATTCGCGCCGATGCCGCCCACGCGCAAAATGCCGAGGCTTTTTTACAGTCGGCGCGAGACTGTGCCGAGGCGATTTTTCCCTCTGGTGAAAAGGTCAATTATCTCGGCCCACTGCCAGCACTAATGGAGCGACGCAACTCCCGGCACCGCTATGTGTTGCAGGTGAGTGGTGGACGGCGCAGTGATTTAAATTTTCTGCTCTCACAGCTGGTGTTTGATTTAGAGAAGTTGCCCATGGCGCGACATGTACGCTGGGGTGTGGATGTGGATCCTCAGGAGCTGTAATTAATCGCAATCAAAAGATCAATAGCGAGGTCCATTAATATCTGGGTAAAAAGTGATTTTGTCGTCCAAGTGATTTGCTTAAAAGCGCCTCCATCACCTACAATCGCGCATCACTCAGGAGCTTTAAGAAATGCCGCAAGATTATCCAAAAAGGAATTCATCACGAGGTAAGCAGCAGCCGGTTAAACGCGCCTCTGCCCTGCCGGCCTTTTTGCTGGGTACCCTTTTTGGCGTTGTCTTGACCAACCTGTTGCCGAGCCTTCTGGAAAAAGCCCCTTCGGCCACTGCCACTGTTCAGGATGTCACCGAGACAGTCAAAACCGAGGCCTCGGAGTTACAGTTCGACTTTTACACCCTGCTAAAGAAAACCGAAATTATTGTGCCCAACAATGAATCCTCCGGTGGCGACAATCAGCAGCCCGAAGACAACTTCTCCTACCTGCTCCAGGCCGGTTCGTTTAAAGTTGCTAAAGATGCCAATAGTCGACGAGTGAAATTGTTGCTGCTTAATTTAAATGCCAATGTCGAACGCATCGATTTGGGCAATGGCGAAAAATGGCACCGTGTATTGGTGGGGCCTTTTACTGATTCTTCAAGCATGGCCTATGCCCGCACCAAGCTCTCAGAAAATCAGATCGACAGCCTGCTGTTAAAGCGCAAGCTCTAGGCCAGATGATACTCTAAGCCTATAGATAGGCATCGTACTCAAGCAAGGTCACGCGGCTATCAAACTCGGCCTTTTCCTTATGCTTGCTCTGGGCATAAACCCTCTGAAATTGCTCACCCAAACAACCCGCAATAAACTCTGACTGCTCAAACTGTTGCAGCGCATCGCCCCAAAAACGTGGCAGCTGTTTCGTGGCTGGCAGCTTCAGTTGCGCAGCGTCACCGATGGTAGCCGCCGCTGGCATCAGTTTATTCTCAATACCATAGAGCGCACCGGCCAACATGGCCGCCACCGTTAAATAGACATTGGCATCGGCACCGGCCACTCGATGTTCGATACGCATAGCATGGCCCTCCCCGGCGGGAATACGCAGCGCCGTAGTACGATTTTCATAACCCCAGGTGGGGGCTGTCGGCGCATAGCAGCCGGGCACCAAACGGCGGTAGGAATTGATATTGGGGGCAAAGATAGCCATCGAATTAGCCAGGGTTTCCAGGCAGCCCGCCACGCCATGGTGCAATAATTCACTGCCCTGGGGCGTACCATTATCAAAGACATTGTTGCCACTGCTGTCGAGAAGACTAAAGTGAATATGCATGCCATTGCCAACCTCACCGGCAAAGGGCTTGGCCATAAATGTCGCCTGTTTACCCTGCTGTTGGGCGACACTGCGAATGGCTCTGCGCAGCATACTGGCCTGATCACAGGCGCGCAGTGCTGAGTTCTGGTGGTGCAGATTAATCTCACACTGAGAGACGCCAAACTCACTGATCAAAGTATCTACCGGCAAATTCTGTTGGCTTGCGGCGCTGCTAATGGTATCCATCATCGGTGCCATCTGACGCATGGCTTCGATGCCATAGGTGGCACCACCCAGAGCCGGAGAACCATCTATCGCCCGTTGCGTATGCTGGGGTCGACCAAACTGATCGCGATCGATTTCAAGCAGATGAAACTCCATCTCACTGGCCACCACCGGGGTTAAACCCAACTTTGTGTAACGCTCTAAAACCTGTTGCAAGACTACTCGTGGATCGGCGGGATAGTCTGTCTGGCCGTCGGCGCTGAGCATGGAGACAATAATCTGTGCTGTGGGTCTAGCGGCCCAGGGCACTATCGCCAGGGTTTCCGGATGAGGTTTGCAGATGCCATCGGTATCGCCAGTGGCCGCTACCAGCTGCTCGAGATCACGACCCCAGCTATCCAGGGAACAGCAGCTCTGAGGCATTTTATAACCTCCCTCAAAGAGCTTATAGATCTGCTCTCGGGGTAGCCATTTACCGCGATGGATACCATTGAGATCATGGAGTATGACCTCGAAGATTTCGATCTCAGGGTGGGTCTGCAGAAACTGCTCTAGCGCTTCGGTGGATGTCATATTGAGCTCTGTTTTTTCCGGCGGTTGTATTGATCAAGCCTCAGCAAGATCACCCAGGGCATCTTTTAGCGGCTGCAAATGCTCTTCGAAATATTTCCAATAGGCTACTGCTGATGTATAAATTGGCTGTCTTACCTGTTCCGAGCTGGCGGTGTTTACCGCCCGTTCAGTTTCATGAAAACGCAGGCACTGCTCTTCCATGGGCAGGCCGCAGTAATCCAATAGCGCCTCCACATTAGTCTCCAGATCCGCCACCACTGACTCATAGTTGACCGAGTGTATCTTGTCGCCAAAAAGTGCCTGCCAGTGGGCCATCAAACGATGGTAGTCGCGATAGTAGCGCCCCAGATCCTCTAAGTCATAAGTAAAATATTGACCCTCGGCCCAGAGCTGTTTAAAACAGCCAAAGCAGTTGTCGATAGGATTGCGCACTGTATTGATAATTTTGGCATTGGGCATGGCCAATAAAATTAGACCCACATAGAGAAAATTGTTCGGTAACTTGTCGATAAAAAATGGCGCATCGGTTTGCCGATGGCGCTGCGCCTGATCTAGAAACTGCTGGCCCAATAACGGCCATTGGCCGGGGTCTAATTGCGCTGCCCCCAGCGGATAATTATCCTGGCACATTGACTTGGGTTTGCGGTTTAGGCGTTGCGCCAGCCAAGGAATATAGGGCAGCTCGCGAGTGCCTTCTACCTGAGAGTGGGAGGCCAGTATTTGCTCTTGCAGAGTCGAGCCAGAGCGCGGCAGGCCGAGAATAAAAATAGCCGAGCTATCATCTACGCCGCTGCCGCGATGTTGCTGCAACAGCTGGGGAGTGAAGGTGGCAATAATCTGATCCACCTGAGCTGAAAAGTCATCGGCACTCCAGTTTGCTGATTTTTGCTTAAC
Source organism: uncultured Pseudomonadales bacterium (assembly GCA_963968025.1). Taxonomy (GTDB): domain Bacteria; phylum Pseudomonadota; class Gammaproteobacteria; order Pseudomonadales; family Porticoccaceae; genus HTCC2207. Next base: position 1,303 of record CAXAFJ010000104.1, on the reverse strand, counting down.
CCGATTTGCCGTCTGATAAGCATTAAACGCCTGATGCCACTGCTGACGATGCTCATAGGCTTTGCCCAGAGCATAATTGAAGTGCACCACATCTTTATCTTTAAGTTCTTGGCTGGCCAATAGCCCTTCCATGGTGGTGACTTCCGGATCGCTAAAACGGTAGGTTTTTAGATTGGATAAGGACCAGGCGGCTTCGCCAAAACGGCTGTCCAGTTGCATGCAGCGACGCAGACATTGGATGGCTTCATCCTGTCTACCAAGGGTTTTTAGGGCGCTGCCTTTTTGTGCCAATGCAGCAATATTGTCTGGGTTCTGTTGCAGCACCCTATCGTATTGGCCCAGGGCATCGGCAAAGCGGTTGTCACGAACGAAGATACTGCCCAGCAACATCTGCGCTTCTTCAAGATGCGGTTCAATGCTCAATACCTGCTGCACCGCTTCCTGAGCTTCAACTAGCTGATCCTGTCGCGCCAATGCGGAGCTGAGCTTTAGCCACCATTTTGATTGCTCTGGCATTTTGCGTACCAGTGAGCGGGCCAACTCTTCGGCCCAGCGGGCGCGACCCGTTTCCAGGGCGCGGTTAATTAAGAATTCTTTGGCGCCCACATGTTGTGGATCTACCTGTAATACGTCTTTGCACAGAGCCTCTGCTCTCTCGGCGCCCTTGCCCAGAGAAGACTTATCGACCCCAGCGGCAAGTTTATAGGCTTCGGCTACCTTGCTCTTGAGTAGTTGATGCTGCTGATTAACCTGCTCTACCGCCGCTGACTGGGTGGCTTTACACTGCTTTTCAAGCACTTGAGCAAGTAGTTTATTGGCGGCTTTTAAGCCGGGATTAAGTGTCAGCGCCCGCTTTAGAGACTGTTCTGAGGAGGGATGATTTTCCAATTCAAACTGTACCTTGCCGAGATCTGCCCAGGCCTGGGCAAAGTCATTGGCGATACTGAGGGCGGCTTTAAATCCCACCTCGGCTCGTTCTAACTCACCGCGCTTGTGCCAGACCTGAGCTTGAAGCCTCAAGGTATTAACCTCGTTGGGATTGATCCCCAATAGACGCTGACAAATAGACTCGCAACCCTCTAGATCACCTTCGCGCATTGCCGCTAAAGCCTTAAAGAACTGTTGTTGCGGATCCATAAGCTGAACTCTGGGATGGGTTTATTATTTTTTACAGTCTACAAAAAAACAGCCGAGAATGTCGGCTATTTTTAGGTACTGATTGATGGCTAAAAGACCTTAACGCTTAGAATTTATAAGCTCTAAAATTTGTAAGCTCTAAAATGTATAAGCTCTAAAATGTATA
>CAXAFJ010000103.1:0-7010 GCA_963968025.1 uncultured Pseudomonadales bacterium | reverse complement strand
CCCTGCCAAGCTTCAACCCAAGTGGTATCGCCCATTTGGTTAGAGAAAGAGCCATCTTCACCAAATACGAACGCGTCATCAAACAGACAAGGACGTTCAGCAACACCAGCGTTATTACCAGTATTTGTCGCAAACCACTCTTTACTACCAGCAGTTGGACCAACACCTGCGGCGCTTTCACCATCAAGTCTCCAAGTACCTGCCAGTGGAGAAGGCTGATCTTTAACCAGATCATAGGTCCAGAAGACACCATCACCCGCTTCAACCACGACAGACATGAAAGAACCATCGAAGGTCAGCACTGTGTAAGTAATTGACTCAGGAGCAGCAGAAGGAGACGCCAGCTCAGAACCGTTGACCACTTTAGCCAGACCCAGGTGTGCGCCCTGACCATTTAAAGTAACAGTACCGGCTTCTTCATCGTAAGAGAAAGTTGCAGCAATGCTGCCATCTTGTGGCGCTACAGGCGTGTCGCAAGTATCTGAACCGCCCTGCCAAGCTTCAACCCAAGTGGTATCGCCCATTTGGTTAGAGAAAGAGCCATCGTCACCGAATACAAACGCGTCATCAAAGAGACATGGGCGCTCAGCAACACCGGCGTTGTTACCAGTGTTTGTGGCAAACCACTCTTTGCTGCCAGCAGTAGGTCCAACGCCAGCGGCGCTTTCACCAGCAAGCTTCCAAGAACCGGTAAGGGTAATTGGCTCTGGCTCTACACAGCCCTCGGTACAGTATTCAACAGCACTTTCATCGGTGGTTGCACTACTGGCAACACCCTCAACACCACTGATATCGGTAAAGGAAATCGTAAAGCTAACAACGCCATCCATATCCAGTTCGGTCATTTCACGAACAGCAGTCCAATCGCCGATCTTACCGCTAACATCTGCGACAAAGCCGCCGATAGTCACTTCAGGCTGCATCAGCGCTTCACTGGCTTCAAAGGATACTGAGATAGAATCGCCCAACTTAGCGGTTCCGTCTGCAGCGGCAGTTCTAGTCTTAGACTGCTTGATTGAAACATTCAGCAGAGTTGGCGCGATGCCGTCAGGACCGGGGTCAGCAGCGTTATTGTCAGTGACAGTGTTTCCGCCGCCACCACAGGCTGTAAGAATTAAAGAAAGAGACAGCGCGAAGATCGCACCGAAATGATTTGATTGTCGCAATCCACTAATCCGACTGAGACTGCTTAAAAGCGATCGATATTGCATACTTCCCCCTGAATGACTTCTTTTTATAATTCTTGGAACCTGATACGGCTACTACAGAATTTCGAAGCCTAATTCTCTGCGCCCTGCCCTTCAAGCTCCAGCTTTAAACGGCGAAGGGGCATTTTTATGCGATGAAGCGGCGATTGTTGTTTGAGAACTAAGCTATGGGGAAGTATTGCGCTCTAATGAGCGGTTTTGGCGGGAATATTAATCGGCTTTGTTAGCACCTAGGCACTGAGGAGAGTCTGGCGCTCGCTCCTGACTATCGGCCCATTCGCCTGGGCTAAAGGTATGCAGTGCCAGGGCATGTATGGGCCCAGCCAGCTCCTCGGTGAGCACACCATAAATTGCCTGATGACGCTGCACCTGACGCTTGCCGATAAACTGATCCGTGACCAAGACCACTTTAAAATGGGTCTCGGAGCCTGCGGGCACTGAGTGCATGTAGCTCTCATTAGTGACCTGCAGGACTTCAGCTTTAAACTGGCCGGCTAGCTTATCGGTGACAATTTTTTCAATGGGGCCCATTGGCTTACATACCGCCGACAAGGTTGATCATCACACCAGCGGCTACTGCAGAACCAATCACACCAGCGACATTGGGGCCCATGGCATGCATCAGCAGGAAGTTTTGCGGGTTGGCATCGAGGCCGACTTTATTGGCGACTCGCGCGGCCATGGGTACGGCGGAAACACCAGCCGCGCCGATCAGCGGATTGACCTTGTGCTTGGCAAAAACGTTCATCAATTTGGCCATCAATACACCGGAGGCAGTACCTATACAGAAGGCCACGGCACCCAGGGCGAGAATACCCATGGTTTCTGGATTGAGGAATTTCTCGGCGCTCATTTTTGAACCCACACCCAGACCTAGGAAGATGGTCACAACATTGATCAATGCATTTTGCGCTGTATCGCTAAGACGGTTAACCACACCACATTCGCGCATCAGATTGCCGAAGCAGAACATACCCAATAAAGGTGCAGCGTCTGGCAGCAACATGGCCACCAGCACCAACAGCGCCAAGGGGAAGACTATACGCTCGGCCTTGGTCACTGGGCGCAGCTGGACCATTTTGATCTGGCGTTCCTCTGGCGTCGTCAGGGCGCGCATAATCGGCGGCTGAATAATCGGCACCAGGGCCATATAAGAGTAGGCTGCCACAGCAATGGGCCCGAGCAGATCCGGCGCCAGCTTACTGGTGACAAAGATCGCCGTGGGTCCGTCAGCACCACCGATAATACCGATGGATGCCGCCTCCTGAATGGTAAAGTCGAAAATACCAAAATGACTGAGGGCCACTGCACCCACCACAGTGGTAAAGATACCCACCTGAGCCGCAGCACCTAGCAATAGAGTTTTAGGGTTGGCCAACAGCGGGCCAAAATCGGTCATAGCACCGACACCCATAAAGATAATCAGCGGGAACAGACCCGTCTCAATACCGGCGTGATAGATATAGTAGAGCAGCCCACCGGGGCTCTCCATATGACCCATGGCATCATAGACCGGCGCGGCATCAAAGCCGGCTCCCGGAACATTGGCCAAAATAGTACCGAAACCGATTGGCACTAGTAATAGAGGCTCAAAGCCTTTGCTGATGGCGAGATAGAGTAAACCCAAACCGACCAGCATCATGACCAGCTGACCCGCTTGAATCTGTGCAAGACCTGAACTGGCCCATAAACTGAGTAGATTATCCATTTTGTGCGTGACTCCTTAAGCCAGGGTTAGCAATACATCGCCGACGGTTACGCTGTCGCCACTCTTTGCTCTGAGCTCAACAATTTGACCGGCTTTTGGCGCACTGACCGATGTCTCCATCTTCATCGCCTCAAGAATCACAATGCTCTCCCCTTCACTGACCTGCTGGCCCGGCTGCACCAACATCTTGACCACGGTTCCCGCTAGGGGCGCGGAGACTGGATCGCCACCGGTTGCCGGGGCTGCAGTGCTTGCCGCTCCAGCAGCTGGACTGCCAGTTCCAGTTCCAGCAATCGCCGTCACATCGCCACCATCACTGACGGCAACGGTGTAAGAGACACCTTCGACTTCGACGGTATAAATTTCTTCGCCAGCATCATTGGTCGGAGTTGCCGTTTTGGCCTTGCCTGTAGGCACTGGCTCAAAGGCATCTGGATTATTTTTGTTCTGTAAAAACTTGAGACCGACCTGTGGGAACAATGCGTAGGTCAGGACATCATCAACCTGCCCTTCTCCGCTGCTCAGATCAAAGCCATGCTCTGCAGACAAGCCTTCCAGCTCTAGAGTCAATGACTCCAGCTCCGGCGCGATATTATCCGCTGGACGGCAGGTGATGGGCTCCTCCCCTTGATCCAAAACCCGCGCCTGTAATTCTCTGTTCATTGGTGCTGGCGTGGCGCCATATTCGCCGCGCAGAACACCGGACGTCTCTTTGGTGATCGACTTGTAACGCTCGCCAGTCAGCACATTTAAGACTGCCTGGGTGCCAACGATCTGCGACGTCGGCGTAACCAGTGGAATAAAACCAAGGTCTTCACGGACGCGAGGAATTTCAGCGAGAACCTCATCGATACGATCTTCAGCGCCCTGCTGACGCAGCTGGCCTTCCATATTGGTGAGCATGCCACCAGGCACCTGAGCCACGAGAATGCGTGAATCAACACCGCGCATTGAGCCTTCAAATTCAACATACTTTTTGCGTACTTCTCTAAAGTAAGCGGCAATTTCTTCAAGCTTAACTATATCCAGGCCCGAGTCGCGCTCGGTGCCTTTAAAGATAGACACCACGGATTCCGTTGCCGAGTGACCATAGGTCATAGACATAGAAGAGATGGCGGTATCGACACGATCGATACCCGCTTCAACACATTTCATAATGGTGCTGGTAGACAGGCCGGTAGTGGCATGGGCATGTAACTGCAGCGGGATAGACACTGCCTGTTTAAGCTTGGTGATCAGTTCAAAACCCGTATAAGGCGTGAGCAGCCCGGCCATATCTTTAATACAGATTGAGTGGGCGCCGGCATCTTCAAGCTGGCGACCCATATCCACCCAGCGATCGATGGTGTGCACTGGGCTCACTGTGTAGGAGATAGTGCCCTGAGCATGTTTGCCCACCTGAACCACGGCACGGAGAGCCGTCTCAAGGTTGCGCATATCGTTCATCGCGTCAAAGACGCGGAACACATCGATGCCGTTTACTGCGGCACGTTCAACAAACTTTTCCACCACATCGTCGGCGTAGTGACGATAGCCAAGAATATTCTGCCCGCGAAACAGCATCTGCTGGGGCGTGTTGGGCATGGCTTTTTTGATCTCGCGAATACGGTCCCAGGGATCTTCACCCAAAAAGCGAATGCAGGAATCAAATGTAGCGCCACCCCATGACTCCATTGACCAGTAACCAATTTGATCGAGCTTCTCAGCGATCGGCAGCATATCGTCGATACGCATGCGCGTGGCAAAGAGAGACTGGTGCGCGTCGCGCAGAACAACTTCGGTAATGCCGAGGGCGGCAGGTGTCGAGGGCATATTCATGTCCATTTTGGTAAGTTGGTTTAGAGTTGGTAGGCTACTTTTTACTGCGGTGCTGATCGATCGCGGCCTGAATTACTTTGGCAATGCGTGGCTCAACAGTGGACTGTGCTATTAAATTACCCGCCCCAGTGGCGATTGGACTAACTGTAATCTCTGGCTGCTCAACAACCAGTGTATTGACAATTTTAGACATCAGAGTGGTAACCGCCACCAGTAGAGTCAAAAAGGTAAACACAGTACCCATACCGTAGAGCATTAGATCCAAGCCTTGCGAGATCAGTGTTGAGTCCATCGGAGATCCTAGATAATGCAAAATGAGTTAGCCTCGGCCACGGAATAGCCGAAGGGCAAAACTATAGCAATACCGCGATTATTTGCAAGTATGGCTTTGCTTTCCGCCGCGGGAAACCTACAATTCATCTCAAATTTTTGCCTCGCTCTCTAGTTAGAGCCTGCCAGACCCAAGGAAAGTCACAATATGCGCATCAAAGAGCTTCTCAATCAGCGATTTTCCGCCGCCATGCAGGCCGCGGGAGTCCCCAGCGAATGCTCACCGACTTTGGCCCTAAGTGGCAAACCGCAGTTTGGCGACTATCAGGCCAACGGCGCCATGGGTGCAGCCAAGCGCTTAAAGATGAATCCCCGGGATTTAGCTGACAAAATCATTCAGCATGTAGATCTCGACGGTATCGCCGACAAGCTTGAGATAGCGGGTCCCGGCTTTATCAATATCCATCTCAACGACGCTTTTCTGACCGCCAACCTCAGCACAGATACTCTCTATACCAAGAGTGAATCAAATCAGGATGGCGACCAGCAAACCGTAGTGGTGGATTACTCCTCACCCAATCTCGCCAAAGAGATGCATGTGGGTCACCTGCGCTCGACCATTATTGGCGATGCGGTTGCCCGGGTTCTTGAATATCAGGGCCACAGGGTCCTGCGTCAAAATCATATGGGGGACTGGGGGACTCAGTTCGGCATGTTGATTGCGGAGCTCGAACAGCAGCTTGGCAAAGGTGAACAGGCGGAACTGGCGCTGGGTGATTTAGAGCTGTTTTATCAGCAGTCAAAAAAGCACTTTGATGCCGATCCAGAGTTTGCCGATACAGCACGGGCCTATGTGGTCAAGCTGCAGTCTGGCGACGAGCACTGCCGCACTCTGTGGCAGAAGTTTATTGAAGTCTCTGTGGCGCACAACCTGGAGATCTATTCTCAGCTCAATGTCGGCCTCACCGCCGAGCATATTATGCCCGAGAGTGCCTACAACGATGATCTGCAGAATGTGCTCGACAATCTACAGGCACAGGGTTTGGCGGTTGAAAGCGATGGCGCCCAGGTGGTTTTTCTCGAGGAGCTGGCCGACAAGAACGGCAACCCCTCTGCGATGATCGTACAAAAATCCGGTGGCGGTTTTCTCTATGCCACCTCGGATCTCGCCGCCATGCGTTACCGAGTGGGCCAACTCCAGGCCGACCGTATTCTCTACTTTATTGATGCACGACAATCTTTGCACATGAAGCAAGTTTTTGCCGCCGCCCGCAAAGCGGACTTTGTCTCCGCTGCAGTGAGCCTTGAGCATCACCCCTTTGGCACCATGATGGGCAAGGATGGCAGACCCTTTAAAACCCGCAGTGGCGGCACCGTAAAACTCGCCGACCTGCTGGTGGAAGCCGTGGAACGTGCGGAGCAACTGCTGCGCAGTAAAAACACCGATCTCGGCGAAGAGGAAATCACCAATATCGCCCGCAGGGTTGGCATCGGCGCGATAAAATACGCCGACCTGAGCAAGACCCGCACCAATGATTATATTTTTGACTGGGACGCGATGCTCTCTTTCGAAGGCAATACCGCGCCCTATCTGCAATATGCCTACACCCGGATCCGCAGTATTTTCCGCAAGGCCGGGATCAGTGCTGAAGGCTTTAGCGCCGAGATCAGCATTACCGAGCCGCAAGAAAAAGCCCTGATTATGAAGTTACTGCAGTTTGATGATCTGGTGGATCAGGTTGCCGCTGAGGGCTACCCGCATATTCTGTGTAACTATGTCTACGAACTGGCCAGCGCTTATATGACATTTTACGAGCACTGCCCAGTGTTAAAAGATGAAGTGCCAGACGCTATTCAGAAGAGCCGCCTGCAGCTCTGTAAGCTGACCTCAGAAACCATCGCCAAAGGTCTCGACCTGCTGGGTATTGAAGTAATGGAGAAGATGTAAGGCGCTTTGATTGAGCAGCACGGCTCCTTGATTAGGCTCCTTGATTAGGCTCCTTGAT